>JAQTYB010000084.1 GCA_028688475.1 Elusimicrobiales bacterium
CCCTGCCGCAATTTCAGCGAACGCCCGAATAGGGCGCGCGATTTTTTATCCAGCGCGCGCGCCAATGCCAATTCCCCGCCCCGGTGCGAAAGCGACCGCCTGTCCGAAACGGCAAGCCGGTAATCGCGCCCGAAAGATATCGCTCCGCCGGAAAATTTCTCGCAGCGCCCGCAGAATATGCATTTGCCCAAATCCAGCGAGACCGGCCCGTCCTCCGAAATCGCGCCGACGGGGCACTGCGCCGGGGAGCCGGCGGGCAACCTGCCCGCGCCAAATGCCGGCAATCCCCTGAATCTCTCCGGCAGAACCGGCGTCCCGCCGGGGAATTCAATCGTGCGCTCTTTCTGGCGCAGCCGTTCAATCAGCGCTTTAATCATAAGTCAACGCCGCAGTAGGAAAGATTGAAGCTTTTGTTGCACAGCGGAAAATCTGAGATTTGCTGCCCGCGCAGCGCCAGCGCCAGCCCGGTCCAGTTTTTAAACGACGGGTCCGTGATTTTGTAATGCGACAGCTTGCCGTCCTTATCGGTGAACGCGACGTGGCATAACTCGCCGCGCCAGCCTTCCTCGACGCAAACCGCCGCGCTTTCCGGCTTGAAAGCGCCGCACCGGCAGAGCCCCGTATCTCCCTGCGCCGCCGGCAGCGTACGGCGGATGAAGTCCAGCGATTGCTGCATCTCCAGCCAGCGGACCATTGCGCGCGCGTATACGTCTCCGGTTTCAAGCGTCACCGTTTCCGGCGCGCCGGCCAAATAATGCCCCGACGGGAAATCCGTCCGCGCGTCTATTTTCAGGCCGCAGGCCCGCGCGGCGGGACCCACCAACCCCAGTTCCGCCGCGGTCTCGGCTGAGACGGCGCCGGTCCCTTCAAAACGCGCAAGCACCGACGGATTTTTCCATAAAAGCCCGACCGCGCCCGCAACGTCGGCCTGCGCCGCGTCAAGACGGCGGGACAGTTCGGCGGCGATGGCGGGGGTAATGTCAAAACGCGTTCCACCCTCCTCAAGCAGTCCCCGCCCGAAACGGCTGCCGCAGAGAAGGGCGGTCATGTTGAGGAAATCGCCCCTTATCCTGCCGCAAAAAGACATCGTGGGCAGATAGCCCACATCTCCGGCCAGCGCGCCCATATCGCCGGTGTGGTTGGCGAGCCGCTCCAGTTCCAGGGCAATCGCGCGCGCCGCCTCCGCGCGCGGCGAAGGCTTGCAATCCGACAAAGCCTCCACAACGCGGCAATAAGCGGTCGCATGGGCGGCGGTAGTGTCCCCCGCGGCTGTTTCCATATAAAAAAGTCTGCGCGCGGGATTTGCCAGTGTGGCGCGTTCAATCCCCCTGTGCTGGAAGCCAAGCTGTATTTCGAGGTGGTACACGTTCTCGCCGTGGCACTGGAAACGGAAATGTCCCGGCTCTATTATCCCGGCGTGCACCGGTCCCACCGCCACTTCGTGGATTTCCTCGCCCTTCATCCTGAAATAATCCCACACCGCCGGGCCGGGACGCTCCGCGCCGAAAACGCCGGCGCCCTTGCGGTACGGCTCGTGGAAGCGCACCGGCTTGAGCCAGGGGTGGCCCTCGGGGCGGATATCATACTGTTCCGCTATCTCGCGCTCGAAGAGATGCGCCTGATGCACCGAAGCAGTTATCGCGGGATACCCGGTTCCCTCGACGGGAGCGAGCAGCAGCTCGATATCGGATTTTTTCCTGTCCCCCAGCACGGCGCATAAATGCAAAACGCCTTCAAGCGGCAGCGCGAAAAGCGAAAGCAGAACCCCGCCGCCCCAAACCGACGTGCCGATTCTGCCGCGCAAACTCTCTACGGAAAGCCTTTCTATTTCGGACAAGGCGGCGGCGCCCGAATTCTTCAGCATGGCCGGCATCAGCCTCCTCCCAGCGCCGCGGCGGCGGATTTCAGCAAAGCCTCCACCGGCGCGGGGATGAATACGCCCAGCAAAAGCGTGCAGAGGCCCAAAAGCAGGGCGGGAAACAGGAAAACGGCTTTTTCCGGTTCCGGCGCGGATTGGCCCTCAACGGGGCGCAGCATTTCCATCACCGGATGCGCCACGCCGGCGAAGACCGCCGCCAGCATAAAAAGCAGTAATCCCGCCGCCCAATAACCGCCGCTGCCCAGCAGCGCCTTGAGCGTCAGGAATTTGCTCCAGAAAATTCCGAACGGCGGCATTCCCAGTATCGCCAGCATGCCCGCCGCCCACAAAAACGAGGTTTTGGGCAGCGCCTGCGCCAGGCCTTTCACATCCTCGATTTTCTTGCTCCTGAATCTGCGCAGGATGTTGCCCGACAGCAGAAACAGCGCCGCCTTAGTGAAGGAATGGTTCGCCGCGTGCAGCATGGCGGCGTAAGGCGCGCCCGCTCCCGCCGCAACCGCGATTATTCCCATGTTTTCCACGCTGGAATAGGCCAGCAGCCGCTTGTAGTCGCGCTGGCGCAGCATAAGCGCCGCCGCCACGACGACAGACAGCAGACCGAACGCCAGGAAAACCTTCGCGCTGAAAGCTCCCAGCCCCGCCGCCGCGCAGACGGCGTTGACGCGCATCATGCTCAAAAACGCGCAGTTGAGCAGCGCGCCCGACAGCAAAGCCGACACCAGAGACGGCGCCTCGCTGTGCGCGTCCGGCAGCCAGGTGTGCATCGGCGCAAGCCCCATTTTAGTGCCGTAGCCTATGAAAGTCACGGCGAACGCCGCCTTGAGCCAGAGCGGGTCCAGCTTCGCGGCGTTTTGCCGCAGGACGTCGTAAAGCAGCGGCACCTCCCGCGCGCCGACCGCCGCCGTCAGGAAAAAGTTGCCCAGCAGCGCCAGCGCGATACCGACGGAGCAAATCATCAGGTACTTCCACGCCGCCTCCAGCGAGCGCGGCGTTTTGTGAAAACAAATCAGCGGCACGCTGGCCAGAGTCGTAGCCTCCAGCGCGACCCACATCAGCCCCAGATGGCGGCTGGCGCAGACAAAGCTCATGGACGCCAGGAAAAACAGCAGGAACGCGATGAACACCGGCTGCGGCTCGGTGCCGAAAAGCGGGGAAAGGACATGCGCCTCCCGGTGCGCGGCGGAATGGTCGAGATAGCCCATCGCGTAAAACGCCGCCGCCGCGAACAAAACGCTGGCCAGCACCAGAAACAGCAGGCCCGCGCCGTCAAGCGCCAGCCAGTAGCCGCCGCGTTGCGGGAAAACGCACATATACAGCACAAGCGCCAGATGCGCGCAGGCCGTTGCCTTCAGCAGAAACCGCGCCAGCGCCTTGCCGCCAAACAGCGCCGCCGCGCCCGCAACCGCGGGAAGCAGTATGGCCGCGCTAATCATAATCCTCCAAATCGCTCAGAAAAGCGATTTTGGCCATGTCGGCGTGCTCGAATTCGCGGCTTATGTGGTAAACCATTATTCCCATTATGAAAACCGCCATGAAAACATCCAGCAGCAGCCCCAATTCCACAAGCGCGGGCGCTTCGTTGGGCATGGCCATGCCGAAGGCGTAAACCCCGCCCTCCAGCACCAGGTATCCGATAGCCTGCGAAAACGCGCTTTTGCGCGAGACGATGACGAAAAACCCCGCCAGCACGGTGAAAAACGCGCCCGCCATGAGCGTGGTGGCGACATCCAGACGATGGCTGAGCCAGACCGAAACGCCGAACATCGCCGCGCATATCGCGAACGAAAAATTATAGCCGACATACGGCGCGGGCTCGTCCGCTTTCGATTTTTCGCGCGCGATATTAAGCAGCCACGGAAACAGAACGGCCTTTATCGCTATCGTCGCCGCCGAAAGCAGCACTATCTCCCAGGTGACCGGCTTTATGAAGGCCAGCAGTCCCAGCGCCGCCCCCTGCACCGCCGCCGCGCGTATCATGGCGCGCAGCCGGCTCGCGGCGCAAAGCGCAACGTCGCATAAAATCACTATGACCGCGAGCAATTCGAAGTAATTCATCAGGACACCATGAACGCCGCGAACGCCAGCATGGAGGCCGACAGCAGCAGCGCGGGCACCTTAAGCAGCCGCAGCCGCGCCATGCAGGATTCGACAATCCCCGTTGCGATGGCCAGGGCGAAAATTCCCGCCAGGAAAAGCGCGGGGCTCTGCGCCCCGCCGGTCCCGCCGCCGAACGGCAGCGCCAGCCGCACCACAACCGCGCCCAGCAGCCACATCTTCAGAGCCGCGCCGTAGGAAATCAGCGCGAAATCGGGGCCGCTGTGGTCGAGGACCATGACCTCGTGAATCATGGTGAGCTCAAGATGCGTGTTCGGGTCGTCAAACGGAATGCGGCAGTTTTCCGCGAGAAAAACTATGAACAGCGCCGCCAGCACCAGCAGCAGCGGCGTGCCCGTCACCGGATTGGCGGACAGGAAAATGAGGTTGAAGGAGAACGCCCCCGCTTTTTTGGCCAGCACGGCAAGCGACAGGAAAAACGCCGGTTCGGCCAGCGCGGAGAAAAACACCTCGCGGCTGGCGCCCATTCCCTCGAAGCTGGAACCGGTGTCCAGCGCGGCCAGCACCGTGACAAACCGCGACAGCGCCAGCAGATAGGCGAAAAGAATTATGTCCCCGTCGAAAGACGCCAGCGAGCCGTGCCCGCCCGCGGGCATTACCGCGAGAGCGGCCAGCAGGGCGGCGAGCGACGCTACGGGACCAAGCCTGAACACGAATCCCGAAGCGGAGCTGTATACCGCGCCTTTGGCCAGCAGCTTGCGCAAATCGTAGTAAAGCTGGAAAACGGACTGCCCGCGCCGTCCGGCGAAAAACGCCTTCACCCGGTTTATTACCCCTGGCAGAAGCGGGGCCAGCAGCAATGCGGCGGCGAAATCGGCGATAGCTGTCATTTCAATGTCCACACCAGCAGCGCCACCAGCGCTGCCGCGATATAAAGGATATAGGCATGGATGTTGCCATGCTGGATAACGCGAAGCGAGGACATCCTTTGTTCTATATTCTCAAACAACGGGCGGTAGAACCGTGATTTGGCGATATCCGGCGTTTCGCTGCGGAACATGGCGTGGGACGGGAAAAGGCCGTGCGGCTCCTCTATTTTTTTGGCCGTGCCTATCCCGAAAAAATCAACCAGCGGCTGGGCGAAAGACGAGGCCGTGTACTGCATGCTGGCCGCGGGCGCGGAGTAGCCGCAGCCCCACGTCGGCGCGCTTGCCACCGCGCGTCCGGCAAGCAGCCGTTTCCTGAAAAACCAGAGCGCGAGCGAAAGCAGAACGACTGCGCAGCCCAGCAGGCCGACGGGCTGTAGTCGCGACGGCAAATCCGCATACGGCGCGCCGCTCAGCATCAATGCGGGCTCCGTGACCAGCCGCGCCGCGAATTGCGGCGCGAGTCCCATGAAAAGGCACAGCGCGGACAGCGCAACCATCGGGCCGACCATCAGCGGCGGCTCGCCATGTTCGACGGCGAGCTTTGCGCGGGGCTCGCCAAGAAAAATGATTCCGAACACACGGGTAAAACACGCGGCGGCCAAGCCGCCTGTAAGCGACAGTCCGAGTATAACCGCCAATCCGCCGAAACCCGCGCCGCGCCCCGCTATTACCGCCTTGAACGCGCCGGAATATATGAGGAACTCGCTTATGAACCCGTTGAACGGCGGCAGCGCCGCTATCGCGGCGGAGCCGGCGAGAAACGTCAGCGCGGTAACCGGCATGAAGCGGCGCAGCCCGCCCAGCCTGTCCATATCCCGTATGCCGGTCGCGTGATAGACGGCCCCTGCGCCGAAAAACAGCAGTCCCTTGAAAAACGCGTGGTTGATTACATGCAGCAGCGCGCCCGCAAAGCCGATAAAGGCGATATCAGTCCTGCCGGAGGCCGCGCCCATCCAGCCCATGCCCAATCCCAGCGCGATTATTCCGATATTTTCGACGCTGGAATAAGCCAGAGAACGCTTGATATCCCGCTGCGCCAGCGCGAACAGCACGCCGCCCACGCCGGAGATTATCCCGATTGACGCCAGCAGCCCGCCGAACCAGAACGGCGGGGGCGGGCAAAACGATATCATGCGGATGATGCCGTATATGCCCGTCTTTATCATTATGCCAGACATCACGGCGGAAACATGGCTCGGCGCGGCGGGATGCGCTTTGGGCAGCCAGACGTGGAACGGGAAAAATCCGGCCTTCGCGCCGAATCCAGTGACGGACAGCAGCGCCACCGCCGCGAACGGCAGGGCGGCGAAGGCTTTGGGGAAATCGGCGAATTCAGTCGAGCCGCATTTGTGCCACGCCAGCGCGAACAGCGCGATTATGAAAGCCGTGCCGATATGCGTGGCGACGAGGTAAACCCAGCCCGCGTTGCGCGTCTCGGGGTTCTCGTAATCCGTGACCACCAGCAGAAACGAGCAGAGCGCCATGATTTCCCACGCGGCCAGGAAAAGCATCGCGTTGCGCGCGGTGAACACCACCGCCATCGAAGCGGTCAACAAGTTATATAGGAGAAAGCCGGTTCCGGTGCGCCGGTTGAGGCCGCCGTAACTCACTCCGTACAGCGCGCCGCAGGCGCACAGCACGAACATGGGCGCCAGAAACACCGCGCTCAACGGGTCCAACGCGATATGCAACTGCCCGCCGGGAACGGCCCACGGCAGATTAAGATGAGGTTTCGCTCCCGCAAACGCCAGCGCGGCAAGGCCCAGCGCCGCGGCGAGGACATTCCCCCCCGCTCCGGCAAAAGCGGACCAGGCCGGTTTTTTCGAGAAAACCAGCGAGAGTGCGGCGGAAATTGTTAAGGCCAAAAGCGCGGTCGCAAAAAGAGCCATACAGAGTTTGTCAAAAGCAAAGGTCGGGAACCGGCGGATACAAGCAGTTTATATTTTTTGGCGGACGCGCACAAATTTGACAAGTCACCCGTTGAAGCAACGACCTTTTTGCCGGGCTTATTTCTTATGCAGCCACTGCAAGAACTCCGGCCATTTGCTGTTTTTTGCAAAGGAAAGGGCTCCATAATTCTTTTCCGTATCGCCGGCGTAGTCATAGGCGGATTCACGGAGATATATGGCAAGGCCATGAGAGTTGGTATAGTCGCCCGGCATGATAAATTTGCCGGACGTATCAACAGGATTGCGAAAGGCCTGATTTGTCTTATTGGCGATAACAAGCGTGCCGGCAATGTAATCCGTCAGGGTTTTTGCCGAACTTTTGACCGCTTCGTTTTTGCTGGAAGCCGCAACGAGGGTTGCGAAATGATAAAGGTCCCTGTGGGAGGAGGTGGCGTAACGCTGGGTATTGGCTGCGGCGGTCGCAACCACCGTTTTGTCCTCTTTCATGACAGCGGAGCTGAAACCGTCCAGCAGTTCGACAAAATGCGCCATAGCGGCGGCGCGCACGCAGGACAGCGTGAACTGGCGCGAGACGTCAACCGCAGTTTTCGCCAATGCCTCGGGCGAGAAGTCGCCGCCGGCGATAAACTTGTTCAGCCATTCGTCGGCGTTCAAATAGTATTCCGTCTCCACTTCCTCGGAGCCGAGTATGTAATCCGCGCGGTCTTTTATTTCATAAGCCACTTCCGCCATCTGCATCAGGCAGGCTTCCGAACGGTAGACGTCTACATGTCCAAGCGCATTGAGCAGCAGTCCCATTTGCGGAGTGGAAATATAATGCCCCGTCTCCTGGTCGCAGGAAATGCCTTTCGCCATGCCGCCGCTGCCGGACTTTTCCCAGCCCAAACCGTGATTCCAGATGATATACATGTAATGGTTGGCCGGGAACTTGCTCATGGCCCATTCGCCGAAGTCAACGGCACGGTTGTAGTCTCCCATATCGCATTTCTCCGCTATCTGGAGAGGCGGAGAAGCGATATCGGCGCCGGTATCTTTTTTAACGAGATACCTGCGGCAGCCTGTCCATGTGCCGCTGGTTTTGCGGCCCAGTTCGGCGACTATGTTAATCCTGTCGGTCGAACCCACCGCTTCCAGTTGCTTGAAATACTGCACGGCGCCGTTTTCAACATCGTTTTTCCCGTTTATGAACACCATTACGGTCCACTCGGCTTTTGCCGCGGAGGATTTATCGGCCCGGAGCCCGGTCTCCAGGGGAACCGGCGGTTGAGGCACCTGAAAATCGAGCTGTTTATAATTTGTTTCCGCTTTCGAGACGGCGAAATTAAGCGCCAGCACGAAAGCCGCAACTGCGCTTTTTCTCAACATGAGGGTGCAGCCTCCGGCAAAACAGATTCCCTGAAAGTCCGCTATTCCAATACTATTCCGTAAAGCTTCGCGCTCAAGGCGGTGCTGGCGCGTCCGCCGGTTTGAGTATCCCTGATTTCCTGCGCCGGACCGGCGGATACCCGTCCCCGATTTTTATCGAGCCATTCACGGACTTTCGGCGCGCAATTGCCGCCGGCGAGGCAGGTCCGCGCCTCGCCTATGAATTTCCAGATGAGCGCGGGGTCGTAATTTTTAAAGTGCCGGTTTTTGTAGCCGGGATGAGTCCAACTGTCGCCGAGCTCCCCGAACAGGCTCAGGGGCGGGATTCTGCGTAGTTTGCCGTTCTCGTCGGGAATGCCGCCGATCAACCGCTCGGAAATGTCTATATGCAGCAGGAACATATCGTCGAGAGACCAGTCGTATTTCCCGGCTATTTTCAGCAGCGCCAGCCCGTAGGGGGCGCAGCCGCCGCCGACTTTGCCGTTGCCGCCGCTGTTCCTGTCAACATAGCTTTTGTACGGGTCCATGTTGGAGGAAAAATAGAGCGTCTTCTCCGGCGGGCGCGCCTGCAGTTGTGCCAGCGCGGCTCCTTCCTGGAAATGAAAGCTTTTGAAGAATTCCACCATATCGCGGGCGTCGGCGCAGGCTTTGGAGCCGATTTTCTGCTGCCAGTAGCGCGGCGCGGCCCCGTTGAGGCTGGCGTAATGCGCAAGATGCGTGGGATTTTCCTGGCCGCTTATTATGTATCCGTCAACGTAGTCGTAAAACAACATTCCCAAACCGATTTCCCGCTTCAGGAGCAATTCGAGGTCCACTTCGGGCAGTCCCTGCCCTGAAAAGCTGCTCCAGGACTCATACGGCGCGCCGCCGGGGAGCGTGCATGCCAGATGCGCGATTGTATGCCCCATCCCCGATTTATAGCGCCAGGAAATATATCCCTTTTCGCCGAAATCCGAGACAAAATCCGCCTTCCGGATGATGGGCAAATGGTCCAGAGCTGATACCAGCAGAAAAGGGAGCATGGCTTTTTTAGGCGTGGACCAGTCTATGGGCTTGCTCGGCGGGTAAACGTAAATGGTGAGCGTTCCGCCCTGCTCTGCGGCGGAGGCGGGGCGGGCGGCGCCGCTTTTTGCCCGGGGAATGGGAGCGGTTCCCTGCTGAGCGTCCGCAACCGCGGAAAACAACTCCCGAGCGGCGGGCGCTTGACCGGCGGCGTTTGCCGCTGCGGCAACTGCCGTCAGCGTCACTGCCAGCGCGAACAATCTCATCTGGTGTCTCCTCCGAGCAAATCCGGCAACAGCTATAGTTTAGCGCAAACAGCAAGTTCCGCAAAGGGCCGAAAGTCCCTGTTTTCAACAGGTCTTTGGACCCGTGCGGCGGCATCTGCCGGAGAAACACGCCCCCGTTCCCCGACGATGATGTATAATAGGCTTGGCCAAACAAGGCTCCGGACAAAGCTTTTGTGTTTTACTTACTGTGTCATAAACAGCTATCTCTTTATGAATACGAGCCACGAAACACACGAAATACACGAAAGAGGAATAAACAACACAAACAACGGAGTTTTAGCCGCAGATGAACGCAGATATTCGCAGATTAAAAACAAAACTGCTTTTGTCTGCCTTTATCTGCGAATATCTGCGTTCATCTGCGGCTGAGTGCTGTTGTTGTAATTGAAAAGGCTCCTCATTTTTCGTGTATTTCGTGTGTTTCGTGGCTAAAAATGCAGCCCTGTGGCTTTGCTGTATTTATGACACAGTAAGAGGAAGTATACTGCCCCAAAGGCCCAGTGGAAATTGGCACTTTCGGCCCTTTGCGGAACTCGCTGTTTGCGCTAAACTATAAGCGTAGCTGTTGGGGGTTGCTAAGTTTGGGTTGTCCATCAGCACGGGAAGAGCAAAAAATTGCGCTTCCAAATTTACTGCAGCTAACGGGAGGATAACTTATGAACGTAAGTCTGATTGCCGCGATTCTGTCTTTGCTGCCCGCGTCCGGCGCGAATGCCGCGCCGGCAACGCGCGATGTTCTTCTGGATAATCTGTTCGCCGGCAACCTTCCCGCCGCCGCGGTTAAATTCGGCGGGGAAAAACCGGTCGCGCCCGGCGCCGGCGCGCCGCAGTTGGCGGACAAGCTCGACTCAAGAGTCTCCGCGCTTATCCGATTGGAGCGCACCCTCGCCAGTGCGCCCGTATGGCCCGGTTATTCGATATTCTCGCAGCCGGTTTTGATTTACGAGGAGGGAAAGCGCGCTTTCCTCATCGCGCACCCCAACCCACCGGCGGATTTCAAACGCCTTACGGATTCGCCGCACTCCGTTTCTTTGAAAGAAGGAACGCTAGGTTTGAATTCCACAATGGATTGGCATTACCCGCTTAACGGAGCCGATTGTTTCGCTTTTCGCTATAAGACCGGCGAGAAATTTCTTAGCGAACCTCTTATCGGCGTGCGGCTGGTCATGCATGAAAGGTTTCATATTTTTCAGGAAACCGCGTTCAAAAATCCCTTTCCCCAGATGGAGCGGCATGTGAACGAGACCCCCGAAACAAGGGCTCTGGAGACTTTGGAACAACGAGTCCTGTTGCGCGTGCTTGACGCCAAATCCGTAAATGAGTCGGCGTGTGTTGGCCGAACTTTCGCCGCCATTCGCGCGTTTCGGAACGAAAAGCATTTTGCGGATAAAAACTATGAGGATTATGCGGAGCGTGCGGAGGGCCCCACGCGATACGTCGAACTGAAATTGACAAGCCGGCTGCCTGGAAAGGGGAATGCGGTAAAGAAAGGGGTGAAAGAGGACTTCGACTCGGACTCGGGACGTCTTTACGGAACCGGCGCCGAACAGGCTCTTTTGCTGGACAAACATGGCCCCGAAGACTGGAAAACGCAAGTCGCCGGCGGGAAGGCGATGTTCGATTTGCTGGCGGCGCTATACCCAATGAGCGGACAGGAAAGACGGG
>JAQTYB010000005.1 GCA_028688475.1 Elusimicrobiales bacterium
TGCAAACAATCTATGGCGGGGTTTGTAAGCGCGGCTGAGTTGCCCGCGTCGCGGATTTCGGCGGACTCGGCTGTGAGCGTCCAGGCGCGGGCGCCTTTTGCCACCTCAAAGAGCGTCAATTTTTTTATTTTCTGCACAGGAGCCGAGGATTTTTCGGAGGAACTGTAATCCGAGCAGGCGCACAGCGCGAGCGCCGCCAGAAGCGACAGCGAGACCGCCGTTTTACTCATCGCCCCGTGCCAGCGGCAGCACTTCGATGAGGTCGCGCTCGTCCAATATGCCGACGGGCTTGCCGTTTTTATCCACCACGGGGATATTATCTATCCTGCGCGCGGCGATGAGCCGGGCTGCGTCTATGGCGGGAGTGTCCGGCGTTACACTGGAGGGTTTTCTTGTCATCACCGTTTCCAGCCTGCGCGAAAGCAGGCCGTCATCATTTTGGAGCCCGCGCCGCAGGTCGCCGTCGGTGAAAAATCCCAGCAGCCTGCCTTTGGCGTCCACCACCGAGGCCGCGCCGAGCCGGGTCAGCGTCATAACCGAAAGCGCCTCTCGCACCGTTTTTTTATGGCTTATGACGGGATTTGCGCTGCCGGTGTGCATGAGGTCTTTGACTTTAAGCGTCAAAATCTTTCCGAGGCTGCCGCCCGGGTGCAGCCTTGCGAAATCCTCCCTGCCGAAACCCGACAGGCGCATCAGCGTCAGCGCCAGCGCGTCGCCCAGCGCCAGCATGGCGGTGGTGGAGGAGGTGGGGGTTATGTTGTACGGGCAGGCCTCGCGCGGCACTTTAAGCGTTATCGCGGCATCCGCCGCGCGCGCCAGACGGGAGCCGGCCCTGCCCGCCAGCGAAATGATTTTCAGGCCGCGCTCTTTTAGCAGTTCGGCAAGCTTGCACACCTCGCCGGTCTCGCCGGAATAGGAAAGCGCCAGCAGCGTGTCTCCGCCGCAGAGCATTCCCAAATCGCCGTGCAGGCATTCCACCGGATGCACGAACAGCGCGGGAGTGCCGGTCGAAGCCAGCGTGGAGGCTATTTTGCGGCCCACGAGGCCGGATTTGCCTATGCCGGTTACTGCCACCTTGCCGGAACCCGCGCGTATTATCTCCACGGCGCGCACGAACTCCGCGTCCAGCACCGCGCCGGTGGCGGAAAGCGCGCGCGCCTCGGCGCGCAAAACGTCCCGCGCCGCCGAAAGCACTTTGCCCTCGTTTACGGAGCGGGGGTTTTGTGGGGATAAAGCCATGGCGTCAGCTCCGCGGGAATGGTGCGCATATTGTAAGGCGGCGGCAGCTTTCTCAGCAGCCAGTGCGCCGCGAAAAAAACCACCACCAGCGCGGCGTATATCACGGCCAGCGTTTTCAGGTGCCATTTCCATCCCGGAAACCAGGAGGGGGCGAGCGTCACGTCCCGCCCGCATTTTTTGCACAGCCGTGTGCCGGTTTTATTTTCCTGACCGCAGGAGGGACATTTCATGATAGCTACCTCTTCTTCGCAACGTCGTCGAGCCTGCTTATTATGTTAACGAGTTTTGGAACGTCTTTCAAGGCCAGGGAATTGGGCCCGTCTGAAAGCGCCTTCGCCGGATTGGGATGCGCCTCGAAAAACAGCCCCGCCACGCCCACCGCCGCCGCCGCGCGGGCCAGCACGGGGGCGAAAGCGGCGTCGCCGCCGGTCTTGTCGCCCAGCGCGCCGGGTTTTTGCACGGAGTGCGTGCAATCGAGAATCACGGGGTAGCCGAATTCCTTCATTATTTCCAGCCCGCACATGTCCACCACCAGGTTGCCGTAGCCGAAGGTGGCGCCGCGCTCGGTTATGAGTATACTGCGGTTTCCGGCGGACTCAATCTTGGCGATGATGTTTTTCACGTCCCACGGCGCGAGAAACTGGCCTTTTTTCACGTTGACCGGTTTGCCGGTGCGCGCGCAGGACAGCACCAAATCGGTCTGCCGGCAGAGGAAGGCCGGTATTTGCAGCATGTCCGCGGCTTGCGCTATCTCGGCGGCCTGCCAGGGTTCATGCACGTCCATCACGAACGGCGCGCCGGTAAGCTCTTTGGCTTTTCGGATTATGCGCAGCCCTTCCTTTAGCGTGGTGCCGCGGAAAGCCGACACCGAGGTGCGGTTGGCCTTGTCGAAAGACGCTTTTAGCACGAAAGGCCGTTTGGCCGCGCGGAAAATTTCAGCCAGCCGTTTTACGGTTGCGAGGTAGCTTTTTTCCGTTTCGATTACGCAGGGCCCCGAAATGAAAGCCAGCGGCCCGGAGTTTGAAAACTCGGTTCCGCCCACGCGCACTTTGATGTTTTTCATGCTTCCTTTTTGCCTTCGCGCGCTTTGAGCGACGCTTCTATGAACGCGACGAAAAGCGGGTGCGGTTTTGTCGGACGGGATTTTAATTCCGGATGGAATTGCACTCCCACGAACCACGGATGTTTCGCCAGCTCGACGGTTTCCGGCAGTTTGCGGTCTTTATACCAGCCGGTCACTTTCAACCCTTTTTTTTCTAGCGCCTTGACGAATTTCGGGTTGAACTCGTAGCGGTGGCGGTGCCGCTCGCTTATCGTGATCGTTTTATAGGCCGCCGCGGCCGCGCTGCCGGGCGACAGGAGCGTCGTGCAGGCGCCGAGGCGCATCGTGCCGCCTTTGTCCACGACATCTTTTTGCTCGGGCATGACGTCTATGACGGGGTGCGGCGTTTTTTCGTCGAACTCCGTGGAGTTGGCCCTGGGCATTCCGGCGAGGCTGCGGGCGGACTCTATCACCGCGCACTGCATTCCGAGGCAGATGCCGAGGAACGGCTTTTTCATCTCGCGGGCTATGGTTATTGCGCGGATTTTGCCTTCGATGCCCCTGTTGCCGAAGCCGCCGGGAACGAGGACGCCGTCCGCCGCGCGCAGCCGGGCCTCCGCGTCCGGGTCTTCCACGTCCACGTAGTCTATGCGGACTTTGGCGTTATTGGCTATCCCGCCGTGGAACAGCGCCTCGCCGACGGATTTGTAGGCGTCCTTGAGCTTCACATACTTGCCGGCGAGCGCGATGTTGACGGTTTTTTCGGTCTTGCCTATCTTTTCGGTGAAAGCGCTCCATTTGGCGAAATCGTGGCGTTTTGCGCGTATGCCCAGCAGCATGAGTATCTGTTCGTTTACGCCCTGCGAGTGCAGTATTTCCGGCACCAGGTATATGGAGGGCGCGTCCGGCGCGTCGAGCACGGCTTCGCGCGGCACGCTGCAAAAAAGAGATATTTTGGCCTTTATGTCTGCGTCCAGCGGCTTGGAGGCGCGGCAGATTATCATGTTCGGGTCTATGCCGATTTCGCGCAGTTTGTTGACGGAGTGCTGCGTGGGCTTGGTCTTTAGCTCGTCGGAACTGGGGATGTAGGGTACCAGCGTGACATGGACGTATATGACGTTGCCCTGGCCGCAGTCAAGCCGCATTTGCCGCGCCGCTTCCAGAAACGGCAGGCTCTCTATGTCGCCCACCGTGCCGCCGATTTCCACTATGGTAACGTCGAAATCCTTCGAGAGGGCCTTGAAGCGCTCCTTTATCTCGTTGGTGATGTGCGGGATTACCTGCACGGTGGAGCCCAGATATTTGCCGCTCCTCTCCTTTTCTATTACCGCGCGGTAGACGCTGCCGGCGGTGACGTTGTTGGCCCTGGTCATCGGAATTTCGAGGAAGCGCTCGTAGTAGCCGAGGTCGAGGTCGGTTTCAGCGCCGTCGTCGGTCACGTAAACCTCGCCGTGCTGAATCGGGTTCATGGTGCCGGCGTCCACGTTGATGTACGGGTCGCACTTTATCATGGTTACGGACAAGCCGTTGAGTTGCAGGAGCTTGCCTATCGAGGCTCCGGTTATGCCTTTGCCGAGAGAGCTTACCACGCCGCCCGTCACGAATATGAATTTCGCCATTTATGGACCTCGGTTATTTTCCTTGGGCCTTCAGATACGCCAGCGCGCGCTCCATGTCCCCGGGCACGTCTATGGCGGGGCTGTCGCCCCTCAGCACGGCGCATTTGATGACCATGCCCGCCTCCAGCGCCCGCAATTGCTCAAGGCGTTCGAGCCTTTCCGGCGCGCAGGGGGGGAGTTTCACGAATTTTTCAAGCGCGGCCCGGCGGTAGCCGTAGATGCCGCAATGCTTGTACCAGGCAACAGCGTCCTTCAAATCCGACAGCTCGTGGTGATACGGCACAGGGCTGCGCGAAAAATACAGCGCCCGTCCGCCCGCGCCCAGCACGGCTTTGACGGAATTGGGATTGGTTATGTCGGAGGGGTCGGTTATCTCGAAGCAGGCGGAGGCGATGTCCGTCTCTTTGTCCCCCCGCAGGAGGTTTACTACGGCGGACAGGGTGTTTTCGCTGATGAAAGGCTCGTCGCCCTGCACGTTTATCACCAGGGGCTCCTTGCGGTTTCTTGCGGCCTCGTAAACGCGGTCGGTGCCGCTGGCGCAGTCCGGGCTGGTCAGCACGGCGGCGGCGCTAAATCCGGCGGCGGCGTCCACCACCCGCCTGTCCTCGGTGGCGATGAGCGTCTCGCCGAGGCCGGTGGCGGCGCAAGCCTCGTATATCCACTGGATGACCGGCTTTCCCGCGATGGGTTTGAGCACCTTGCCGGGAAACCGGGTGGAACCGTATCTGGCCGGAATGACGAAAAGAACGTCAGTTGCCATGCTCCTCCAGCGCCTTTATTATTTCGTCTTGAGAAGCGGTCGCGGTGCCCAGCTTGCCCACCACTATGCCGGCGGCGTGGTTGGCGATTACGGCGGCTTCCTCGAAAGCCGCTCCGCAGGCCAATGCCAGCGTGAATACCGAGATGACCGTGTCTCCCGCGCCGGTCACGTCGAACACTTCGCGCGCCACCGTCGGGATATGGAACGGCGAATTCAGCGCGGAGCGCCTGAGCAGCGTCATGCCGCTTGCGCCCTGCGTTATCAGGACGGTTTCGGAATTGAGCGCCCGCAGTATTTTCCTGCCGAGGTCTTCTATCGGGCGCTGCCCGTCCCGCGGGTGGGCGCGCATTCCTTCCCAGGCTTCTTTCGTGTTGGGCGTGATGCAGGTTACTCCGCGGTAACGCCGGAAATGCTCCACCTTGGGGTCCACGCAGACCGGGAGGCGGCGTTTGCGGCATTGAGCCACGAGCGAGGGAATGCTTGACGCCGTCAGCATGCCTTTGCCGTAATCGGACAGTATCGCCCCGCCCGCGCCGCGGGACGCTTCGCTGAAGGCGTCAAGACAGCGCTTTACCGTGTTCCTGCCCAGCGGAGCGAGAGACTCCCTGTCAAAACGCACCACCTGCTGATGTTCGGCTATGACGCGCACTTTCTCGGTGGTGGGGCGGCGTTCGTCGGGGAGTATGAAAGAGACGTCCACCCCGCGTTCGGAAAGCGAGTTGCAAAGCTCGCCGCGCGCGCTGTCGCTTCCGGCTACCGAAATCAGGACGGGTTTGGCGCCCAGCGCGGCGAGGTTCGAGGCCACGTTGCCCGCCCCGCCGGGGATGCTCGTTTCTTTTTTCACATGCACGACCGGCACCGGCGCTTCGGGGGAAATGCGGCCTACCGTGCCCTGCACAAAGCGGTCCAGCATGACGTCGCCGAAAACCGCTATTTTGCGCCCCGTGAAAGAGCGCACCGTTTTTATAAGCCTTGCCTTGTCGGAGCGTGTCATGAAATCCGCGTCACTTGCCGGAACGGTCCAGTTTTGTCAGCCAGGCGGTTACGTTGCCGATGAACACCTCGGAGCGCATCATCACCGGGGTGTGGTATTTGTCGTCGGTAATCCAGACGCGCAGGCGCTTGCCTTTCTGCACGAAAAGCCCTTTTTCGCGCACCTTGGGCTCCACCACGAAGCAGTCGAACTTGCCGATGCCGAGGCTGAGTTTTTCCCTGCCGGTGACTTTCACCACCATGGGCCAGTTCTCGCGGTTGTTGACGTCGAGTATTATGTCCTTGCCCACTTCCAGCTTTTGCGCGCGGACATAGTAGAGGCTGGAAAGCATATCCTGCACGGGGCCGGGGATGGAGCCGGACATCTTGTCCCGGTTGCCGCCGCGGTCCATCCATTCTCCGTTGAATTTTTTGCCGGCGAGGTCGAACAGCACCCATTCGTCCCAGAGATAATGGCCCTCGCGCATAAGCTGCAAATAACCGCGCGAAGCCGAATCCTTGACGCCTATCCACGATTCGTTTATATCCCGCACCTTGAAAAACTTATCGGTAACGCTGTTGGTTTTAGCGGTGGAGAGGATATGGTAGCAGGAAGCGTCGCCGCATTTGACAACGTCGCTCACTTCCATTGTCGCATGGCCTACGGTGATAAGACCCCAGCCGACGGCGAACTCCAGTCTTTCACCGTACCACGGCGCGGGATTTTCCGGCGCTTTCGCGCCGGCCGCGGTGTCGAGCGGGCTGTAAAGCCGGCCACGGGGCGGTTTGTCCGCGGCGCGCGCGCAAAGCGGCAGCGCGAAAACAATCAGCAGAAACGAGAGTCTCTTCATATTCACCATCCGTAATGCAGTTTTGCCGCCACTATCGCGGCTATCGTCGCCAGGCCCAGAATAGTCATCTGCTCGCGGTTGTAGAGCATCCGGGCCAGCGTGAACCTGTCCGAACTCAGCGCGGCGCCGAACGCGGACAGGGCGGGAACATAACGCGGCACCGAGTTTTTGTAGTCGGCATACTGCTGCCCGAAAATGTCCAGCAGATGCGTCTCCTCGGCGGCTACCTGTAGATTGTAGATAAATTTGAATCCCAGCAGCACCGCCAGCACCAATGCCGCCGAGCGCGCCGGATAGGCGGGGTTAAGGCATATCAGCGAAAATCCCAGCGCCATCAGAAACGAGCCGGCGTAAAGCGGGTTGCGCGTCATTTTGTAAGGGCCGGAAACGGCGAGAGTCTTGTCTTTATAAAGGTTTCCGGAGGACCACACCCGCAGGCATTCGCCCACGACGGCAAGCGCCATGCCCGCCGCGAAAAGCCGCCACGAACAGGGCTTTGCGATGGCCAGCAGTATCAGAGTGACAAGTTGAGACAGCTTAATCCGGTATTTCATGTTTGATTATCCATTTTGCCGCCGATAGAATATCCGCCGTCACGCGGTCCGCCACTTTGCCGCCATGCTTTTTCAATTGGGCGGCGCCGTGGCCCGTTTTTACGAAAATAGTCGAAAAACCGAGGTTCCTGCCGAATTGCGCGTCGGATTTTTTATCGCCCGCCATGTAGCACACGGGGGGAGACAGTTTGTAACGCCTTATCAGCCGTTCGCCCATGAGCGGCGCGGGCTTGCGGCAGGAGCATCCTGCGTCCGGCGCGTGCGGGCAGAAAACCGTTTCGGTTATTTTCACGCCGCGTTTTTTGAAGAGACTTTCAAGCCGCGCGTTAATCGCCCGCGCGGTTTTCCCTGTGAAATACCCGCGTCCCACGCCGGACTGGTTGGAAACTATGAAAAGCTTGAAACCGTGTTTTTGCAGCAGCGCCAGCGCGGCGGGAGCGTTTTTGTAGACGCGCAAATCCTCAGGACGGCTGAGGTAATGCCCCGGCCTGTCGTGGATGAGAGTGCCGTCCCTGTCTAAAAAAACGGCTTTGTTAAGCTGCTGCGCGCGCGGCATGGTGCTTGCCTCCCTTTATAAACCGAATGGCGTCGCCTTCCCGTTTCCAGCGGTTATGCGCCCAGAGCCATAAATGCGGCTCAGCCCGTATCCACGCTTCCAGGCGTGCGTTGAGCTTGTCTATCAGCGCGTGCATGGTTTCCGGCGAATAGGCGGTATCGGGATATATCGGCTCCTCGAAAGTCACCAGCAGTTTTCCGTTCGCGCGGGTTACGCGCATGGGCAGCACCGGCGTCTGCAATTTCAGCGCCAGCAGCGCGGTCAGCGGAGTTGTAGCGGCCTGGCGGCCCATGAACGGTGCGTAAATGTCGCCCGCCGGGCAGTTCTGGTCCATGAGTATGCCCAGGAATTTGCCGCGCTTTAAATTCCGCACGCAGGAAAAAAACGGGTCCCGATGGAATATAATCTCGGCCCCGAAACGGGTGCGTATGGCCTTAAGCATGTCGTCCACATACGGGTTGCGGATATGGCGCACCACCGCGCAGACCGGCAGATCCAGCGCTGAAATCCCGACGGCGGCGAGCTCCCAGTTCGCAAAATGTCCGAAATGCACTATGGCGCCCCTGCCCTGCCGTTGCAAATCGCGCAATACCTGCGGGTTTGCCACCTCAAAGCGGGAAAGAAATTCTTTTTTGCCGAGCTGCGCGGCGGACAGGACCTCCGCGACCACGACGCCCATGTTTTCCCACGATTTGAGCGCGGTTTCGCGCACCTGGGCCTCGGAGAGCTCCGGCAAGGCCCTGCGGATGTTTTCCTTTGTCAACTCGAAACGCCCGCGCACCAGTCCCGTCGCGGCCCGGCCCATGAATGCGCCGGCTTTGACTGCGCGGTCCCACGGCAGAAGGGCAAACAAGACCGTCGCCGCTTTGACAGCCAGATAGCCGAGGAAATGAACCGGTCTTTTGATAAAATTCATCAACACCAAATGTAATGACGCCGAAAGGCATCCCAGTCCGGCGGACAAAAGCTTCAACCTTAATCATTATACTATTTCCGCGTAACGCGAGTCCGTGACGCTTTACTGGGCTTCACACAATTCCTTAACATGTTGGAGGCTCAGATTTGGCCGCAGGCTAGGCGCGACGACGCCGGCCTGCCCTCTGGGCAAGTCAAGGAGGAGCAACGACGCCTGCGGCCAAAGGTGAGCCTCCCCTTCGGGGCAGGCCGGCTTTGGGCTGCAACTGCGTTGCAATGAGCGGCGCATACAGGCAGTATGCGCCGCTCATTGCGCCTTGTTTCGCTGCAAAGCCGGCCAGCCAACATGTTAAGGAATTGTGTGAAGCTCAGTAGATTGCCCTAAAGACCCTGATTGCGCTGGACCTTTCGGCACTGGTGCGACTGTCCTTAATGCGCTACAATTTGCGTGACGGTCTGTTAAAGGTATCTTAGCAACGGAGGCAAAAAGATGAGCTTGAAAAAAGTATCAGCGGCGGGAGCGGTAATCGCGATGCTCGCTTGCTGCGTTTTCGCCGCCGGCGGCGATGCAGGTCCCGCCGAAAAGGAAGGTATTGACCCCTCCTCCTTGAAAATCACCCTGGTGTCGAGAGAAAGGCTTTCAATGGCGCAAGCCGAAAAACTGTTCGGGGTGCCTTCCGTAAGGACCGATTACCGCCTTGCCAGTGTGAGCGCTGTTGATGCGTCCAAGATAAGCATTGTGGATATTGACAGCATCATAAATCTGGGAGTCAAAATAGTCACCTTCGTTACGGGGAAAAAACCGGTCGTAAACAGCATAACGCCTCCTCCCGCCAATGCGCTCCCTAAGGGCATCGAGCGCTGGAGTGAACTGTCCGGCTGGCAGCCGCCGGAAGCATATACGTTCCGGCAAACCGCCAATGACTGGATGGGCCGCAGGACGATGGATATGCAGTATCAGGTAATATTCAGGTATGGCGGCACCTACAAAGGGAAAGGCAAATATCTGGCCGGCGTTACCATAAACCCCGGGGAGGTTTTTGTCGGCTGGGGCCGCGTGTTCAATTACGAGGTTCGTATCCCCGACCAGGAGATTGTCAATGAGGGCACTCCCGATGACCCCATAGCTTCCATGAATGTCAAACTGCTGTGGAAACTGGAATACGCATTCACTTACGAGGAATGCACCACCGTTTTCAATATCCGCGGCGACGGTAAAATAAAAAAGCTGACCGCCAGCGTAATGCACGACGCCGCTCCGGTAACGCGGGACTGACAGGGCAGCCGCAGGAGCTTTAAGCCACAAAAGCGGGCCCGCCGTAAGGCGGGCTCGTTTTTGTTGCGCGCTATTCCTGCTAAACTATTCGAAGGCAGGCGGACGCGGAAGATTTCTTTGAAAATGAAATTTTGACGCTTCTGCCGAGGGAGGTTGACAGTTTGCAAAGGGTGCCTATTGTCAAATTTCGCTTCCCGCTCTCAATTTGGGAAATTACCTGCTGACTAACATGCATTTTCTTTGCAAGTTCTGCCTGATTGAGGCTGCTGGCCTCTCGTATTTCAGCGAACTTCTGAGCCAATGCGACGTTTGCCCTCTCAAGCTCGTAAAGCTCCCTGAACTTCGTATTTTTGAGCTTTTGAGCAAGATGTTTTTCCGCATTCTTCAAGTATGTTTTCATAACAGTTCCGCCTTTGCAAGCTTAGGTTGAGACTGATGTTGTTCTATGAACACCTTTCTTCGCAAAGCCAAGTCAATATCCCTCTGCGGTACTGCATCAGTTTTCTTCCTGATAGCATGCACAAGAATGATGTAATCCCGATGAAAGAAGAAGTAAAACAATCGATTTGACTTTGGCCGAAGCTCGTAAATCCCGTTTTTAACAGGCGCTGCCAATGGACGCCTCAAGTTGTGGCCTTGTTTCCTGAGCTCGGCAATATAGGCGAATGCTTTTGCCTGTTCATCCGGCGATAGTATGTCAATGAACTCTTCAACCGGCGCATTGCCGCGCCCATCCACGAAATAGTATACGTCCATTAAAGTAAGTATACAAGGTATAGCTTGTATTGTCAATGCCTTTCTATAGTTTATTTGTATGAAATTACGAGGTCCTTTCCCGTTTAACAGTGCCTGTTCTTAATTCCGCTTATTTTTTATTTAACCCAATGCTTCGTCAGCATAGTTGTTATTATTGAGACAATGCCTGAGACGAAAACTGTGATTATTAATCCAAATACCCCATCCCTGTGATCTTTGTATAGGATATTCAATCGACCAAACCGGGAATCAAGTTCTCTGGCGAAATCTGCGCCTGCGCTGGTCACGGAAATTTCAAAGTATTCTTCTGGGAACATCCCTCTTTTACTGCAAGTGATGAATTCTTCTTGCGTAAGATATTGCAATACCTTTTCCGAAATTGCGTGCATATGTGCATAATCTTCCCTAAAATTATCGATTTTTATGTCGAAAGATTTTCGTTTTTCATCCTTTATTTTCCAGGTTTTTCCTTCCGGCATGGAGGCATTAATAAGCCAAAGTATCTCGCCGGATTTAATGCATATGGGGTTGCCCACCCCCATGTCGAAGTATAGGCCGTGTAAAACTTTTTTCTCTTCGTCATTCATAGACAGCGGACAAGACCGGTGTTATCTGCCCAGTTTCTGGCTCAGCTTGGGCATGAGGGCTTCGGCCCAGTCGTCTGTGGCGTCTTCGCCGCCGAGGATGTTGAGGTGGATGGAGAGGACGAGAATATCTTCTTTGAGCAGTTCGCGCCAGCCTTCGGGAAAGCGCGTGAAATCCTTGTAGGTGGTGATGATGGGCGCGCCGTCGCGCACCGCGGCGGCGGATTTAAGCTCTTCAAGCGTGTAGGGGTGATGGTCGGGGTAGCGCCATATCTGGTGGAGTTCCACGCCGAGGCGCTTGAGCGTGTCCTCGAAAGACTGCGGGTCGCCTATGGCTGAAAGCGCGGTGGCTTTCCTGCCGCGCAGGCCGTCAAGACGGCGTTTTTCTGCCTTGCAGACGTCGAAGAAATAGTCCGGCTCGTGCGTGGATTCAAGCACCCGCGCTTCGGGGTTATATTCTTTGACTTCCTCTTTTATCGCGGCAAGCTGCTCCGTGGAGGCAAGGTTGCTGTGAGTTATCAGCACCAGCCCTGCGCGCGAAAGCGCGCTTTTGGGTTCGCGCAGCGCGCCAAGCGGGAGGAGATGATTTCCGCCGAAAGGGTCCCGCGCGTCGAGCAGGACTATATCCATATCACGGTCAATTCCGAAATGCTGGAAACCGTCGTCGAGCAATACGACCTGGCTTTTGAATCTGCGCACCGCCGTTTGCGCCGCCCTGAACCGGTCCGGACAGACTACCACCGGCACGCCGTATTCGCGCAGCGCCTCGGACATCATGTAGGCCTCGTCGCCCGCTTTTTCCCACGAGGCGGAGGTTTTTTCGGAGAGGACCACGACTTCATTTTTGTCGGCCAGCCGCTTATAGCCGCGCGATACTATGGATACGCGCGCTCCGGCCTCCGCCAGCATTTTTGCGGCCAGCATCACGGCGGTGGTTTTGCCCGTGCCGCCGGTGGTGAGATTGCCGATACAGACCACGCGGGTGTTTACGGAGTTGGTCTTGAAAAAACCCATCTCGTAGATGGATTTGCGCGCCGCCACGCCGAGTCCGTAAAAAAGCGAGCAGAGCCACAGCGCGGCCTTGCCGGCGAAATTTGATTTGAGTGCGTTATGCAGTTTGAGCATAGCAATACCGTACATCTTATCAATTATAACCGCAAAATTGTCAAAGCTTCTTCCACGATTCTATCGGACGGCAGGGCCGTCATGCACTCCAGCCCGCGCGGGCATTCGTTTTTGCCGCAGCCTATGCAGGGCAGCGTTTCCAGCCGCACATAGCGGTGTTGCGGACAGCCCGGCGGCGTCCAGCAGGCGGGATTGCTGGAGCCGTGCACGGTGAGCGTGGGCGTTCCGGCGGCGACGGCGATATGCTTGGGGCCGTTGCAGTTGGCCAGCGCGAGGTCGCATAGCGAAAAGAAGGCCGCGAGACCGCGCAAATCGCGAAATTCCGGAGCAAGCCGCGCGCCCGTTCCCGCCAAAGCGCAGATTCGCTCCGCCGTAGTTTTTTCGCCGGGACCGAAGGTTACAAAGACCGTCCCGCCGGTTTTTTCCGCGAGCGCTTTTGCAACCCGCGCCCAGCTTTCCGGCGGATAGCGGCGGGCCGGTTTGCGCGACTCGGGCGCCAGCGCGATGACGGGTGGTTTGCCGCCGCGCGCGGTTTTCAGCCCCGCGTTTTTCAGGAAATCCCGGCTTTCCGCCGCAAGCTCCGGCGGAATCGCGATTGACGGAAGAATATCCGGCAAATCCTGTCTCACGCCGAAGGGGGACAGCATTCTTATTTTTTCCACTGCGGCGTAGGCGGGCGTTTGGCCGCGCTTCATCATATCCGTGTAACCGAAACGCCAGAACACGCCTTCGGGCCCCGCGCGCAGCCGCGCGCCGGAAACCGCCGCCATGAACATCGAGCGCGGCGTGCCGAGGTAATCTATAACCCAGTCGTAGCCGCGCCCGCGGATTTCGCCCAGCCAGCGGAGATGGTCCTTTTTTGAGTAAACGAGAATTTCGCTGATATCGGGATTGCCGCGCAGCGCCTGGTCGGAGGGTTTTTCGACTAGAAAATCCAGCCGCGCGCCGGGAAAAGACGCGCGCAGCGCGCGCAGCGCGGGCGTCGTCAAAAGAACGTCGCCAATCCTGCGCAACTGTATGACCAATATGCGGCGCGGCGCTGTCTCCACTAAAACCGCGCCTTGCCGCGCGTCATGTTGAGATGGAAGTCCAGCATGAAATCGTCGCCGCGCACGAATATGCGCTTTACCGGCCCCATGTCCTGAGTCCACGGCCACGGCGAGATGCCCTGCCTCACGCTGAAATCGAACAGGTACCCGGCTTCCAGCGCCAGCTTGCGCACTTCCGGCACGAACGCGCCGGAGCCGTAGGGATAGGCGAAGCAGGGTATTTCATGCCCCAGCTTTTCCTCAAGGCGTTTTTTGCTTTCGCGCATTTCCCAGCCGGCTTTTTCGAGCGGGATTTTGGCGAGGTTGGCGTGGTTCATGGTGTGCGAGCCCATGTCCATGACCCCGCTGGCGAGCATTTCGTTGACTTCCGCCCAACTCAGCATGGGAAGCCAGGGCTCGGTGTCGGGGTTGTGCCACTCGTTGTTTTTTTCCATCGTGTTGTAGACGAGGAAAATGTTGCCCTTTGCGCCTTTTTCCTTAAGTATGCGGTAGGCTTGGGTGTAATTGTTTTTATAGCCGTCGTCGAAAGTGATGAGGACGGGTTTTTCGGGGAGCGCCTTTCCGCCCCGCTGCGCGGCGACGATGTCCCGGAAAAGCACCGGCGTAAAGCCGTGTTTGAGCAGATAATCAACCTGCTTTGCGAACATCTCGCTTGAAACCCACAGCGTGCCCAGATTAGGGCCTTTGGGCGGTGTGCCTATTTTGTGGTACATAAGCACGCTCAGCCCCTTGACCCCGGGCCGCCACCAGTTCCACCGCGCGCTGAATCCCGCAGCCGCCACCGCGGCCGCTCCGGCTATAAGTCCAGTCATTGTCGCTCTCCTTTTTCAATCCGCCAGAGTTTCACATATTTTACAAAAACGTAGAACGCGCAAACCGCGCTCCAGACCAGGCCGGGAAAACCGTCGAGAAACCCCAGGCGCAGAATATAGCGTTTTGCGAATTCAAAGGGCACCGCGCACACTTTGAAATAACTGAATCTTTTGCCGGAGACATGCAGCTTTTGCGCCGCCAGCGTGGTGTAGCGGTTGAATTTTTCGAGGTACTCCTCCATGTCGGGGTAGGAATTGTGGCTGACCGGGTTTCGCAGCGCCCCGACGGAGCCTTTGACCACTATGCCTTCGTGCACCAGTCCGCCTCCGAAGGCCGCTTTCGATTTGCGGAAAAGCCGCACATGACGCTCCGCGGCGAGACCGCCGTGGCGCATGCGCCTGCCGAGAAAGTAGTTTATATAAGGCACGCTGTAGGCGTCTTTTTCCGGCGCGCCGTTTTTGAAAAGCGCGGCGATTTCGGCTTTGAGCTCCGGCGTCAGCGTTTCGTCGGGGTCCAGGTGCAGCACCCAGTCGTTTGACGCCATGCCCAGCGCGTGGTTTTTCTGGCTGGCGTAGGAGTCGAATTCCCGCGCCTGCACCCGCGCGCCGAGGCTTTCGGCCACCCGCGCCGTATCGTCGGAGGACATGTTGTCAACCAGCACTATCTCCGAAACGAGCCCTTTTACGCTTTCCAGGCAGGCGGGCAAGTCGTGCGCTTCGTTGCGCGCTATCAGCGCCAGGCTAATTTCCGGCATAAATCTCCAGCACGCGCGCCGCGGCGTTTTCCGACGAGAAAACTTTGCGCCGCTCAAACCCCGCGGCGGCGAGGCGGACGCGCAGCGCGGCGTCTTTTAGCAGCTTGACCTGGCTTTTGGCAAGCTCCAGCGGGGAGCGCGGATTGACCAGCACGCCGTTGGCGCCGTCCTCTATTATCTCAGGCAGGCCGCCCGCGCGCGAAGCCACCACCGGCGTTCCTGCGGCCATCGCCTCCAGAACCAGCCCGCCCATGCCTTCGCCCCAGGTCGAGACGGTTAACATGTCAAACGCCGCCACGAGCGCCAGCGGGTCGGCGTGAGAGCCGATGAGGCGCAGCCGGTGAGCGATTTTAAGGTCCCTGGCGAGACGCTTCACCTCGTCCTGCAACGGCCCAGAGCCGGAAAGCACGAAATGCGTCCACGGCACTTCCAGCAAGACCTCCGGCATGGAGCGGATGAAACTCAGCGGGTCCTTGTGCGATTCCAGCGCGGTTACCGCGCCTATGCAGAAAGAGTCCTCCGGTATGGATAAATCCGCGAAAAGCCGCGCCCGCGCCGTCTTGCGGAACTCCGCCAGGCCCTTGTTGTCCCACGGAAACCCGGTCAGCGGCACGCAGTCGCGCACCACGGCGGTTTTTTCCGGGGGCACGCCGGAGGAATGCAGTATCGCCCGCACCGCGTCGGAAACGGCTATGACTTTTTGCGCGGTCGAATATTTCGCGTTTATGGACAACGTGTTTGAAAGCGGGAAATCCTCGCGGCGGTGGACTATGCGCCGGCAGTTCAAGCCGCGCGCAGCGAGGAAGGCTATGCCCGCGGCATGCGCCGTATGCGAATGAAGCACTATGTGTTCCGGCTTTGCTCCATCGGCGGCGCGCGCTGTTTTCCGCACCTGGCTGCGCAGCAGAAAGGCCGAAACGGGGTCCCATTCCAGCAGAAACGGCAGATGCAGCCTGTCAAAGCCGGCTGCGCGGGCGGCGGCGTCGAGCCCTGAGCCGGAACGGCACACTATGCAGTTCCAGTGCCCCAGCGTCCTCAACTGGAAAGCGAGATATAAAAGCTGGCGTTCGCCGCCTTTAAGCGCGCGTTCGTCGTCAATGTGAAATATGGCGTAGTGCCCGTTCATAGAAATCGAAAGCCGTCTTTTCAAATATTTCCGGCGTATGGCGCGAGAGCCAGGCGGCCCGCGCGTTTTCTCCCATGCGGTGCAATAGTTCCGTGTCGCCGGCGAGTTTAAGCAGCGCGTCCGCCAGCGTCTGCGGGTTGCCCGGCTCCACTAAAAAACCGGTCTGGCCGTCCTTTATCAAATCCGGCAGCCCGCCGACTCGCGAGGCGATTACCGGCACTCCGCAGGCCAGCCATTCCAGCGCAACGCGCGAAACAGCCTCCGAACCCAGCGACGGTATCAGCCCGGCGGAAAAACCGCTCATATAGCGGAAAACGTCTTCCACCCTGCCCCGAAAAGAAACGGCGTTTTCAACGCCCAGCGCCGCGGCGTACTCCCGCAACTGCCGGGCTGAGACGTTTTTATCCTCGCCCGCTATCTCAAGCCGGGAATTCGGGCGGGTTTTTAACAGCAAAGTGAATGCCTCAAGCGCGGTTTTGTGACCTTTCACGGGGTCCAGCCGGGCCACAATCCCTATATTGAATACATTTAAGTTTTTTTGGGAAGGGGGGGCAAACCCGTCCGGCACTCTCAGTCCCTGCGGCACAACCTCGGATAGTATTGCGCTGCCCTGCACCTTGCGGAAATCGCTTAATATGGCGGAGTTGGCCGCCATGAAACCCGCGGTTTTTTTCCAAACCAGGCCGGAGCAGAAATTTTTCCTGAACGGGCGGGCGTCAGACCGCGTGCGGATTACGGCGGCCTTATGCGGCAACAGGGTGCTAAGCGTCACAGCCAGAGTGTGCGAACTGCCGGTGTGGGCGTTTACTATATCGGGATTGAAGCCGCGCGCAGCGCGCACAACCGAAGGCAGCCGTATCCAAAAATTGTCAAACGCGCGGACATCCAACTCCAGCGCTTGCGCCCGTTGCTGCGCGTGGCTTTCCGTTCTGGCGAGATACAGGACCGTGCGCCCCGCCTTTTTCTGGGCGGCGGCGAGCGCCAGCGAATATTCCGTCAGCCCGCTGTCCCAAATCTCGTCCGCTATGTGGAGTATTCGCATGGTTTACGAAGTGCGCGGTTTTTCGACTTGCTTTCTCACCGCCTCCAGCACTTTTTTTATATCTATCTCCGCCATGCAGTCACCCCTCCGGCAGGAGGGATTGCAGACGGGGCAGACTTCGCCTTCCGGCTGGAAAACTATATGGCCTTCGCCGTAGGGACCCCATCTTTCGGGCAGGCAGCCTTTGAGTTTCGGAAAAAACGACACCGTCGGCACGCCGAGAGCCGCCGCGATATGCAGCGGCCCAGTGGAATTTGTCACGACCGCGCGCGCGAGGCTCAGCAGCGCCATCAGCAGCCGCAGCGGGACCGGTTCTTCCAGCATCGCGGGCTTGAGCGGCATGCGGTCCGCGATATGGCGCAGCAGCGGCAGTTCCTCACAAGCTCCGGTAAGCAGAACTTTCGCCCCGGGCGATTCGGCAAGGATTTTACCTGCCAGTTCGGCGTATTTTTCCGGCGGCCAGTTTTTAGCCGAGCCTTTGGAGCCGGGGTGGATGATTACCAGCGCGTCCCCGTCCGTGATGGAAAATTTTTCAAAAAGATACCGGCGCGCCGCCTTTTTTTCTTCGGCGGTGACGACCAGCAGTGATTTCGCGCCGGCGGCGTCCGCGCCAAGCGGAGCGAGCAGGTCAAGGTTGAAATCCGCCTCGTGGCGCAGTATTTTGGAGCGGTTCTGCGTTATCCGCCGGTTCAGGAAAAGCGACCATATCTTTGAAGCCGGACCGATACGCAGCGGCACGCCCGCCAGCCAGACCGCGACGGAAGTTCGGGCGTCCACAAAAAAATGTATGCTGGCGTCAAAATTTCGCGCGCGAATATCGCCGAGCAGCCGGAAAAAGGGCTTGTCCGCGATAATCTCGTCCACGAACGGATGATTTTCCAGCAGCGGGGCCGCATAGGGATGCACGAGCGCGGTTATGCGCGCGGCGGGAAAACGACGCCGCAGCGCGCCGAGCGCGGGCGTGACAAGCACCAAATCTCCAAGCCGGTCGGTGCGCACCACGAGAATATTTTTCACAATCCATATTTTAGCAACTTGCGGGCGCCGCTGCGCTGCATTTGAATTTGGTAAACTTTTTCAATGCGGATAGGGAAGCGGTTTGACGCGCCTCAAAACGCGCGCATTCATAACAAAAGTCAATACGACCTTCACGCGGGCGAATACTCGCTTAAGCGCAGCCGCAAAGACGGCGGGTTCTGGAATGAATTCCTAGACCTGCCCGCGATAACCGGACTTCTGCGCGGAGAGATAAAAGGAAAGCGCGTGCTGGATATCGGCTGCGGCGGCGGCATCATGTGCGGCAGGCTCCGCGCCGCCGGAGCGCGCATAACGGGACTGGACAATTCCGCCTCCATGCTGGATATAGCCCGCCGGGATTATCCAGAGATAGAATTTATCCGGGCCGAGGCGGACCGTACGGGACTCGCGTCCGGCGGATATGACACCGTTTTCGCCGCGCTTGTCGCACATTACTTCAAGGATTTGCGTCCGTTTTTCAGGGAAGCGGCGCGGCTGCTTAAAAAAGACGGCGTGTTCGTGTTTTCCTTCCATCATCCGTTCAACGAAATTCTCTCGCTAAGGTTTGCGAACGGGAAAGTATCGGTGCAAGTGCGCGGCTGCTATTTTCATAATGACGGCTACACTTGGACCATGTCGGAAAAAATGAAGCTGGTAAGCTATCATCACACCATGGAAAACGTCGTGGAAACGCTGGCGGACTGCGGCTTTGCCGTCGAACGGCTGCTGGAACCGCGTCCCCCGAAATTTGCGCGCAAGCATAGCGTCAGGTCCTATGAAATCACCTCGCGTTACCCGTCGTTTTGCGCAATCAAAGCCAGAAAGCTATAAGGAGAATATGGAACTGTTATTTTACGATGTGATGGACAGCCCTGTCGGCAAAATCCTCATCGGAGTTACGGGGAAGGACCACCGTCTTTTCCTGCTGCATTATCCGCTCAAAACAACGCCCGAAACCGCTTTGCGCGCATGCATGAAAGCGCGTTTTCAGTTTGACTGCGCGCCGTCCAAAAGCGCGGCGGCTCGGGTGAAAAAACAATTGCAGCTTTATTTCGCGGGCAAGCTGCGCAAGTTCGATTTGCCGCTCGATTTGCGCGGCACGCCGTTTCAAATGCGCGTCTGGCGCGGGCTTTGCGCAATCCCGTACGGAAAGACGCTCAGCTACGGTGAACTGGCGCGGCGCGTCGGCAATCCCAGGGCGGCGCGCGCCGTCGGGATGGCTAACAACAGAAACCGCATCGGCATAGTGGTGCCGTGCCACCGCGTTATCGGCGCGGACGGCAGCCTTACCGGTTATGCCGGCGGACTTTGCCTGAAGGAGCGGCTGCTAAAGCATGAAGGCGCATTGTAAAACCGGCGGCGCCGCCCGCCATCTTTCGGGTGCGGATACGGTGCTTGCGGGTATAATCAAGCGCGTAGGTCCGTGCGCGCTGCCTCTAAAACCCGCGCGCGGCGGATATTTTGCGGCGCTGGTGGAATCAATCGTCTACCAGCAGTTGAACGGCAAAGCCGCCGCCACTATTTTCGACAGATTCCGCGGGATTTACCCGCCGGGAAAATTTCCCGCGCCGGAGGAAATCGCGCGGACGCCGGACGCCAGGCTGCGCGCCGCCGGGCTTTCAAAGCAGAAACTGTCCTATATAAAAGACCTGTCGGAAAAAACCGCCGCCGGACAGTTGAACTTTGCCGCATTCCCGAAAATGTCCGACGAAGATATTGTAAAGGAGTTGAGTTCGGTAAAGGGAATAGGCCGCTGGACGGCGGAGATGTTTTTGATTTTCACGCTGGCCCGCCCCGACGTGCTGCCGGCGGGCGACTACGGCTTCAAAACCGCCGTGATGAAAGCCTACCGTCTCAAAAAACTCCCCGACGCGAAGAAGCTGGAACAACTGTCCGCCAACTGGCGTCCCCACCGCTCCGCCGCGACGTGGTACCTGTGGCAAAGTTTGAAATAATATCAGCCTTCAGTTTCGCATTTATTGGCGGAACTGTTTGTTGATATTAATTTTTTCACTTCATCTGTGTCAAACGGCGGGTTTCGCATGTGAATGATTGCATGGCAATTCGGGCAAACGGGACGCAAATTTTCTATAGGGTCAACCTGATATTGCGCGCTTATATCCGATAATTGTTTCAGATGATGTACATGGATATAGCCTTGAGCCACTTCACCATATATATTTGCGAGATTAACTCCGCATATTGCGCACGAACACCCATAATGCAACAGACACTTCTCCCTTGCGATGGGATTGCGTTCATAACGTTTGGAATTAACAGTGATTGCCCTCCCCTCAGACAATCCTTGTTCAGGTTCAGTGACATCGTCTTTAATTGATTTTCCCGATACTAATCCCAAATTTTCTAATGCCTGCGCAAGTTGCGGACGCATGACCCAGAACCATTCCTTGCCCGGTTTTTCGAAAGTGGCGCATACGAATACTGTTTGTTCCGGTGAAAATGCAGGCTTAAGCTGTTGACCTATCATTTTCCCGATGTGCCCGTAGTGTAAGTTCGCAGCGGAGTGGTTTTTATAACCCATGGCTGTCGCCATCTGAGAAGCTGTAATAATGTGTTGGGGCGCATAGTAATGTGCTTCAAACATTCTTGTTTGATGAGGTCGTAATTTTATGTCGCGCAAGGCTTTCACATAATCTTCGACGCCATAGTTTTTTATTTTTATAGATTGTGATTCAAGAAACTGCGCCCACAGCGATTCCAACTCTATAACTATTTCCGGTTTTATTTGTATGCCGGAAGCTTGGGGTGTCCAATTTTGCTGTGGAAATTTCTGCTTTAGAATTCAAGCGGCAAAACAGGATTTTTGTCCGGATTTAGTAAAACCTCCAAGTTCATGTCTACATGTTGTTGTTCCCAATCATCACTGACGTGAGATTTGGAGTATGCAAATCCTGCCCCCATTATTCCTTTGGGGGATTTGCCTATCCGTATCATGAATACTCTGTCCCCAGGGTTTATCTGCCTAGTAACACAAGTCCAACGGCGTCGAACGCTACCCCATTGCGCAATCGCGAGGATTTCGTCTTCTAAAGTGTCCCAATTCCAAACTTTAGGATTCCATGCGAATAAATATGCTCTATGAGGGGATATTTGTTCATCACCTAGAATCGCCGTTTTGCTTTTTTCGGTATGCATATGTTGAAATTTTTTTATTCGGATGAACAAGCAAAACTCCGGTATCAGCAGGTTTGGCGGCTGGACTTGCTGAGGTCGTAAAGCGTTTCCGGCGCGATATCGGCTCCGCCGGGCCAGCAGAGAGTGCCTAATTCTTTGTTTACATACCCCTGCCGGATGAAAGCCGCATTCTCGAATTCAGCGAAAATACCGCCGCGCTTGGCGTAACAGCTTAAATCAACAACGCCTTTTTCGCCGTTTTCAAATATCAATTCAAATTTGCAGTTTCCAAGATATTTCGCTTCTGTAATATCAAGCATAGCTGTTATTTCCTCATTATCTCAAGCGCGGCTTGGGAAACCATATCGGCGGTTATCAGCCTCATGCAGAGGAAATGGCCGCGCGGGCAGCGGTTGCCGCCGTGGAGCGCGCAGGGGCGGCAGGGGAGGGGGACTTCCAGAACGCGGTGGCCTTTTCCGTAGGGGAAAAATCCCAATTCTTTCGTGGTCGGGCCGAAAATCGCGACGGTGGGCACGTTGTAGGCGGTGGCTATATGCATGGGGCCAGAATCGTTGGTTATAAAAAGTTTCAGGCGGGATGTCAGCGCCATGAGTTCGGGTATTCCCGTTTTCCCGGCCCAGTTGATTGCTATACCGGGACACCTGTCCACGATTGACTGGCAAAGCTCGTTATCGGACTTGCCGCCCACAAGCACGGTTTTCGCGCCGGTGGCGGCGTTAATCGCCTTGATTGTGTCCGCGAAGCGCTAGGGGAACCAGCGTTTTGTAAACCATACGGAACCGGGGTGAACTCCGATAAGGGATGGATTTTGCCAGCCGGTTTCGGCTTCCAGCCGCGCAATCATTTCATTCGCCAGAGTGGCGTCGGCGTTAATGGCCGGAGCGGCGGGCTCGGCGCAGGTTTTTGAGACGGCGTTTAGCAGCGAGAGATTGCGTTCCGCGTCGTGCAAAAGCCAGGAAAAAGGGACTTTTTTCGTGAGGAAAATTTTCCCTGCGCTGGAATCGAAGCCGAGCCGTTCGGGAATGCCCGCGAGCCAGGCGCAGAACGCGCTTCTAAACGAGCGGTGCGGTATTATCGCCAGCCGGTATCCGCCTTCGCGCAGCCGCGAAGCCAGCGCGGAAAAACTTTTATAAAACGGCACGCCTTTTTTGTTATCTTCTATAACCTCCGCCACTTCGGGAAGCTGGCGGAAAATATCCGCCGTTTCAGGACGGGAAACCACGGTCAGCTTCGCGCCGGGAAATAGCGCCGCCGCCTGTTTTATCAGCGGCACGGTAAGCACCGCGTCGCCCAGAAACGCCGTCTGGATTATGCAGATTTTATCAGGGCACTCCTGCGAATTCGCGCCGTGCGGGCGTCGGTCGGAAAGCTCCGGCGCGTCGAAAACAGTTGGCACGTTCCACTGTTTGAGCGCGTCAAGATAGCGGTTGAGAGTATGGCGTTCCAGCGCGGGGCTGGTGATGCGGAATCTGACAAAAAGCTGCCGCGAGAGGGAGTCTTTCTTGTAATGGACGCGATTTTTTATGCCCGACAGCGCGCCCAACGCCGCCGTGCGCGGGATGGAATGCAAATCCAGATAATGCGTGAAACCTCCCGCCCGTACCCGCGCCAGAGTGGCGAAGAAGCCTTCAAACGGCATAATCTCGTCTATGGCGGGGTGGCCTTCGAGGGCGCGCGCGTATTGCGGCTTTACAAGCAGCGTGATACGCGCGTCAGGCCAGTGCGCCTTGAGGTTGCGGTATACCGGCGCGGTAAGGATGAGGTCGCCGAGCGAGGAAAGCCTCGCCACGAGTATTTTTGGGGGCATTTTCGTTAGTTTATAAATTTTTGAAGAGCGGCGGCGGTTTTGCCTGTCGCGCCGCCAAACGAGGCGGCGGTTTCGCCGGCTTTGCGCCCGGAAACTTGCAGGGAATTTTCATCGAGAAATAAACTCGCGATTTTGTCGAAAGCGTTTTGCGGCGTAACGAGCAGTCCGCCGCCGGACCGCAAAAGCGCCAGCGCCACGTCGGGAGTGTTGTGAAAACTTTCGCCGAACAGCACCGGTTTTGCCAATACCGCCGGTTCCAGCAGGTTATGACCGCCGCGCGGCGCTATGGTGCCGCCTACGAATGCGGCGGTTCCAGCCGCATAAAACGCGGTGAGCCAGCCCATTGCGTCAATAACAAGGCAATCCGCGCCGGCGGTTATTTTACCGGAGAGGCAATCGCTTAAAAGCGCGTAGTTCACCCGCTCCCGCTCAAGCAATCCCAGCAGGGCGGCCTTGCGCTCAAGGTGGCGTTGCGCGATTATCAGCCGAAAACCGGGAACGCGCTCTTTTACACGGCGCAGCAGCGGCGCGAAAAGCTCTTCCTCGACGGGATGAGTACTGCCGCAGACCAGCACTTTCGCGTCTTGCCAGCCGAGTTTTTCCAGCAGTTCCGCCGCGTCCGCAGTCCTGGCGGGGGACTTGTCCAGCAGGTCGTATTTTATGTTTCCCGTTACCAGCAACCGCTCCGGTTTGAAGCCGAGCCGCGCATAACGCGCCGCATCGGCTTCGGTTTGAACGCAGATTAATCCCGCCTGTTCCGCCATAAGCCGGAAAAGCGGTTTTATAAGCGAGTAGCCGCGCGCGCTTTTTTCCGACAGACGTCCGTTGACCACGCAAACTTTCACGCCGGAGCGTCCCGCGCAGACAAACATATTGGGCCAGAGTTCCGTTTCCACCACGAGAAGGGCCGAGGGTTTGAAAACCGTCACCAGCTTGCGGCAAAACGGGTAAAAATCCAGAGGGGCGAGCATGCACATATCCGCTTGAAGCTCTTTGCGCGCCGTTTCTTTTCCGGCGGAAGTGGAAGAGGTCACAAGTATTTTCCGGGACGGGCTGGCGGCTTTGAGGCGGCGCACTATTTCGGCGGCAGAGCGCGCCTCGCCGACGCTGGCCGCGTGCAGCCATACGCAGCCCGCGAAACTTTCGCCTGCCGACGCGGGGTAAAACGCAAACCGCTCGGACATTTCGGCTGCGAGATTTTTAAGAAGCGCGCGGCGGGGGGAGGCAAAAAACCAGACGAGATACCCCAGCGCTGCGATGGGGAACAGAAGATTTACAGCGATAAGGAGCAGATATCCCATTTTCAGGAACAGGCGAGAGCGTCGGCTTCGGCGGTGGCGGCGTCAAGCTCTCGCTGCACTTTAAGCGCGGCCTGAACGGGGTCTTCCGCCGCGGAGATGAAAACCGGATTGCCGTAGACGACGGCAGCTTTGCCGAAGGGGAGCGGAAACTGAAACTTGTCCCACGAGTTGAAAACTATTTTGCGGCTCAGGCCGCAGGCTACGGGCACTATGGGCAGTCCCGTTTTTTGCGCCAGGAAAATAACGCCCTGCTGCGTGGCGCAGGCCGGGCCGCGCGGCCCGTCGGGAGTGATTACGGGGTGCCAGCCCTCCCGCGCCATGTCGAGCAGCGCCAGCAGCGCCTGAGGGCCGCCCTTGCTGGTGGAGCCGCGCACCACCCTCGTGCCGAATTTGGGCAGCAACCGCGCTATATATTCGCCGTCGCGGCTGAGGCTTACAAGCGCGCAGGCACGGCGGTTGCGGTGGGTGTACATCAAAAACATCTGGCGGGAATGCCAGATGGCGTAAATGAAATTGGAATTATCGTTTTCCAGCCGCTGCGCGCCTTCGTTGAGTTTCCAGGTTACCCGCGTAGCCGCGCCGGTAATGGACAAATATCCCTTTGCCAGGACAGGCACCAGGGAATGCAGCAGGGGTTGCAGCCAGCGCGGCGTTGACATTATCAGGGGTTATTTCCGGCCCTTTTTCTTCGCCAGCCACGGCGCGAGGAATGCCGCGGTGAGCCTCGGGTTTGCCTGCCCGTCGGCGATGAAAACGCTTATCTTCATCGCGTTGAGGCTTTCAAGCACTGCGGCCAGCGCTTTAGAGCGGGTTTCGCCGACGACGATACGGGCGTTTTTGAGAAAACGCGGGCGGTACGCGCCGTCCGAGGCGACGCCGGGGGGGAGCGCGGGCTCAAGCAGTATTTCGTTGCCGGCGAGGACGAAATTTTCCTTCGCCGCTTCCTCCGCCGCCAGTTCGCTTACCAGGTCCACGGCGCATTCCATGAATTCGAACGCGGCTATGGCGGCGATTTTGCGCGCGGAGGCCGATTCAAGCCCCGCGATTTTGGCTTCCAGTTTCGGCCCCAGCGTAGCTATGGCGGCGCTGAACATGCGGTTGGCGGGAATATCGAGGCCGGTGAAGAGCACGCTGTCCTTGCCGAAAGAGTCGAACACCACGCCGGGTTCCAGTTCGCCGGCAAGCACGGAAATGAACTCAAAAAGCTCTTTTTCGCCGGAAACTCCCGCGGCGGCAAGGTCGTCGGGAAACCTTGCCGCCCTGCGGGAAATTTCCCTGTGATGTACTGGGATTTTAAACCGGCGTATTTTGCGCATTCTTGCGGGCTTTTTTGGAGTAACCCTGTTGCTGCTGCGCGATTGCCTGCGGCTTTTCGGGCTGCTGGGATTGTTTTTTGCTGTTGCGGCCTTCCGCCCACTCGTAGAGCAACGGCGTGGCTATGGCGATGGTCGAGTAGGTGCCGAGTATGCAGCCCACCAGCATGGTGAACGCGAAGTTGTGTATCACCTCTCCGCCCAGGAAGTAGAGCGACAGTATCGCCAGAAACACCGTGGCGGTGGTCATCATCGTGCGCGACAGGGTTTCGTTTATGCTGCGGTTGATGAGTTCGCCCAGAGGCATGCGCACGTTGAGCTTAAGGTGCTCGCGCATGCGGTCGAAGGTTACCACTGTGTCGTTAATCGAGTAGCCGGCTATCGTCAGCACGGCGGCGATTACCACGAGGTCTATTTCCTTGCCCGTCAGCGAGAGTATCCCGACCACAATGATAATATCGTGAAAGTCGGCTATGACACCCATCGCGCCCCACAGCGGATTGCTGAACCGGAACGCTATGTAAACTATCATGCCGAAAAACGACAGTATCATCGCCCACAGCGCTTTCTTGGTCATATCGCGCCCGACGGCGGGGCCGACGTATTCCAGGCGCTCCACCTTGAAGGCGTTGCCGGACAGTCCGGCGGTCAGCGCGTCCTTGAGCTTGTTGCCGATGACGTTGACGTTTTCCTGTTTGCCTTTTACGCTTATGGCGTAGGCGTTGCGGCCCGTGAAGGTCTGGAGCGAGACGCCGTTTATCCCCGCCTTGTCAAGCGCGGAGCGCACGGCGTCTATGCCGGCGGGCTGCGAAAACTGCACCTGAAGCAGCGTGCCGCCGGTGAAGTCCAGTCCCAGATTGAGGCCTTTTACCGCGAACGAGACGAAGCTCAGCGCCATGAGCGTGAGAGATATTCCGAAGAATATCCAGCGCTTTGAGATGAAGTCGAGGTTTGTTTTCGGTATCAGCGTCATCATATGCTTATTTCCTTGGGATTGGAGGTGAGCCAGAACTCGTAGATGGCTCTGGTCACGAACACCGAGGTGTAGAGACTGATGATGAGGCCCAGTGTCAGCGTGACGGCGAATCCCTTCACCGCGCCGGAGCCGAACTGGAACAGGAACACTCCGGAAATAAGGGTGGTGATGTGGCAGTCAACTATGGCGCTCCAGGCGTGGTCGTAGCCCAGTTGTATGCACATGGCCAGCGGCTTGCCGAGGGCCATTTCCTCCCTTATGCGCTCGCAGATAAGCACGTTGGCGTCCACCGCCATCGCAAGCGAGAGTATTATGCCCGCTATGCCCGGCAGCGTCAGCGTGGCCGAGAAATAAGCCATGAGCGCCATCAGCATGACGAGGTTCAAAAACAGCGCGACGTCCGCTATCAGCCCCGCTCCGCGATAGTAGAACAGCATGAACGCCAGCACCAGTATGTAGCCGATGATGGCGGCGCGCAGTCCCGCCTTTATGGAGTCTTCGCCGAGGCCGGGGCCCACGGTGCGCTTTTCGATTATGTTGACCGGCGCCGGCAGCGCGCCCGCGCGCAGCACGATGGCGAGGTTTTTGGCGGTGTCGAGCGTGAAATCCCCGCCTTCTATGATGCCGGAGTCGGATATGCGGGAATTGATTACGGCCACGGACTGCACCACACCGTCTAGCACTATAGCCAGATAACGGTGGATGTTGGCGGAAGTAAGGCGGTCAAACAATTTGCCGCCCTCCGAATTGAACCGGAAAGAAACATAAGGAAGCCCCATTTGCCCGCCGGTTTGCATACGCGCGTCTTGCAGGTACGCGCCGGTGACAGGCGCGGTGGCGCTCAGCACGTAGTAGGTGCCCGGGTCCTTTCCTTTGTAAAACATATCGCCCGCGGGCAGCAGCCTGGCCGCTTCGGGAGTCAGGTTGCCTTTGTCGTCAAACGGCGCGGCGATGTCTCTCAGTTTTGAGAGGGCTTCCGAAGCTTTGTCGCTGGTGTCCTGTATATGGAATTCCAGCATGGCGGTCTTGCCGATTATTTCCTCGGCCTGCTCCGGGTCTTCCACGCCGGGGAGCTGCACCGCTATCCAGCGCTCGCCCTGGCGGGTGATGGGCGTTTCGCCCACGCCGTACTGGTCAACGCGGTTGCGGATGATTTCGATGGCCCGGTTGAGCGCGTCAGAGACCGTCTCGCGCTTGTCGAGCTTGGAAACGTCGAGCTCCAGCACCAGATGGGTGCCGCCGCGCAGGTCCAGGCCGAGGCCGAGTATGCGCTTGGGGCGCAGCCGCGCTTTTTCAAGCTGGTTTATTTCCTGCGGGGATTTGGTGTACCAGTCTATGCTGGGGTAAAGCAGCCATATCGAAAGGCAGACCGTGCCCAGCGCGATTACCCACTTCCACATTAGTTGTTTCGACATTTTCAATCCTCAACTGGGGGTTTGCGGCGCGGGATTGTCCGCGGTATCCTTCAAAACCGAGACGATGTAGGAGCGGGCGACGGTCACCTTCACGTTCTCCGCGATTTTGACATCAATATCCTCGCCTCTGACCGCCGTTACCATGCCGATGATGCCGCCCGCGGTGAGCACCTTGTGGCCCCGGTCAATGGAGGCGAGCATTTTCTTGCGCTCTTTTTCCTGTTTCTGCTGGGGGCGTATTAGCGTAAAATAAAAAATGACGAGTATGAGCGCTATGGGTATCATATTCGTCAAAAACGACGGCGTCGCCTGTTCCATCTCAATCCTCCGAAAGTATATATATGCTTGTTATCACCAGATTCTAACAAATAAACAGAGGGGGGAGCAAAAAACCGAATCGAGCGCTGGAGTGCGGTTGCGCAAAACGCGCGGTCATTGTGCGCCGGTGTAAAATTTTGTTAGGTAATCAATAACTTCAATGCGGACGTCAAATTAAAATGTGGCAAACAATTCAATCCGCTGTTTCGCGAAAATCCTGCGAAGGCTCGACTGAACGGTTGTTGCAGTTGTGCGGCGGCTATTTCAGCCTTTACATATTCACCGGCGTGCTGGCCAAATACTTCGTCGGCGAGTCCTCTTATGTGAAGATGAGCGACATCCAGTATACGGTTTACAACACCTGGGGCGGCAGCCTTATCTGCCTCGTCGTCGTGCTGTTGCTCGGCTGGTACAAACTAAAATCCACGCATTGCGCGAAGCTTTTCGGCTGCGCGGTGCCCGCCGAATACCTTTATATAATCCCTTCCGGCATCTGCACGGCGGTGGTCATTCCCACCACCACGCTGATGTATCTGCTGCCGATTTCGGTGATGGTGGCGATGGTCATAATGCGCGCCAGCATCATCATAGTCAGCCGGCTGGTTGACACCGTGCAGATTCGCCAGGGGCTGCTCAAAAAGAAGGTTTATTTCGAGGAGAACGTCGCCATGTGCCTGGCGATTGCGGCGGTGGCGGTGCAACTGGGCAGCGCCAAAAAGGGGGATTTCAATCTTGTGGGCAATGCCGCGGCGATGGCGATTCTCGGCAGCTACATCTCCGCCTACGCAATCCGCATTTACATAATGAATTATTACAAGAACACCCGTCCGAAAGGCGCGGAGCAGGACACGAAGGGTTTCTTCGCCATAGAACAGCTTGCAGCCAGTTCCGTCATGCTGCTCGTGTGCTGCTGGATTATAACGCTGCCGTCGGCGCATGCCGCCGCGCTGGCCGGGACTGCGGCGCAGCCGCGCGATGTGCTGGGGCTTTTCCGCGACAGTTTCGCGAATCCGCATCCGAAGTGGTTTCTGGCGCTGGGCGCGGGAATGTTCTACGGCGTCAGCGCGTTTTTTTCGGTGTTTCTGTTCATGTTCAAGGGCAGGACCGCCACCTTCGCGGGGCTGGTCAACCGGCTTACCTCGCTTATAGCCGGAACAGCCGCCACGTTGATAACGTGGGCCGCTTTCGGCGGGAAATTTCCCAAGCCGCCCGACTGGATAAGCCTGCTTGTCATGTTCGCCGCGATTTACTATCTCGGACTGGCGGAAAAGCGGCGCACCGCCGAGCTTGCCGCATCGCGCGAGCTTGAGCCCTGCAACCCCGCAAAAGCGTAGGCATGGAAAAAGAGCGCAAGGTCCGGCTGCTTGCGTTTCTAATCACGGGCGGTCTGCTGTTCGCCTGCCTGTATCATTTCGGGCTGATGGGCGGGCTGCTGAAAAAAGGCTATCCGCAAAACGCTTTCCTTTACAATCCCGACTGGCTGTTTTCGGATTTTTACGAGACGGTGGAGATAAACCGCGGCAGGGACCCTTATACCCTGCAAAAAAGCGTCTATCCCCCGGCGGCGAGCATGGCGGCGTTCGCGTTTTCCCGCCTTGCGCCTAAAACCGGCGCGGATATTTACCTGTTCGTCGCGGCTTTGTTCTTTTTGCATATCGGGATGCGCGCTTTCAGCGGCGGCGGCATCCTGCCGGCCCTGCGGCGCACCCTGTTTATAATAGCCGCCTCATATCCCGTCTTGTATTTGCTGGACACCGGCAATTTCGAGCTTTTCGCGTTCATCCCGTTTTATTTTTTCGCAATTTTTTATGTGAGGGAAAAGTATTGGCTCGCCGCGCTGCTGCTGGGCGTTTCCGCCGCGATTAAAATAACGCCGGGAGTGTTTGTCGTTCTTTTTCTTCTCGAACGCCGCTGGCGCGAGGCCGCTGTTTGCGTCCTCGCCGCCGGAACGCTCACCCTCGCCTGCGCCGCCGCGATGCGTGGGGGGATATGGGAAATTTTCGCCGCGATGCGCGCTAATCTGGCCGATTACAACAGCCAGTATCTTTACAAAGGCTACGGACTGGTTTTCGGCAACAGCCTTTACGGCGGCATCCATTCGTTGTTTTGTTTCGCCGTCGGACGGGACCCGGTGCGGCCATTTCCCTGGCTCATCGCCGCATATCCGTGGCTGACTGGCGGGCTGGCGGCTTTTTTCATTTACCGCGCCGCAAAAGCGGCGGAAGTGTGGAGAAAATTTATGCTGTTGTGCGTGGTCATGGTAACGCTGCCGTACATTTCGGCGGATTACCGGCTGGTTTATTTTTTTGCCCCGCTTTTTTTATTTCTCTCGGCAAAGCCGCAGCAGGAGGGCAGGGATTTGGTTTGCGTCCTTCTCTTCGCGTCGCTGCTGATACCCAAACACTTCTTCTATTTCGCTGAACCGGAAGTTTCCTCCTCCGCCGTTTTGGCGCCGGCGGCTGCGCTTGCGCTGGCGTTTCTCGCGGCCCTGCCGGGAAATTTGCACGGTAACCGCGCTTCTCAAGAGGCGCCGGATGGAAAGCGCGTCTACGACACTTTGGCCGCTATCGGATCGCCTACGAGTTGATAGTTCCCGGCCCACTGAATCTGCACGGGACCGACGCCTTTCTCCAGCCAATAGAGCGCGCCGACCGGAGTTCCGCCGTTCCAATCCTGCTGATAGAACAACAAGAGGGTTTCGCCGTGCGTTTGTCCCAGCACGTCCACAAACGAAGGCAATATCTCCGCGAAATGCACAAATTGGTGCCCTTTTTCAAACGCCGCCGTGCCGGGCAGCATGTGCGAACCTAAAACATCCAGGCGGACCTGGACATCCAGCGTGCTGCCTATCAACTGATGCCCGCCCCACAGTATTTCGCTGCCGGAGCGGAACCGCTTTTTCTTCACATCGCCGAGAACTGGTTTCTCAACGCCGCTGGCCGGATAGTCGTCTCCGAATTCTATAACGCCGCGCATGATGTCGTAGCGCAGGAGCCAGCGGCCCTTCCAGGAACCGTTCAGGTAGTCGTCCTCCCATACGTTGCCGTCCGGCTGGCGCGAGAATACGGACACCTCGTTCATCGGCGCTCCGTTTTTATTGAAGTAGGCAAAAGTTATTGGCTTGAGAAACAAAGGCTGCGGCCAATAGTCCGGAACGAAAATCTGTGTTATGGCTTTGAGACCTTTGGTAGCTGCGGGCAGATGAAGCGCCGCGGCCGGAGAGGCGGCTGGGTCTTGTATTGCATTGACGTGCGTATTTTTACCGAGCATATCAAGGATGGCGCTCTCCGCCGCCATTCCAATTGCGGCGAAAGCCAGGACTAAGGCGACTGCGAGCGTTATTCTTTTCATCCGTATCTCCTTCCAGCAATTTCCGCATGAGCCTTCCGGCCCATTCCACTATAACTGCCGTTCCGCAAGGCCCCCTTTTGACAATTTTGCGGGGGAAAATACGATGAAGAATCCAGAACCGCTCTACGCCATGTCGTCAAAGGGGCTGTTCCCTTTGGAAGGGCCCTGTTTCCTGCCGCGCTATTATTTTTTGACATATTCTTTCAGGGACAAAAGATTGTCCGACTTTTCCGGCGACTCAAAACGGGCGAACATATCCGCCAGCTTACCGGGATCCCGCTCGTCATGCGACCTGATTTTTGAAAGCAGCTCGGCTATCTTGCTGTCGTATGCCTGCCTGAAAATCATGACAGCAAAACTTTTCTCAAATTGATAATCGCAACCCAGGTTTCCCGCCCTGTCGAGGCAGGGAAGCCCGGCGGCAGCGTCATGCATGGCCTGCAATATCTGCGCATTGTGTCCGCGCAGTTCCCATACAATTCTGAGAAGCCATTGCTTGTCTTCGTTGGAAAGATAATCGGCGTTGAAAAACGGCGCCAGCGCGGCGACAAAATCTTCCGTGAAATGCGCTTCCTCAAAATCCTCCCAATGGCGCAACTCATGAGCGAACACAAATCTTCCGGCGTCGGGAGCAATCACAATAATATCGCGGCGACCTGTAATGCCGCCTTCTTTAAGCGCAGCCGCGGCGAGAGGAAATTCGTCATTCAGCGCGGCGGCCGCAACCTGTAGCTCCAACGGGAAAACCCCCAATACAACCGGCACATTCTTGTCAATTAGTCCGGCCAAAAAAGCCCGCGTATGTTCAAGCCGCATCAGGAAAAGCGCCGACTTTGGATTGGCATGCGCAGGCAGTTTCTGCACAAGGTAAAAGCTGTAACTCTTTCTATCAAACGGCGACTCCGCCGTGAACCACCTGCCCGACACGCCGGATGTCTCCATGTCCTGCACACAGGCGCGCAGGTCCGGATCGGTGCCATAAGCACGGGAAACCAAGCATGCGCCGAAAACAATAAATCCTGCTACCAACAGCCTTTTCATAAGCTTTTCCACTATATGCGGCTTGGCGTGTTTGCGCCAGCCGCCTTTCCGGCGACGGGGCTGCATTCAATTTGGAAGCGCAATTTTTGCTCTTCCCGTGTTGGTGGGTAGCCCAAACCGGACAACCTCCAACAGTTTTGCTATGCTTACAGTTTACCGCAAACCACCGGTTTGGCAAAGGGCCGAAAGTACCAATTTTTGTGGACCTTCAGGGCATTGCAATTGGGGCCTTTAAGGCATTTTATCGTCGGGTGGAACAGGGACGCGGATGCAACCGCGCCAGTTTGTCCGCGAACACTGCCTCCGGGGCGCGGTAATCGAGGCACTTTCCGGGGCGGCTGTTTATCCGCGCCACAAGCTCCGAAAACTCTTCCGCCGCCAGATTGCTCGGGCTCGTTTTTCTGGATAGATACCGGCGCAACGCCTACCATGCTGGATAGGTCTTTTGGCCCATGACATAACGCATTCTCCATGTTATAGTACATACATGAAACACTTTATACCGCTTTTGTTGGTTTTTGTGATTCCTGCTTGGTCGGCTACGCCGTTCGTTGAGATGCATAATCCAGCGCGCGGCGGCGCCATAAGCGGCTATGACGGGTCAGTTTCGGCGCCAACTCCCGGCACGACGCACGAATCTTACAGCAGCAAAGACGGAGAGTTGGCTCTTCGAGAGTTTCGGGCCCTCCCCGATGCGGAGCGGCGGCGGCTCATCCGAAATCTCAAGGATGCTCTGCTCTCAATGCCGAAATGGATAGAGAGGATATCCTCTCAGAGCCCGGACCTCATCTGTTATGGCGAGACATACAAATGCGCAGAGGCGTTTCCAGGCTGACGAATTCTTCGCGCGGCTGCCCGCGCATACGCTGTATTTGGAGACCTCGCCGGACAGGCTCCAGGAAATACTCCGGCGAATTGATGAGGGCGAGCCTGAGGTCCAGCTCACGTTCGGACCCAGGAACGCAGATATAGGCGTGGACATCGCGCGGACTGTTCGGGCTGCGCGCAGTGCCAACGGCGGGGTTCGCGTCATCGGGCCCGACGCAAGGGAGGGGGTGTTCGGCAGAGATGATATCATCGCGCGCGGCATACGCGAGAGTTTCGTTCCGGGCGGACTGCACGTCGCCCTTTTTGGGGCAATGCACTGTTCCAATACGAACTCGTGGTTCTATGGCAAACTCCTTCGGGAGCCCGGACCGCTCAACCCCAAGCGAATGCTTAGCGTCAGTGTCTACGGCAAGTTCGAAGATGCGGTGTCACCTTTGACCTTTTTCCGCAAGAAGCTTGGTTTGGGCACGGGCACGGTTGTGCTCGCGAACCCGTCCGGACTGGATGCCTGGTTCTTGAAATGGTTCCCTGCCATAGGCGACGAGACCCGAACATACGGCGCAGTGATCATGTTCGACACGGACAAGTAGTCCTGTCGAGCATTTCGTTCCCGACTGACTCAGGCTCTATAGGTCCAAAGGGCAGGCGGGGACGGCGCGCGACTGGGGTTTCAGCGTTGCGAATTTTTTAAGAAAGCGCTTTTTTTCTTCGGCGAAATCGCCGTTTTCGACGGCGGCGCGGATGGTTTCCATCATGCGGGTCAAAAAGCGGATGTTGTGGAGCGAGAGCAGGCGGTGGCTCAGCAGCTCGCCCGAGCGGAACAGATGGCACAGGTAGGCGCGGGTGTAGGTGCGGCAGGTGAAGCAGTCGCACTCCGGGTCCAGCGGCGAAAAGTCGCGCCGGTATTGCGCGTTTTTTATGGCGAAGGAGCCGTTAGTCGTCATCACCGTGCCGTTTCTGGCGGTGCGGGTGGGCCAGACGCAGTCGAACATATCCACGCCGCGCTCCACGCAGTCCCATATTTCAACCGGCGTGCCCAGTCCCATGAAATAACGCGGCGCCTGTTCCGGCAGTTCGGCGGTAACGGCCTCCACTGAGGCGTTCATGTCCTCCGCCGTCTCGCCCACGGAAAGCCCGCCTATGCAAAAACCGTGCACGGGGCGTTCCGCCATAAAGCGCGCGGCCTGGGCGCGCAGCTTCGGGTATATCGAGCCTTGTATTATTCCGAAAAGAAGCGGTGTCCCGACCCGCCACTGCCCGCCGGAGGTTTTAGCTATTTTATCTTCCGGCACGGTTTCGCGGAAGGCTTTCATGGCGCGCAGCGCCCAGCGCTGGGTCATCTCGAGCGACTTTTTAGCCTCCGGTTCTTTGGCCGGATTGCGCAGGCAGACATCGAGGCAGGTCCACATATCCGAGCCGATTTTGGACTGGTGCGCTATCACGTTCTCCGGCGTGAACAGGTGCTTGCTGCCGTCGTGATGCGAACTGAACTGCGCGCCTTCTTCGCCGAGCTTGCAGATGTGGGACAGGCTGTATACCTGAAACCCGCCCGAATCGGTGAGCACGGGCCGGTCCCAGCGCATGAATTTGTGGATGCCGCCCGCCAGCTCCATTATTTCCGTGCCGGGGCGCAGATAGAGGTGATAGGTGTTGGCAAGCAGGCATTCGGCGTTGATTGCCGCAAGGTCCCGGGAGGTGAGCGCCTTCACGCCGGCCTGAGTCGCCACGGGCATGAAAACCGGCGTGTTCACCGCGCCGTGCGCCGTGTATAAAACGCCGCGCCGCGCGCGGCAGGATTTATCGTTTGCAAGAAGCGTGAACGGTCTTTGCGGGGTTGTCGTCATAACAGCAGCATCGCGTCGCCGTAGGAATAAAACCGGTATTTCAGCCGGACCGCTTCCTCGTAGGCGCGGTAAAGATTTTCCACGCCGGCGAAGGCGGCGGCCATGAAAAGCGGCGTGGAAGACGGAATATGGAAATTGGTGATAATCGCGTCCGCCGCCCTGAAGCGGTACGGGGGATAAATGAAAATATCCGCCCATTTGCCGCCGCTTTCGACGGCGCCGTTCGGCGCGGCGAACGATTCCAGCGTGCGGGTGCAGGTGGTGCCTACGGGAATCACGCGCCCGCCCGCCTTGCGCGCCGCGTTTATAGTCCGCGCGGTTTCGGCGGAAACCTGAGCGTATTCGGGCAGCATTTTGTGATGCTCCGGCCCGTCTTTATGCACCGGGCGGAAAGTGCCCCAGCCCACATGCAGCGTTACCGGCGCGAAAACGACTCCGCCGGCTTTGAGTTTTCCGATAAGTTCCGGCGTGAAATGGAAACCCGCCGTCGGCGCGGCTATGGAGCCGTTTTCCCGCGCGAAAACCGTCTGGTAGCGGCTTTTGTCGCCTTCGTTTTGAGCGGTCTGCCCGGAAAGCCTGCGCGCTTTTTCGATGTAATGCGGCAGCGGCATGCTGCCGGACCGTTCCGCCAGCGCGAGGACGTGCGGCGTGGAAAAAACAAAAATCCATTCGCCCGCGGCGTTTTTTCCCTCCGCCGCGGCGGTCACGCCGCCCGCGAAAACGACAGAGAGCCCCTCATGGCACTCCCGGCACAAGGCGGACCAGCGGTGCGGCTGGTCTTCCTGGCGCACCAGCAGCAACTCGAATTTCCCGCCGGTGGCTTTTTTGCCGTTGAGTTTGGCGGGGAAAACTTTAGTGTCGTTGACGACTATGCAGTCGCCTTTTTTGAGATAATCCGTCAAATCACGGAAAACGCGGTGCTCCAGCGCGCCGGTTTTGCGATCCAGCACCAGCAGGCGCGACGAGTCTCGCGGTTCGGCGGGGTTTGCGGCAACGAGCTTTTCGCAGCCGAGAGCGGAAAATTTTTGGAGCAGCATCTCAATCCTGGCAGGCGATTTTCGCGCCGGGGTAATAGAATTTAAGAATCTGTTTGTACTTGCGCCCGTTCCAGGCCATCTGGCGCGCGCCTTCCTGGCACATGCCGACGCCGTGGCCGTAGCCGCGCCCGGCGAAGCGGAAGCCTTTGCTCGTCGTCGTCACGCGGGTTATGTAGGCGCTTTTGAATTCCGAGGCGCCCAGAAAACCGCGCAGGTCCTTGACGCTGGCGGTCTGGGAGCCTGCGTCCGTGGAAAATTTGAATTTCACAGCCCGCCCGCCGCTGTTGCGCTTCACCACGCGGATTGATTTTATCCTGCCCGCGTCGTGTCCCAGCGAGCTCAGGAATTTGAGCAGCGTTTCCTGGCTGAAAAAAGCGGACCATTTATAGTTGCCCGATTCCTTGCAGTACGGGCAGCGCACTCCCATGAGCGGGCGTATCATATCGCCGCCCCAAATCGAGGGGGAGGTTCTGCCGCCGCAGTTGGCGTGGAAGAACGCATGCACCAGCCGCCCGTTCCACAGCAGCACTTCGCCCTGCGTGGCGCGCACGGCCTCCACCGCTTTCGGGTCTTCGCTGGCGCCGCCGTAAACCTGGCAGCGGGTGTCGGCGCAAAGGTCGAAGGAGGCTTTTTCCGACGCGCCTTGCAGCGTGTAAAGCGCGTAGGTGCGCGCCACGACGGCCTGCGCCTTGAGCGCTTCCAGCGGCCACTCCGGCCCCATTTCCGAAGGCAGCACCCCGTAGAGATATTCCTCTATGCCCAGTTCCTCCACGGCGGTGAGCGTGCTGTCCGGATTGGTTTTGACCACTATGCTGCCGCGGTAGCTGCGCTCGTTTATCCTGAGCCGGTCCTCGCCGTCTAGGGGGGTGAGGCGGATGACGGGGCCCAGAATATCGTCGCCGAATTTGAGCCCGCCGCCGGAGGCGCAGACGGACATTTTGGAGCGCTCGGACAATTGCTGCTGCCTGCCGCTGGAAAGGTCAACTATTTTGGTTTTTCCGCGCAGCTCTATGCTGGCGGATTTGGAGGAGTCGAGTATGCCCACGCGCACGATGCCGTCGGGAATATCGCCCGTGTCGGCGCCGCGCGCAGGACGGGCGGGAAAAACGGCGGCGAGAAGCAGCAGCGCGAGCCCAGAAATTGCAGTTGATAGCGAGAACCGAGACGAAAAAGGGCGAAGCAGATTCGGCACAAAAAAGCGCGAGCAGGCCCGTAGGCCTGTAAGCGCTTTTTTGTGCCGGAGATGCGAAGCCGTTTTTCGTCGAATTCCGCTACTCAACTGCAATTTCTGGGCCAGGAGCGGTTTTTTCATCAGAAAAGCGTTTCCTGCCCGCGCGGCGGCTTCACGCCGAGATGAGTGAAAGTTTTTTTTGTGGCCACCCTGCCGCGCGGAGTCCGCGCCACGAAGCCGGTTTTTATGAGGTAGGGTTCGATGACGTCCGTCACAGTGTCGGTCTCCTCGGAAATAGCCACCGCCAGCGTTTCCGCGCCGACGGGGCCGCCGCCGAATTTTTCCGCGAGCGCGGACAACAGCCTCCGGTCCGTGGCGTCAAGCCCCTCGCGGTCTATCTCGAGCGAGTCCATGGCGCCGCGCGCCACCGCGCCGGTGATAGTGCCGGTGCCTTTCACCTGCGCGAAATCGCGCACGCGCCGCAGCAGGCGGTTGGCTATGCGCGGCGTGCCGCGCGAGCAGGCGGCAAGCTCCGAGAGTCCGTCGGGCTCCACGCCTATGTTGAGCAGTTTTGACGAGCGGAGGAGGATTTTTTCAATCTCCTCTTTTTCGTAAAAGCCGAGGTGGAAGACTATGCCGAAGCGGTCGCGCAGCGGGCCGGTCAGCAGGCCGCTGCGCGTCGTCGCGCCCACCAGGGTGAAGCGCGGTATCGCCAGCCTCAGCGTGGTGGAGCCGGGGCCCTTGCCGGTGTTGATGAAAAAATTGAAATCCTCCATGGCGGGATAAAGCGCTTCCTCCACGGCGGGGTTGAGGCGGTGTATTTCGTCCACAAAAAGTATGTCGCCGGGGGCGAGTTCGGTGGTCAGCATGGCGGCCAGGTCGCCGGGGCGCGCCAGCACGGGGCCGGAGGTGATTTTCATGTTCACGCCCATCTCGCGCGCGAGGATGTGCGCCAGCGTGGTCTTGCCGAGGCCGGGGGGGGAATAGAAAAGGCAGTGGTCCAGCGCTTCCTTGCGGCCCCGCGCGGCGGCGATGAAAACGCGCAGGTTTTCCTTGAGCTTCTCCTGCCCCGTGAATTCATCCAGCGAGGTCGGGCGCAGCGCGGCCTCGCAGCCTTTTTCCTCGGTCGTGGGGGGGGCGTAAAGCGTTTCGTTTTGCGTCATGGCGAGGTTCTCTTCAATGCGCGGCGCAGCAAGGCTTCCACCGTCTCATCGGGCGCTATGCCCTCGGAGTGCAGCGATTCGACGGCTTTCTTGGCTTCCGAGGCCGAATATCCCAGCGAAGTGAGCGCGTCAAACACCTGCACCACCGCCGCCCCGCAGGGAGAGGCGTCCTGCGCCAGCGATATTTTGCCCGCGCCCAGGTCCGGCATTTCGCTCATCTTATCCTTGAGGGAGACTATCAGCTTTTCCGCCGTCTTGCCGGTGAAGCCGAATATGCCGGTCAAAAGCCGCGCGTCGCGCGAGACTATGGCCCTGCGGAAATCCGGCAGGCTCTTGAGCGCCTTGTTAAGCAAATCCAGCGCTTTTTTTGCGCCGGTGTTGGGGACGGCTTCCTTGAAAAGCTTGAACAGCTCTTTTTCCTGCTCCGAGCGAAAACCGTAGAGCACCGTGCCGTCGTAGGGAGAGATGGATTCGCTGACGTAAAGTTCGGCGGCGGCGTTTTCGGACAGGGAATCCAGCGCCGCCTGCGCCAGATTAACCTCGTAGCCTACGCCGCCGGCTACGAGAATGACGGAAGCTTCCCGCTTTTTGAGTATTTCGCCCTTGAGGTATGCAATCATCGCAATTTGACTTTGGCAGCTTTGAGCGCCGCCGCGTACGGCGCGGTCTTGACGTGGCAGAGCGCTATGGCGGCGGCGTCGGCCACGTCGTCGGGAGAGAGCGGCTTGTCCAGCTTCAATACCAGTTGAATGATGCGCTGCATCTGGCTTTTGTCCGCCGCGCCATTGCCGGTGAGCGTCATCTTGACCCTGCGCGGATTGTACATCGCGGGTGAAAGTCCGGCCAACTGCCCCGCCAGCACAATCACGCCGCGCGCCTGGATGGTGGCGCCCTGAGAGGCGGCGCGCTTGACAAAAAACATCTCTTCTATGGCCAGCGCGTCCGGACGCTGCGCGGCGATGACTTCCCGCACCGAGTTGAAAATTATTTCCAGCCTGCGCGGCAAATCAGTCCCCGCCGCCGTGTGGACAAGCCCCGCCGAAACGAGGAACGGGTCGCGGCAGCCGCATTGCTCCACGACAGCCCAACCCGTTCTGTCCAAACCGGGGTCTATGCCCAGCGTTCTAAGCCGCTTGGAGCTTTGCAAGGAGCTCGTCGGGGATGTCGAAGTTGGAATAGACGTTTTTGACGTCGTCATGCTCTTCCAGCGCGTCCACGAGGGCGAGGATTTGCTCCGCCTGGCGCACTTCCTTTATAAGCGTTTCGGTGGAAGGAATCATGTCGAGTTCGGCGGATTCCATGTGGATTTTTTTGGCCTCCAGCGCGGCGCGCACCTTTTCCAAATCGGCGTAGGCGGTGTAAACAAGATAGCTCGGTGCGTCGGGCGCGTTTTCGATGTCTTCCGCGCCCGCGTCGAGCGCGGCGGTCATCAGGTCGTCTTCCGAGATGGCGGTTTTAGCGACGCTGATTACGCCTTTAGCGGCGAACATGTAGGCCACGCAGCCGGCGGAGCCGATGTTGCCGCCGTGGCTCTCGAAAACTTTCCGGATTTCGGCGAAGGTGCGGTTTTTGTTGTCGGTAGTGACTTCCACGAGCATGGCGGCCTTGGCGGGGCCGAAGCCCTCGTAGGTCATTTCCTCGAAAATTACGCCGGGAAGCTGGCCCGTGCCTTTCATGATGGCGCGCTTGATATTGTCCTGCGGCATGTTGTTGGAGCGCGCGTCTTCTATGGCTTTTCTGAGGCGGGGATTGGTGTTGGGGTCTCCGCCGCTCATCTTGGCGGCGATGGTGATTTCACGGATGATTTTGGTGTAGACTTTGCCTTTCTTGGCGTCCGTCAAAGCCTTTTTGTGCTTGATGCCAGCCCAATGCGAATGTCCGCCCATAAGAACCGCCTTTTCTGAAAAAATAAACTTCCGCCGGAAAGCGATGCCGATATCCGGTTTCCAATCGTCAAATTTTATAATAATATTGAATGACTGGCAATCGCGCCGGTTTTAGTTGCGCGCAAAACGCAGGGCCATGTTCCCGCCGGCCCGAAAAACGTCCCCTTAGCTCAACTGGATAGAGCATCTGCCTTCGAAGCAGAGGGTTACAGGTTCAAATCCTGTAGGGGACGCTTAATTTTTTCGCCATGCGAAAAAATTGTCCCCTAAGCAGGCCACCTGCGTGGCCGTCACGAATAAATCGCAGAGCGATTTTTCGCGACCCCAACTCGGCAATTTTTCGTTGTGAAAATTGCCTCCGTTCTTGCGGACCGCACGCAAAGCATACAATGCTTTGCTCTAAAGGCGGTCCTCACGGCAGGATTTGAAGGGCGGAGCGATGTCGAGCCAGCAGGCGAGACCGCGAGCCGGGGCCGCGAGTCCAAGTTTGCGGCGGCAAACTTGGAACTTGTGGCCGAATCCTGTCCGTAAGATTTGGAAGGCGGAGCGATGTTTTGCCAGCGGGCGAGAATCGGATAGTGCTTATTGGCGTTTCTTGTTTTTTTCATTGTCCGGTTTAGGCGGCAGTCTCTTAACATCTCCGGCGAGTTTTTTCGCATTGACGTTCACGCGGCGTTCCAGTTTTTTGATATCCTCCGCCGGCGGCAGATTTTCCGGAACGATATCGCTTTTGCCCAGCACGGCGCGCACATCCCTGTTGTTATTGACGTGTTCCCGTGTGATGGCGTTTTCTCCGTTAAGATTTTTATGCTTTGTGTTGTAATTCGTCAGTTCGGTCGCGAAGTCTTTCGCCTTAATGGTGATGGTCGGCAGAAAATCCGCCAGCGGTCTGCTTTCCGGCACGCCAAGCTTCCGCTTCATTTCATGAGTATTGCGCCCGCCGAACAGCGCCTGGTCGCCTTTGCTGCGGATGCGTCCGAATCCCTGGCTGTCAACGCCCCGTTCATATATCGTTTTGGAAAGCTCGGTTTCAGTCTCCACCAATTTTTTACGGGCGATGAGGCGCTCGTTCAACGCAATGCGTTCTTCCAGCAGTTCCTGCTTGCGGGTTTGCAAGGCGAAGTAACTTTGCGCGAAAGCTATTTCTTCCTTGCGCGGGTCGCCGTTTTGGGCTATCAGATAACAAGCATAGCGGGTGAGCATTATGTCGTCAATCGGACGTTCTCCACCGGAACCAATCGGAACCATTTTCGTGACCTCACGAAAATGGTTCTCCAGCGGTTGGTGCGCAGTGAAGCATGATTGCTTTGCGCGCTCCACAGTCTGCGCGAAATTTTCCCAGCGGAAATAGCCCAGAAGGTCTTGCAATTCGCGAGCCATCCAGTATTCCACGCCATCCTGCTCATGCGCGGATTCCTCAAAAGTCTTGCTCAGTCTGAGAATCAGTTCCTTGTCCATATTTTTCAATTCCCCAAAACACTCGCAGATTCAACCGTTTCAACACTCCAGGCTAAATTATGCGATAAATATGCGCGCCTGCCAATTTTCGCGGCGCAAAATTTCCTCTTTGCCGCCTTTGCTTGGTGACCACGTTAGCCTTGCGCTTGGCTTGCCTGCGCGGTAGACTATTGGTCGTCACGCACCATCAATTTGGAGACCAGCATCCGGTTTTTTGTCCCGGGCAAGCTTCGCTTTGTCCCTTCACCGCCATTATGCTATAAATACATATCTATAAACATATGCTCACTAGACGCGCGCTTTCTCCGCTCGCTATACTTTTTGTCGCCGCTTGCGCGGCTTATGCCGCCGTGCCGTCTCCGGCGCAGCGCGCGGATGCCAGGCGCTTCGCTTCAAAAGCCGCCGCTTCCGCGCCGGTGCTGCGCCGTCCCTCGGCGGCTGATTACAAGGCTTTCGCCGAGTTCAGGAAGAAAACTTCAGCCGCTTGGACTATCCGCTACAACCCCCGCACCGGCGCGCCCGCCGCGTTGAGCGGCGGCGCCAACGCGCGCTACGCCGGAGCCGCGCCGGAGGCCGCCGCGCTGCGTTTTTTCGCCGATAACGCCGCGCTGCTGAAAGTGGACCCCGCGCAACTGCAAATCACCAACCGGAAAACCGCGCTCGGCATCACTCACATTCTCTATACCCAGACGATAAGCGGCGTCCCCGTGGAAAACGGCACCGTTAAAATCCACATTGACGCCGACGGCAGCGTAATCTCGTTCCAATCCAATTTCACGCCGGGAGTCTCGACTGTTCCCGTTGCCGCCGTTACAATGGACGCCGCCGCCCGCGCGGCGGCGCAGGACGCCGGCGGCCGCGCCGGAAAAGGCGCGCTCGTGCTGTGGCCGTCGCAGGACGATGCCCAACTGCGTTTGGCCTGGAAAATACCGGTGACCGCCGGCGGCGCGACTCCGGGCAGCTGGCATTACTATGTTGACGCGGTCACGGGGGGAGTAATAACCCGCGTTTCACGCCTTAATTTCGCCACCGCCGGCACAGTCACCGGCGCGGTGTATCCGATTGCCCCGCAGGCGGACACTCTCGCGGCCTGGGCCGCCGTCTCCACCGTGCCGCTGCACAACCAATATGTCTGGGTGCGCAACTATCAGAACCGCGTTGTCACGGATGAGGGCGGCGTCTACAGCAGCGCTACCGACGGCAAGATTTTCGCCTCGCTCAAGGGGCCGTATTTTTCGATGATAAACTTCCGAGGCGCCAGCGCCGACTACAATAACGGCGGCGGCACCTGGCTGCAGGCGGCCACGCCCGCCCATTCCCCGAACTTCCCCAACCCGTATCCCGGCAACCAGGTGATGGAATCCACGGTCCCTGTGCCGAACTCGTGCGCTTACTTCGCGAAAGCGGCGCCGCATTTCACGCGGCTGGAGGTCGGCGTGATGGGTCTCGACGGCACCATAACCAATCCCGACGAGCTCTATGTGCTAAACCCCGCCACGGGGCGCAAAGAGGCGGCTTATATCGGCGCGAGAACGTCGGGTTTTTTCGGCGCGCCGGTGGAAAATCCCTCCTATGTGCTGCGCCTCGAGTCGGGGCAGTATCAGGACACCGACCAGTTGCACGGTTACAACGTGGATTATTCCACATACATGTGCCTTACCGCCTCGCCGGGCACGCCGGACCCGCCCACCTCTTCCTTCACCTGGAACTGGCGCAACGCCTCCGACAATTCCCTGGACGAAACCAACGCTTTCTACCACCTCAACGCCATACGCGATTTCTTCACCGGCACGGTTGACAGTCCGCTTCCGCTCTCCGGCTCGCGCATGGTGGATATGGAATACTCGCTGCCCGTCATGCTTCACGCCCACGGCAGTCCCGACGGCAGCGAAGACGAGATGGTCAACGCTTTTTTCGACACGGAGCGCAAGAATATGATGTTCGGCGACGGCATTTTCGTCGCCGCGATTCAAAAGCGCCACACATTCAGCCTGGACGCCACCATCATCCGCCACGAGTACACGCATTCGGTGGTGGACAGGATTTACCCGCTCATCAATATCGGCGAATCCGGCGCGATTTCGGAGGCCATGGCCGACTACTGGTCGCTTTCCTCGCTCTACGGCTCCCCCGGTTTCACCTCCGTGGTCGGCGCTTTCGTGGCGGCTTCCTCCGGCGAAGGCATAGCCCGCGATTTGGGCCAGTGCGCAGGCGGACTGCATTGCGTGTATCCGACCGACTGGGTCAGCGAAGTCCATGACGACAGCATGATACTCAGCCGCGCCCTGTGGGATATGCGCGACCCCTCGCATTCCAATTACTACATGGGGACCAACAGCTACTCCGCGCTGGGCATAAACACGCCGGTTCCCCGCTCTGATGTCTACATTTTCAACTCGCTGCTTTTTTTTCCCGACAATTTCTATGAATTCCGCGAGGATATGGAGACCGTCTGCCGCAAATTCGAGGAGCGCAACCTGGCCTCCGGCGGCTATGAGAACTGCTCCTCGGACGGCTGGCTCGCCAAAATGCAGTCCGCCTTCGCCGCGCACGGCATCTCCCAGCCCCGCTCCGGCGCCGACATTTACGAGCCCGATGACGGCCCCGAGCAGGCGGTGGACATCAGCAGCCAGACGGCGCAACTCTCCGCCACCATATCGCCGGCTTATGACGAGGATTTCTATTCCCTGCCGCTTCCCGCCGGGCCGGTCAGCATAACGCTGAACCTGCCCCGCGCGTCCGTGCTCAACACATACCACGTGCTGGAGGTCTCGCTGTTCGACGGCGCGCACAAATTCATCGGCTCCATCTGGCCGGATATCATAAATCCCGACGTCAACACCTGTCCCGCCGGCGGCGAATGCCTTACGGACAAGCCGTCGGTCACCCTTTCGGCCACGCTGGCCAAAGCGGGACGCTATTACCTGACGGTATGGGCCGGTCCCAACGCCTACTTCAGCCCTTGCGCGGACTACAGCGCCAATCCGTACACGCTGCGCCTGAACACCGCCATGAGCGCCAGCGCCTCCGCCTCGGTGATAACCGCCGCCTACGACGGCGACACCATTCATTTCGACGTTCCCTACAACCGCTTCAATTACGCCGCCGCCCCACCCTGGCTTTCCACCATGACGGCGCAGGTCGAACTGCTCGATTACGCGCAGTTGCGGGACCAGAAGATGGTCCCGCTGGAGGAAGCCGTCACAAGGCCGGGCGGATACCTGCAACTGGGCACGGTCTCCACGGGGTACACGATGATTTCCGGCTCCGTGCAGCTTAAAAGCGGTTTCGGACAGCGTTATCCGACGGTGGGCGCGGTCTATCTGGAACTTTTCGGGCAGGTGCGGTTCACCAATGTGGTGACCGGCGTTGCCGTGTCCACGCGGGGGGTGTCGCTGGGCATTTCCCAGGTACTGACGCTGGCCGCGGCCTCCGGCGGGATTACGGTCTGGAACAATATTTTCAACCCCGACAAGGGCGGCTTCGCCGAGGTGCGCTACGACGCCGCCGTTTCGCGGCAGCTTTCACTTCAGATATTTTCGCCGGACGGCACGCTGGTGCGCACTCTTTTCAACGGCCTCGTCCCTGCCGGCAAGGGCGCTTTGAACTGGAACGGCGCCAACATGAACGGCATCATCGTCGCTCCGGGGATGTACATACTGCGCGCAAAAGGCGCGGGGATAGACGCGCTGCGCAAAATCGTGGTAATAAGATGAAAACTTTTTTCCGGCAAGCCGCACTCGCCGCCGCGCTGGCAGTTGCCGCGGCGTTTTCCGGCTTGTCCGCCGCGTCCGCCGCAGATCCGGGCGCGACCGCCGTTTCCATGCTCAAATACGACATAGGCGCGCGCCCGCTCGCCCTGGGCGGAGCGTTCGTGGCGATGCAGGGCGGCATTTACGGCATGCGCTATAATCCCGCCGGGCTGGCGCTGTCGGGCGGCGCGCCGGAAGCGTCGCTCATGCTCCAGCAGGGCATTATGGACACGAAGATGCAGTTCATCGGCGGCGCGCTGCCGCTGCCGTTCGCCGGATTTTCGGGGCAGGGGCATGCCTCCGCCGGGGCGAGCCTGCTGTATTCGAGCAACGGCGATATGGGCTGGTACCAGACCGACCCCCTGACGGGAGGCGTGCTGCATAACGGCGATAATATCAGCGCGGGAAGCGACATGGTGCTTTCCTTCGGCTACGCGGAAAAATTTTCCTCCGAGCCGCTGCGGTTTAACCCCCGTTCCGCTTCCCTGGGCACGCTCGAAAGCTATATGGGCGCGGCGGTGAAAATCATAAGCTCCAAACTGCCCGATTTGGACGGCTCCATGTCGGGCGCGTCCGCGCTGGCGCTGGATTTGGGCTATCTGGCCGAAGTCCCGGAATGGAACGCGCGCGGCGGATTTTCGCTTTTGAATCTGGGGGGCGGCGTAAAATATAAAGAGGTTTCGAGCCCGCTGCCGTTTGCGCTGCGCGCCGGAGGCGCCTACACCTACGAGGGATTCATGCGCGGCGTAACCGGCTCGCTGGACGTAATCCGCTATATGACGGAGCAACTGACACGGGTGCGCGTTGGAATGGAACTGCCGGTGGACAGGTACGCCGCGCTGCGTTTCGGTTACAGGTTTCTGGAGGACTCCGGCGGCTTTACGATGGGAATAGGCGCGCATTTCGCCAATATAAGCTGCAATTTCGGCATGGCCTTCAACGGCGACCTGGGCAACACCACGCAGTTCGATTTCAATTACCGTTTCGGCGGACAGGACGCAAAAACGGCGCCGGACCGCGCCGGCAGCCTCTCTTCCGGCATTGACCTTACGCTGCCCCGGCCCGGGGAGAAAAAGAGCCGCGCCGGTTCCTCCGGCGGGGAATTGTTCCTTGAAATGAACGAAATCGGCGCTCCGCCCCCTCCAGCGGCAAAGCCGAAGCCCGCGCCGGCGAAACCCGTCACCGCTCCCAACGGCGTGGAGGAAAAGCTGCGCATGGATGATATGCGTGAAAAATGGAAGGCTACGGCAAAAGAGCAGTCCTCCATCAAAACGCCTGACAGCGCCGCCGCAGTATCCGCACCCGCGCCGGTGCCGGCGTCCGCCGGTGAAACGAGCATTTCCTCCGGCGATTCCGCCGAGGAAGACGACGCGCGGAGCGACACTGCGCAAAAATGGGTAAAAATAATAGAACAACAGCAAACCGGCAGCGACGACGGCTTCGCTTACGGCCAGGACGACCCTTCGCGGAAAGTTTGGAAAAAAGTGCTTAAAGAGCAGCGTGAGATGGGCGAACCGGAAACCCAGTACGGCGAAGAGGACCCCTACGCGGATTTAAGCAAGGATGAGATAGCCAGGGCGAAGTGGCAGAAAATCATAGATTCCCGCGCCGCCGAAACGAAAGCCGCCGTGCGGGTCAGCTACCCCATCGGTCCCATCGGCAAAGCCGGCGCGAGGGCGAAAAGGCGGGCGGATAAGCCGGACGTCGTGCTTATCAAGTCCGATACGAAAAAGCAAGCCGCCTCCGCGATAGATTCCGGCAAAGCCGCCGGCGCGACGGCAAAACCGAAAACGGACGCGCCCCCTGCCGATGGCAAGCCCACAGTGGATTCGCCGAAACCCGCCGCTAAGAAAACGAAAGTATCCTACGAAGATTTGGGCGAATCGGTAATAATCAACTAATCTTACTGTGTCATAAACACAACAAAGCTACAGGGCTGCATTTTAGCCACGAAACACACGAAATACACGAAAAATGAGGACCTTTTCAATTACAACAACAGCACTCAGCCGCAGATGAACGCAGATATTCGCAGATAAAGGCAAACAAAAGCGGTTTTGTTTTTAATCTGCGAATATCTGCGTTCATCTGCGGCCAAAACTCCGTTGTTTGTTCCTCTTTAGTGTATTTCGTGTGTTTCGTGGCTCGTATTCATAAAGAAATAGCTGTTTATGGCACAGTAAGTAGCACTATCAGGGCGTTATGAGCAGCGAGTCCGCGCGCCAGCCGGACAGGATGAATTCCACGCGCGTCTCGCCGGACAGGCGCAGTCTGCGCGCCGCCGATTTGCCGGAGTCAACCGTCAGCAGGACGGGATTTGAGCCGGCGGCGGTTATTTCCAGCGAAAAATCAGGCTTGAACGGCGCGGTGTCCGAGCCTTTTCCGGCGGCGGGGACGACTTTTTCGGCCTGAAGGTTTGCCAGCATGGCTTCTAAAGCCGAAATTTTATCGGCCTGCGCCTTGCCCGTTATCCCGGAACGCTTTCCCTTGTGCTCCATAAACCATTTTCCCGCGGAACGGACGGCCTTCCATTTTTCCCTGCCGCGCTTCCATTCAAAACTCGCCGCGGCGCCGGCGGCTATGCGGCAGACGGTCTTGTCGAGCCATTCCGTATACGGGCGGGCCAGCGCGGCGCGCGCTATGCCCGAAATTTCGCGCACCTCGCCCGCGTCGTTGCGGCCGTAAAAGGCGTCCAGCGAAGCGCTTTCCTTTCCGGCGGTTATTTCCAGAATGCGTTTTTTGTCCGTTCCGTAAAACGCCAGTTTCACCGCGTTTTCCGGATTGAGCCCGAACGCAGCCGCGGCGTCCGGCGAAGTGGAAAGCACGTCGGACACCTCTGCGCCGCAAAGCATCTGCGCCGTCATGGCGATATCCTGCGCGTTCGCCGGATAACCGAACGGCTGCATCATCGCCCAGCCGGAGGCGGTTTTGACGAATCTGGCGGTTTCGCCGCCGGGCGGCGTGATTTCAAGCAAGGCCGCCCGCTGCGCGGCGCCGCGCGCGCAAAGCGAATACTGCGGCTGCCGGTTCGACAGCGCCTTGAGGCCGATAATCGCCGCCAGGAGCGCGGCCAGTATGCCGGCTAGAACGAAAAGCGAGAATTTTTTCATTTTGCGCCGTAACTCCGCGCGGCGCGGGCGCGCAGCGTCCGGCGGCGCTTCCACATGAACAGGCCCGTCAGCACGGCCATCAGCGGCGGCAGCAGTATTATGGCGTAGCGGGCGGCTCGCTTGCCGTGGTCAGATACTTCGGCGAGGGGTTTGAAACCGACCTGCTTGCTGCGGATGGATATCAGGTCCGCGTCCCGGCTCATCCAGTCCACGAGGTTGAGGAAAAACAGATAATTGGCGTCGGGCATGTTATAAGAGGATGCTATAAAGCCCGATGTGCCTGTGACCGCCAGCCTGCCCGCGCTTTTCGCGGCGGTCAGGTAATTTTTGGATTTCAGTCCTTTGGGCGGCGGGAAGGCGGGGGAGAACTTGCGCTCCAGAAACAGCGCGAGGTTGTGCGGTCCCTTGTCTTTGGCGGTCCTCATCCCGAAATCGCCGTAGGGGTCTATGCTGAAGCTGCGCCCGTCGGGCGCGCCGAGCCAGCTTTTGGCGGAGGAGCGCGCCAGCACCTCGACCCGCGCGCCCTGCGCCGCCGCAGTGCTGACGGAGAGCGGGCTTGCGAACGGCATGACCACGGCGGCTATATCTTTCGTGACGGGATTGTTCCGGTCCAGGTCCGAGGCTATTACAAACGGCGGATAGCGCACTACGTTTGTCATCATGAAATAGCCCTGCTGGCGGGAAAGCTGTATGGCCTGCGACTGTTCGTCTAGCACCATCTCCGCGCCGGCGTTGATACCGTGCGCGGCCAGGAACTTTGTCAGGCCGCCCTCATTGCTCACCGCCGAGAGCGCGTTGGAATTGATGCGCCGCGTGTCCGCCGCGACGAAA
>JAQTYB010000085.1 GCA_028688475.1 Elusimicrobiales bacterium
CCCGCCAGAAAGAAGGTTACTGTCGGGATGGTGAGCAGGTAGATAACCACAATCAAATCGCCGGTGAAGGGGAACACGGCGGTCTTGCCCCATACGGGTATCATCAGCACGGACGTCGCCACGGCGGCCACGGCGAAAAAGGGCAGGCTCAGAAACAGCCCCTTGTCGCAGGCGTCCGGCACTATCACTTCCTTCGCCAGCAGCTTTATGAAGTCCGCCGTCGGCTGGAACCAGGGCGGCCCCACGCGGTTCTGCATAAGCGCGTAGAGCTTGCGGTCCACCCATTCAAGCAGCAGCCCCATGGTGGAAAGAAACAGCATTCCGGGGAAAACCGCGACGGCGAACAACGGATACAATATGTCCATAAAGCTTTAATGCGTCCTTTTTAGAGCTTCCTGAAATCCACGCCTCTGGCCTTGTAAAACTCTATGCCCTTGCTGCGCAGCGCCGGCCAGTCCAGCGTTTGCGCGGAGCCGTCACGGCGCGCCAGCGTGGCGCGGTCCGTGCAGGAAAAACAGGGGTCTATCGCGGCGATGACTATCGGCACGTCGGCCAGCCAGCCGCCTTGCAGCATGTAGGGTACGGAGGCGAAATTCGCCATGGTGGGGGCGCGCACTTTGGCGCGTTCCGGCTTTTCGGTGCCGTTGGCCTTGACGTAATGCATATCCTCGCCGCGCGGCGCTTCGTAGCGGCATACCGCTTCGCCGGCGGGGATTTTGCGCGGCGCTTTGGCCAGCACCGGGCCTTCGGGCAGCGATTTGATAATCTGCCGCACCAGTTTTATGGATTCCAGCAATTCGAAAACGCGCACCACGAGCCTGCCGAAAACGTCGCAAGAATCGTGCGTGATGACCTTGAAATCCAGCTCGCTGTAAAGGAGATAGGGGTCGTCCTTGCGCACATCCTTTTGTATGCCGGACGCGCGCGCCAGCGGACCCACGGCGCAGCGGCTGAGCGCCACTTCCTTCGGCAGCATTCCCACGCCTTTGGTGCGGGCGAGAACCGTAGGCTCCTCGGTGGCGAGCTTTATGTAATATTTGGTGCGCTCTTCGATAACGTCCATCTGTTTGAGGACATTCTGCGCCTGCTCCGCCGTGATGTCCCTGCGGACGCCGCCGATGGTGTTGATGCCATAATGAACGCGGTTGCCGGTGATGTTTTCAAGGCAGTCCAGCGACAGTTCGCGGTCCCGCCAGGAATACATGAACAGCGTGTCGAAACCGATTTCATGTCCCGCAACGCCGAGCCACAGCAGATGGCTGTGTATGCGCTCGATCTCGCCCACCAGCACGCGGATGGCCTGCCCGCGGCGCGGCACTTCTATGCCGCCGATTTCCTCGACAGCCATGGAAAAACAGGTGGTGTGCGCGTGCGAGCAGATGCCGCAGACGCGCTCGACAAGATACAGGTCCTGGATGAAGGTGCGGTCTTCCATCGCTTTTTCAACGCCGCGGTGGTTGTAGCCGAGGCGCAGTGTCGCGCTTTGCACTTCCTCGCCTTCGAGGCAGAGCAGGAAATTGCCGGGTTCTTTAAGCGCCGGATGCTGCGGGCCGAGAGGAATGGTTATTTTTGGCATTTGTTTTCCTCCTGCGGATAGAGGTCCGCCGGTTTCCAGCTTTTGCGCAACGGGTACTGGCCTTCCGGCCAGCCGTCGGGCAGCGGATAGCGGTTGCCGGGGGGCAGTCCGGTGATTGTTGCGCCGAACATGTCAACCAGTTCGCGCTCATAGTCCTCGGCTCCGGGAAAAATATCGGTTACGGTCGCGGCGGTCGGGTTGGCGGAGGGCACCAGCACTTTAAGCGTCAGCATGAGGCCGCCGTTGGCGATATGGTACAGAAACTCGAAATTCGCGCCGGAATCCACGCCGGTTATCGTGCTGAGGTGCGTAAAACCCTGCTCTTTGTTGAGCCAGTTGATTACTTCCTTGAAATTGGCGACGGAAGTCGTGGCCCACAGCCTGCGCGGACGGGCGATTTTAACGTCGCTCACCAGGCTTGCGAAATTTGTTTCCAGTGCGGTTTTAAGCGCGTTTTCCTTTTCCATAAATTCCTCCGCGCGGGTTGAGCGCCGTTACACCGTTTTGGACACGGCGGGGGCGGGCTCCTCTTTTTTTTCCAGCGTGGAAAGCAGCTTTACCACGCCGTCTATCAGCGCTTCCGGCCTTACCGGGCAGCCCGGGATGTAGGCGGAAACGGGTATCGCGCTGTTGACGCCGCCCAGCACGTTGTAGCAGCCGTCGAACACTCCGCCGGAACAGGCGCAGGCGCCGACGGCCACCACGAATTTAGGCTCGGCCATCTGGCTGTAGATGCGCTTTAGGCGGGCTTCTATCTGGCGGGTCACGGGGCCGCAGGCTATCAGCACGTCGGCGTGGCGCGGCGTGCCCTTGAGCATGACGCCGAAGCGCTCCACGTCGAAACGGGGGGTGAGCGCGTCAAGCACCTCGATGTCGCAGCCGTTGCACGCGCCGCAGTTGAAATGGATTATCCACGGCGACTTCATCCGCGCCCATGTCACAACGCGTTCTATCACTTTGTTTTCCATTTGCGAGCCTCAGCCCAAAAACAGTATGCCCAGCGTCGCGCCTATGACGGCAAGATATATCAGTCCGCCGAGCGCCGCGCCCGCGCCGGACGCGCCGGACCAGGTGGCGATCATAAGCCCCGCCACGTGCAGCAGCGTGAAAAAAATCGCGAAGGGGAAAAACGCGCCGTATTCGGGCTCCGCCTTCTGGGACGAAACGTCTTCGCCGCAGGCATAGGGGAGGTTCTTGCCCTCCGCTTCTATATCGGCATGCCGGAAACCGGCGGTCAGCCGCGAGAAAAGCCAGGCCAGCAGCAATGCCAGCAGGAACGCGGCGGGCGGAACCAGTATGTAATCCGATACTTCCATCGTTTACCCCTTGAGCCGGTCGAACTTCCACATGTCAACCGAGCCGGTCTGCCTGTAAGCCCTGACCACGAGACCCAGCCCGACGGCGACAACGACCACTTCCAGCACTATCATAGTGATGGCGATGCTTTGCGCCAGGCCGAGGTTGCCCATCGCCTGCCCGCAGGCAACCAGCGCCAGTATGGCGGCTTTTGAAAGCAGTTCTACGCCGATTATCAGCCGCAGCAGGTTGCGCGACACCAGCATGCAGTAAATGCCCGAGAATACCAGCAACGCGGCGAAAAACCAGTTCAGATACAGATTGGGCAGCATGTTCTCAAGCATTGTTTTTATTCCTGAAAAAAGCGTTTATCGCCAGCGCTCCCGCCACGAACACGCAGAGCTGGCCCAGCAGGTCGCCCCAGCGCAGTTGCCAGAGAGTGGTGCCCACGTTGATTTGCACCTGCGGCGGGACGGCGGGGACAAGCGCGCGGGTGAGCGGCTCGGCGAACAGCCAGAACGCCATCCCGAACACCGCCAGGAAAAAGGGCAGCGAGTAAAAACGCAGCCGGTTTTCGGCTATGAACTGCTCCTCCCTGCGGACCACGCTTACCGTGCTTACGAATAAAACCGTTATCAAGCCGGCGCACACCGACAGCTCGAACACCCCGGCCCAGGGCGCGTTCATCTCGAACAACACCAGGGTCAGAGACACGCTGGCGGCGGCCAGGCTTATGCCGGCGAGCAGCAGGCTGCGCGCCATGACGGACAAAAGCCCGAAAGCGAGCAGCAGGCAGAGCAGAAACAGGTGCAGGTTCATAAAAACGCCTTCGCCGCCGGTTCCACCAGATTAGAAAACAGCAGCGGGAAATAAAATCCTATCGCTATCATCACGGCGGCCAGCAGAATCGGCGGCAGCAGCATTCCCGCGCGCGCTTCCGAGACTTTGGCTAGATGTTCGGGGGTTTTGCCGAAGAAAACCCTGCTCTGCATCAGGATGAAGTAGGCCAGCGTCAGCACGCTGGCGAAAATGGCTATAGCCGCGTAACTTTGCAATCCCGCCTTCCAGAGCGCGACGATGATTATAAGCTTGCTCCAGAAGCCCGACAGCGGCGGTATTCCCGCGGTTGAGAGTATGGCGATATTGGAAGTGAGCGCGGTCCACGGCATTCTGGCTTCCAGCCCGCCAAGCTTTCGCATATCGGTGGTGCCGGTCTGCTTCTCGACCGCGGCGCTGTTGAGGAACAGCGCGGTCTTGAAAGTGGCGTGGTTGAAGAGATGAAACAGCGCGCCCGCCAGCGCAAGCGGGGTACCAGCTCCCGCCGCCAGCACGATGTAGCCCACCTGGCTGATGCTGGAAAACGCCAGCATCCGCTTGAAATCCCGCTGATAAACCGCGCCCAGCGCGCCTATCACGATGGAGAGCGCGCCGAAAAACATCAGCGCCTGTCCCACCGCGTTTGCGGCGTGGGCTGGGTAAATTACTCTCAGCGCCAGCGCTATGCGGATTAGCGCGTACACGCCGGCGGCTTTGGTTACCACTCCCGAAAGCAGCGCGGAGACGGGCGCGGGCGCGCTCTGGTAAGCGTCCGGCGTCCAGCCGTGGAAAGGGACCAGGCCGGCCTTGACCATGAAGCCGCAGGCCATCACGCCGAGTATTATGGCCACGGCGGAATCTCCGGCTCCCGACGAAGACATGGCCTGCGCCAGATGCCCGAACGAGGTGCCTCCCGTGTAAAGCATGAGCAGCGCCACACCCAGCACGATGAAAGTCGAAGCGGGCGCGGTCAGGAAAAAATACTTCAGCGCGCCTTCCGTGCTTTCCCGGCGGTCTTCAAACGCGATTAGCGCGTAGGAGGCCACCGCCGTAACTTCCACGAAAACATAAAGCGTGAAAAAATCCCTCGCCGCCGCCACGCCGCACATCGCGGCGGCGCAGACGAGTATGAGCGCGTTCCAGACGCCGCGCCTGCCGTCTGGCATCTCGTGGAAAATGGAATAGAACGCCGTGCAAAGCGCGACCATGTAAACGGTTATCAGCATCAGCAGCGAGAAAACGTCGTTATTGAACACCGACAGCCCCGTTCCCATATTCCACGCCTGAAGCGTGAGCGGTTTGGCGATTTCGGGGATGAAAGAGAGCGCCGTCAAAAGCCCTACCGCCAGCGCGGTGTTGGCCAGTATGTCGGCATAGCGCGGCTTTATGCGCGCGGCGAACGGGCAGGCAAGCGCCGCGAGCGCGGGGACGGCGATGAAGGCGAAATAAGGCAGCGATGTCACCATGTTTGGAAGTCCGTTACGGCAACGCTCCGGTATAAGAAACCAGCAGCGCCAACAGTATGAAGCCGGCCATTATCCAGGCCAGATAGTAACCGTAAAATCCGGTGTGAAACTTGGAAACCAGCAGCGCGCCGTATTCGGTTATGGCCGTCGGCAGCGTGTCTATAAGGAAATCGAACACGCGGTCCAGCACGTAGAGGCCCCGGCCCAGGAAGAAAGTGAGCGTCATCCCCTGGTCGTAGGGGTCGAACACGCGGGCTTTGGCGAGAGTGTAGGCCGTGCCCAGGACCGGCGCGTGGTGGATATGCTCGCTCGCTTTCTGCGGGGAGCCGCCGCTGCGCACGCCGAACCAGTGGTTTAGCAGCGCGGCGGCGATGACGGCGAACACCAGCAGGAACAGCTTGTCGAAATGAAATCCGTAGAGATGTTCCGGGAGCGATGACAGCGTGCCCGCCAGCGAAGGCTCGATAAGCAGGGTTATGGGCAGTTTCGCGCCGAAGCCGAATACGACGCAGATTCCCGCCAGCACGCCCATCGGCAGCAGCATTTGCCACGGCGCTTCCTTCACCTCCGGTGCTGCCTCCGGTTTCTTGCCGAAATAAACGGAATGGCCCAGTTTCAGGAAAGAGGCCAGCGTCAGCAGCGAGCCCAGTTCAGCCGCGATGAAGAACACGGTATAGCCGGTATCCAGCGCGCCTTTGTAGATGAGCTCCTTGGAAAAATAGCCGTTGAAAGGCGGTATCCCCGATATCGAGGCCGCCGCGATGACAAAACAGATTGCCGTGACCGGCATGCTGGCCGCCAGCCCTCCCAGCTCCGCGAGCTTGGTGGTGCCGGTGCGGTGCTCAACCGAGCCGCCGGTGAGGAACAGGCAGGATTTGTAGACCGCGTGGTTTATCATGTGCAGCACGCCGCCCGCTATGCCGGCGGGCACGCCGGTGCCGATGCCTAAAATCATGTAGCCCACCTGGCTGATGGCGTGGTAGGAAAGCAGGCGTTTGTATTCGGACTGCACCAGCGCCATCATCACCGCGACAAGTATCGTGACCGCGCCGATGGTCATCAGGATAATCTTCATGGCCGGCGAGCCGTTCAGGGAATACAGGTCCAGGCAAACACGGGAGAGGAGATAGATGCCCAGCACTTTTTCAAGCGCGGCGGGCAGATAGGCCATGAAAGGGAGCTGCGCGTCCGTAGCGGCGTCTGGTATCCAGGTGTGGAACGGAATCGCGCCCGCTTTCGCCATAGCGCCCAGCGCCATGAACAGGAAGCCGGCCAGCCCCCAGCCGGAAATTTGCAGCGGGGCAACGGCGATGGAGCTCATGCTCATCGTTTTGGCCAGGCAGCCGGTTATGCCGATGCCGACCATGAGCAGCACGTCCGCTACGCCGTTGATGATGAGCGCTTTCATGGCGGTGGCTTTGCACTCGGTGTTTTCACGGGCCAGCGCGAGGAACAGATAAAGCGTCACCAGCAATCCTTCCCAGAAGAAAAGCAGCAGCACCAGATTGTCCGACAACGCCACGCCGTTGGCGAATCCCAGCGTTATCAGGAAGCTGAACCAGTACCAGTCCGCGTTCGGCTTGGACTGCATGAAGACGGAGGAATAAAGCGACACCAGCACCGCGAACCCGCTTACGGCGCAGAGTATGAACGCGGCGAAGGGATAAATCCTTAAAGTGAAATCGAAGCCGAAGCCCGCCCACGGGACGGTGTAGGCCGCCGTCTCGCGGAACAGCGAAACCGACGCGATGAACACGGCGATGCTGATAAAAATGCCGGTCAATTCCCGGAATTTCGGTATTCGCGGCGAAAGCGCCGGTATAAGCGGAGCGGCTATCAGCGGCAGGAAAATAGGCAGCAGCAGCGGGTTCATGGCAATATAATCCCTATCTGGGAGCAGAGCACTTCAAGATAATGCGACGGATAGTAGACGAAAATTCCAAGCAGCAACGACAGCGTGCCCAGCAAGGCCACGCTGGCGACCATTTGCACGGGGGCTTCATGCGCGCGCGCGCCGGCGGTAACGGCTAAGGGCCGCTGCGGTCCCAGAAAAACCGCGTAGAAAACGCGCAGCAGATACACCAGCGTCAATACCGCGCCAATCAAAAACAGCACCACTATGCCGGGGTGCCCGAACGAAGCCGCGCCGCGGAATACCATGAATTTGCTGAAAAATCCGCCAAAAGGGGGAATGCCCATCACCGAAAACGCGCACAGCCCGAATGATACCGCCGTAACCGGCATGGCGGTGAAAAGCCCGCCCATCTTGGTGATATCTTTGGTATGGGCTTTGTGCTCGATTATGCCCGCGCAGAGGAACAGGCCCGCTTTCGCCACGCCGTGCATCAATATATATAGGAGGGCGCCCGCGACGCCGATTCTGTTCATCGCCGCGAGACCGAGGAAGATGAAGCCTATCTGGCTGATGGTGGAATAGGCGATTATGCGTTTGATGTCGGTTTCAATAAGCGCCGCGCCGCCGGAAACGAGCGCGCTCATTCCCGCGATGAACAGCACGAAAGTGCTCCAGACCGGGTCCAACTGCACGGTGGCGCAGAAAATCCTCGCGAAGGCGTATACCCCTATTTTGACCAGCACCGCCGCATGCAGCAGCGCCGTGACGGGCGAGGGCGCCACGCCGGCGTCCGGCAGCCAGGTGGAAAACGGCAGGGTGGCGGATTTGGAGAAGATGCCCAGCAGCAGCATCAGCACGGCGAAATCGGGAATGGTCTCGCCCTTGAGGTGGCGCAGGTCAACCGTGCCGTTGGCGGCGTAAATGGAAATTATTCCCAGCAGCAGGCACAGCGCGCCGAATACGGTTACGAGGAAAGTTTTATTGGCTTTCTGCAACTCCTTTTCGCCGCGGTAATAACCCACAAGGCGCCAGCTGCATATCGCGGTTATTTCCCAGAACACAAACATCCATATAAGGTTCATCGAATAGACGAGCCCCATCATCGCGCCCAGAAATAAGGTTACTATGGAATAGTATTCGGTGTGTCCGCGCTGCGCGGTGATATAGCCCTGCGAGTAGTAGATTATTATCGCGCTTATGGAGGAGGAAACCACGCCCATGAAGGCGGACAGATAATCGGCGTCCAGTTGCAGGTCGAAAGCCAGCGGCAGGGATAAATGCCAGGAAACCGCCTCGCCGCGCGCCACGCTGAGCAGCACCATTGAGGCGGCGAAAAAGGTGAACGCGCCCAGAAGCAGGGCCAGGTGTTTGTCCGTTTTACGGGCCGCCAGTCCCGCCAGCGGAATCAGAAAGGAGCCGAAAACCGGAATCGCAACGACAGCGAGCAGCCAAAACGAGGAGCCTGAAATGTTCATCCTTTATAAATCTTAGTAAAAACAAAAAGCGCTTTGCAAATTTCCGAAGGGCCAGTGTCTTACAAAGAGCGCGTTCGGGTTGTTTTGATTGCGGCGACTGCCCGCATCCGCATATCCGCGCCCGTATGCGGCAAAACAAGCCCGGATTCCGTGGAATCCGGGTTTGTGGTTGGAAATGCAATTCAGCTTTTCAGTGGCCGAACCATGCTTTGCCTCCTGCTAAGCTTGTTCCCTCCCCAATGCATGCTATCCCAGCTCCTATGAGCGCGACCGAAGTTGATCCGGCTATGATACCAGCGGCAAAAACTCCCGCGCCCGCTACCATCACCCCCATACCACCGAGTGCCACCTTTCCGCTAAAGGGCAGTTCATTCCAGCCACCGCGCATCTCCCCCGCAAACCCTTTCACTTTGTCGCCGAGGGACGGTTTACGCTTGCCGGCCCCGTCTTCCGAAATAGACGGGACGCTCCCCTTGAGACTTTTCGGTCCCAAGTTCGATTTGCCGGTGTAATCGGCAAATTTGCCGCCTTTGAAGGAGCCCATCTTCACAGCGCCGTCGTTGTCGGAACCCCGGTTTTTGAAGTTGAGCTTCTCCTCGAATTTATTGAAGCCATCTTCCTTTTGCCGGGCATAATCAACTGCGTAAGACATCCCGCCCAGCAGCGTCAGCGTCAGCGAAGCCAGCAGCAACTTTTTCATAAGACCCTCCCTCCGTGAATCACCCTTGAGCGTTGCATCACACAAGCGTGTTAGGAATATTATAAGCCAAGCCAAGCCAAGCCAAGCCAAGCCAAGCCAAGCCTCAAGTGTCTAAAGGCCCAATTTGATGTGCCCTTTGGACCTATGCGGCTTTTGCGGAGGTTTACTGCGGGGAAGACTAGCCTGAAAGTTTCAGTTGCTTGCGGAATTCGACGTAAAATAGCTTCATGGCTCCGACTCAAAAAAACTGCTCACAGGCAACGAGCCTGCTCGCATTTTTTTGAGCCGAATCCATTTCGCTCTTTTACGTCTCGGTTCTCGCAATCAACTGAAGCTTTCAGTCTAGCCTATGTCGTAAACAGCTACTCCTTTATGAATATAAGCCACGAAACACACGAAATACACGAAAGAGGAACAAACAACACAAACAACGGAGTTTTAGCCGCAGATGAACGCAGATTAAAAACAAAACCGCCTTTGTCTGCCTTTATCTGCGAAAATCTGCGTTCATCTGCGGCTGGGTTTTGTTGTTATAATTGAAAAGGCTCCTCATTTTTCGTGTCAATTTTGTGCATTTCGTGGCTAAAATGCAGCCCTGTAGCCTTGTTGTGTTTATGACACAGTAAGATTAGGTTATCAAAATGCTTTTCAACGTGCGGGGTTTTATTCGCTATGACACAAATTATTTATCTTGCGCAGGCATCAAAGCCTCGGCATCGGCTATGATTTTGGCGCGGTTTTGATAGGTGTATCCTCCTGCTTCGTAAACCTGCGCCGCTGTTTCGATGTCGTTTCTGGTCAGCTTCTCGCGTGTGATTTCTGGATTGTAGCGCAATACCTGAATCATCCTGGCGGCGGGTGTGTCCCGTAACTCTATGAGCGGCGACATCAGCGCATAGGCATATTCCGGCGCGTTGGGGAAACCTTTGACCCTGCCGAAATATTTCACAAGTCCGTATTGCGCGATTATGGCTTTGCGGTGAACTATGGGATAAACGTCATTGTAATGAGCACGGTAATAATCCGCATTCATTATGTCTTTATAGGCGTGTCCAAGCTCCAGCCAGCCGCGGAATTCCACACCCTCATGAAAAATAACTTCGAGCGCGTTGAGCGTGTGAGCTTTGTCCTTCATCATTCCAAAGACAAGCAGGGCATCGGGAACATTATAGCTGTACAACTGCTCCATATAAGAATAAAACTGCTTGTTCAGTTTCTCGTCCTGCGCGAATTCCTTGTATGGCTGATAACTGTCAATTATCGGGGTAACATCCGCCGGCGGCGCACCGGGCTGCTTGTTTGTCTGCTCAACAACGGCGCCGGATTCAGCATGTCCCATCGCTTGAACTGGCGGGTGAAACGCAAAAAGGCACAAAAACACTACTGGAACGGTTCTTTGCATGCATCTCATGCTTCTCTCTCCAGCTTCCGAATTCATGAATGACCAACAGCGTACAGTATATCACCCGATATGGTTTTTTACAAGAACACGGGATAGGGAGCGGAAACCATTTATCACGCGCTTGCGCCCCGTCGCGCCCCGTCGCGCCCTGTCAAGCCAAATAAGAATCGTACCGTAATCGTCGGTGCGAGATTTCTTTTTCCGTCTCAAGACCGCCTTCGGCTTCCAGTTTGCGCCTGACTATCCTCAAAGCCTCCTCCAAAAGGTCGTT
>JAQTYB010000086.1 GCA_028688475.1 Elusimicrobiales bacterium
CTCACCTTTGGCCGCAGGCGTCGTTGCTCCTCCTTGACTTGCCCAGAGGGCAGGCCGGCGTCGTCGCGCCTAGCCTGCGGCCAAATCTGAGCCTCCAACATGTTAAGGAATTGTGTGAAGCTCAGTAGGTTCTCGCAACCAACTGCGATTTCCGGGTTAAATTTTGCCCAAAAGGCCCTAAAAGGCATAGGTCCAAAGACCTGCTGAAATTGGCACTTTCGGCCCTTTGCGGCGCCTGCGGTGTGCGCTAAACTATCCTTATACAGGCGCGACGGTGCCTGCCGAATCCATAGTGATTAAGGAGAGAACAGATGGCAAAAAGAATTGTTGTTGCGGTTTTGGCGGTTTTTGCGCTGGGCGCGTGCAGTTCGGCGGCCCTGGCGGATCGTACCGAGTACAATGTTCCAATATCGTGGGTGGAATGCCACACTCTCAGCGAAAGTCCCATCTGGATACTTCTGGAATACCTCCCCGATTCCGGTAAGTTTATCCGCGCGGGCATGAATTACAGCGGGCAGCCCAACATGAAGCTTCCGGGCGAGAGAACGCAGTTTGCGGTTACGGACGAGGACGCATATCTGCGGTATTTTGACAAGTCTCAAGGCAAGGATTCCCTCGTCTTGTCCGTCAAGGAGGAGGACGGTACGGTGACAATCCATAACGGCGATATCAACATGGACAAACAACCCGTCAAGTGCTGCCGCAACCGTGAGTAGGTCTGATTTCACCAGAAAAGCGAAACGAACCCGCGCGGCATGCAGCGCGGGTTCGTTTCGCTTTTGCGCAAACCGTTATTTCAAAACTTCCGCTATCGCCGCCGTCAGCTCCGAGGGGTCGAAAGGCTTGTAGAGTATGCCGCGCGCGCCCAACTGCTTGGCCTCCTCGTTGACCGCTTCCTGATTGACCGCGGTGACAATAAGCACCTGCGCGGCGGGATCCATCGTTTTCAGGCGGCGCAGGATGTCCAGCCCCGATTCGCCCGGCAGCAGTATGTCAAGCAGGACAAGGCCCGGCCTTTCCTTGCCGTACAGCGCAAACGCCTCGTCGGCGTTGCCGGCCTCGCCGGTTATCTGGTAGCCCGCGCGCTCAAGCACCGTGCGTATGGTGCTGCGCAAAATCGGCGAATCGTCCACAATCAGTATTTTAGTCATATCCAGTCCCCCGGTGTTCAGAAAATTTTACGGGTCCGCTCCGTCCATGCGGGCGAGTCGTGTATTTTCCCTATCAGATTGCCCAGCGCCGTCCTGTCGAGCAGTATGCACAGCGTGCCTGTCATGGTCAGATTCTCGGATTCAAGCCGCAGCTCCGTCACCAGCGCGTAGTCCGGATGGGCGCCGGCGCGGGACAGCGCGCCGTCTATTATCTGGCTGCGCGAGCCCACCAGCACCCGCGGCGTGCGCGGCAGCAGCCGCACCTTCAGCGTGTTGGCGATGACATTCAAAAACGCGTTGGCCAGTATGTTCGAGACCTCGGCCACCGCGAGCGTCTGCATCGAGGCGAGGTCGGACACCTTCTCCGACTGGCCGGTGAGAAAATACATCAGCGTGAGCGCGCTTTCCTGCGGGAATATGCAGAGCAAATGCATCGGCATATCGCCCTCAAGAATGAGGTCGCCGCTGAACCGCGCCGGCTCGCTGGCCGGAAAACCGGCGCGCGCCTGCTCGATGGTTTCAAAACTGAACGCCCTGGGAAACGCGCACCATTGCCGGTCCGACAGTTTGGAAAGCGCGCGCAGCGTTTCCAGCAGCCCGGTTTGCGCGATATCCTGAAAGACTTTCTTTTCCTTTTCAGTGAGCATAATGCGCGCACCCCGGCAGACTGCGGACCTTCTCCAAAGCCTCCGACATATTCTTGCTATTCACGCACTTTTTGTCAATCCCCCGTCGGAACCTGCTCATGCGGCCGTCAATCAGATATGCCCCGACACCAGTTTTGCCGCGTACTCCAGCAGCTCCTTCGTTTTTTCGCCGGATTCAGTCTCCGCGTAAATCCGCATGAGCGGCTCCGTGCCGGACGGGCGCATGAGCACCCACCAGTTGTTGTCGAGTATGATTTTGAGGCCGTCTATCGTCAGCGCCTGCGCGACAGGATGCCCCAGCAGTTTTTTAGGCAGTTTCTTTTTGAGCTTTTCCGCGAACACGGCCTTGTCGGGCACCGCGCGCTGGATGCGGTGGTCGCCGCGCTCGAAAACCGATTTTCCGTACTTTTTTTCGATTGCGTCAAGCAGCTCCGAGGGTTTTTTACCGGTTTTGACGAGCATCTCCAGCAGCAGCAGCGCGCAGAGGGCGCCGTCGCGCTCCGGCGTGCAGCCGCGCCAGGCGAAGCCGCCCGATTCCTCGGCGCAAAGGAGCGCGTTGTCCGAAATCATCTTGTCCGCGAGATACTTGAATCCGACGGGCACTTCCTCGAAAGGCAGGCCGAGGTCTTTGGCCATGCGCTTTGCCAGATAGCCCTGCGAGACGCATTGCACCACCGGCCCTTTGAGCTTTTTGACGTTCACGAGATAATGCAGCAGCAGCGCCATCACGCGCTGCGGGGTGACGAACCGGCCCTTGTCGTCTACAAGCCCTATCCGGTCGCCGTCGCCGTCGAGGGCGAAGCCGGCGGCGGCCTTGTTTTTAACCACGGCTTCCATGAGGGGAGCCAGATTTTTGGCTATAGGCTCCGGATGTATGCCGGCGAACATCGGGTCGGCCTGTCCGCGGATTACGGAAAACTTTTTAGACGTCACCAGCTTTTCCAGCGTTCCCGCGCCGGAGCCGTACATGTAGTCCGCTATGACCGGTGTTTTAAGCCCCTGGGAAAGCGGTTTGGGGTTGACGCGCGAGGCCAGATGCGCCAGATAGGCGTCGCGGAAGTTCTTGCGCTGAACCGTCGCGGACTGCGCGGCCAGCGGCGAGGCCTTGCCGAGAAGCGCTTCCACGCTTTTTGTCACAGTCTCGGGCGCGGAACGGCCCCCCACTTTTATCTTGATGCCGTTGTACTGGAAAGGGTTGTGGCTGGCCGTCACCATGACGCCGAGCCAGAATTTCTTCGAGGTGAGCAGGCTTATTTCCGGCGTCGGGGAGGGCGAGTCCAGCAGCGTCACGCCCAGTTTGTTGGCGCGCAGCACCAGCGCTATTTCCTCGGCGAACTGCCCGGAAAGGAAGCGCCTGTCGTAGCCCACCACAATAAGGTTCTGCGACTCCAGCGGCACCGGACTGGCGGAACGGGCGTAGTCGGCTATCGCCTGCGCGGTCTTGCGCACGTTGTCAAAATTGAAATCCCACGCGATGATTCCGCGCCAGCCGTCGGTGCCGAATTTTATTTCAGGAACGGTGCTCATTAAAACCCTCCGTCAGCCGTTGCATAAAATCTGCGGGCGCAAACGCCAACATCCGCCGAATGCACATATTAGCAAAATATTTGAGCAGCCGCCGGAACAGCAGGCTGCCAACGGGCCGCGCCGCATGGGAAACCGTGCCGCTATATTCCAACGGCGGCAACTGTGCGTCCCTGACGGAAATTAGCTTCAACGCGCGGCGTGACGAGTATCAAATCCGGTATCTCCAGCCGCTCGAACGTGAAAGGCATCAGCGCGCTTCCCCGAGTATCCGCATAAGATACTCGCCGTAGCCGCTTTTTTCCAGCGGACGGGCCAGTTTTTCAAGCTGCGCCGCGCCGATGTAGCCGCGCCGGTAGGCTATTTCCTCTATGCAGGCTATTTTGAGGCCCTGGCGCTTTTCCACTATGCGCACGAAATCCGCCGCGTCCAGCAGCGAATCGTGCGTGCCCGTGTCCAGCCAGGCGTAGCCGCGGCCCAGCAGTTCCACGCGCAGTTTCCCGCGCTTTAGATACTCGTTGTTAAGAGCGGTTATTTCCAGTTCGCCGCGCGCCGACGGCTTTAGCGCCCTGGCTATTTTAGCCGCCTCGCCGTCGTAACGGTAGATGCCCGTCACCGCATAGCTGGATTTGGGGCGGGCGGGTTTTTCCTCTATGGAAACCGCTTTGCCGTCCGCGCCGAATTCCACCACGCCGTAGCGCTCGGGGTCCTGCACGTTGTAGCCGAACACGGTGGCGCCGTCCGCGCGCTTTGCGGCGTGCGCAAGCAGCCCCGATAGATTTTCCCCGAAAAAGATATTGTCGCCCAGCACCAGCCAGACGCCCGAGCCCGCTGCGAATCGCTCGCCTATTATCAGCGCCTCGGCTATGCCGCGCGGCGCGTCCTGGCCCGCGTATGAGAATTTCATGCCCAGCCGCGAACCGTCGCCGAACAAATCCTCGAAACGCGGCAAATCCTTAGGGGTGGAGATGACCAGAACATCGCGCACCCCCGCCAGCATAAGCGCCGACAGCGGATAATAAATCATCGGCTTGTCGTAAACCGGCAGCAGTTGTTTTATCGTCGGAATGGTAACCGGGTGCAGCCGCGTCCCCGCTCCGCCCGCGAGCAGTATTCCTTTCATCGTGTTTCCTCTCTTTTGTATGCGTACGCGCCGGCCAGCAGCAGAAACAGCGCGCCGGACTCGCGCGTCTCCTGCAAAGTCTCGCCGGTGATAGTCATCGGCAGGAAAGCCAGCAGCGCCGCCAGCGCGGCCAGGCTGTACGGGTCCGCCGCGCCGCGCGCCAGCCGGAGCGCGCAATAAATCAGCGCGCCCAGCACGCACAGCAGCGCCGCCAGTCCCACTATTCCGCGCTCCGCCGCCTGCTCGATGTAAAGATTGTGCGCCGTCCACCCGCCGCGCCCGTCTATCAGCCCCGGATGGTAGAAATCGAAGGTGGCCATGAAATTGTTGGGGCCGACTCCGAGAAACGGATAATCCCGCAATATCCTGAGACCGGCGGCCCACTGCCCGAACCTGTTGCTGATGGAGGCGTCGGCCACAGGCGCGTCGGCCCGGGTTTTCGCCAGCGCGGAGGCCGCCGGCAAAATGGCGTATATCCTCCGCGCAAAACCGGGTTTCGCGGCGGACAGGATGCCGATGCACAAAAGCGCGCTGACCGCGCTCGCCAGCAAAAACCTGCGCGAGCGTTTTTCCATCGCCCAAAACAGGGGAAATACCGCCGCCAGCCCCACAATCGCGCTTCTGGTCTGGCTGAACATGACGGCGGTAACGAGCAGGCCGCTAAGCGCCATGGCGGCGCGGATTTCGCCGCGCGCCGCGTCTTCGCCGCGGCAAATCAACGCCGCGGCATAGCAGAACGCGAAGACCGCCATCTCGCCGTAAAAAGTGTAGCTGCCGGAAAAATTCGCGCGCATCAACTGCGACCGTGCGGCATAAACGGCGATAACATCGGCCAGGCCGCAAAGTGCGGCCAAAGCCGCCCCCGTCAGCAGGCAGCCTAAAACCAGCTTCGCCGCGCTTTTTTCCAGCGCGGCCAGCAGGAATATGCAGGTGACGGGCTTGAGCAGGTCCGGCGTGAGATAGCGGAACCCGCGCTCCGGAAACAACGCCGCCGCCGCCGTGACGACCGCCGCCGCCGCGTAGAACAGCCAGGACTGCATTATGAACTGTCCGCTCCAGAGCCGCCGCAGCCGCGCCGCCAAATCCAGCTCCCCGCGCCATGCCGCCGCCAGAGTGAATATAAACGCCAGGCCGAGTCCGATTTGAGCCGCTGAAATGGAGGCGGGCAGCCCCAGCGCGTAAAGGCACAGTCCGGCGGAGGCGGCCTGGGTGAGCGGTTTTCCGTTCAACTCGGGGAACAGTCTGTCCAGCGTCATGTTAATACGCGCCCCTGCTCGACACCATGGCGAACGGCGTTTTGAGCGTGATGAGCAGATCCAGCCCCAGGCTCCAGTGTTCGATGTAGTAGAAATCCAGCGCCAGCATCTGCTCGAAATCCAGATCCGCCCTGCCGCTGACCTGCCAGAGCCCGGTTATGCCGGGCAGCACGTGCAGCCGCTTTTTTGAAACCTCGTCGTATTTTTCATACTCGCCGACGGTGGGCGGGCGCGGGCCTATAACGCTCATCTCGCCGCGGACCACGTTGAGCAATTGCGGAAACTCGTCCACGCTCAGCCGCCGCAGCCATCTGCCGGCGCGGGTTACGCGCGGGTCGTTTTTCATCTTGAACACGTTGCCGTCGCGCTCGTTGAGGTGCGTTATTTCTCCCAGCCGGGTTTCCGCGTCCGCCGTCATGGTGCGGAATTTGTAGATTTCAAAAACGCGCCCGTTTCTGCCCACGCGCTTTTGCCTGTAAAACGCGGGGCCCCGGCTGTCGAGTTTTATCAGCAGCACCACGACCAGGAACGGAACCGCGCCCAGCAAAAACACCAGAGCGCAAAACCCCAGGTCAAACAGCCGCTTCGTCCAGTAGTTCGAGCCGGAAAACGAGGTGTGGTATATCTTTATCACCGGTATGCCGAGCGAAGTGTCGAGCTGCACTTCGCCGGTGCGCAGTTCCACTATGCCGGGTATTATTGAAAGCTCCACGCCCTCAAGCTCCAGCCGGTCGGCTATTTCCACGATTTCGTTTTTGTTGAAAGAGGCGTTGGCCAGCAGCACATGGTTTATGGAGTGTTCGCGCACGAGGCTGAAAAGCCCGTCTTTCGTGCTTTCCGCCGCGTTTATCGCCATCAGGCAGGCGGCGCGGGCAAGCGCGGCGCGCGCCAGTTCGGCGGGTTTGCCGCCGCCCACGACCAGCATCCGTTTTTTCCAGCCGCAATTTTCCAAAGCCAGCCGCTGCAGCGCGCGCAGCAGCACGTTGCCCGCGAACACGAACAGCGTCGAAAGCGGCAGCGCGAAAACATACAGCAGCCGCGACTGGCTGAAATTCTTGAGCAGGAAACTCAGCGCCAGTGCCAGCACCGCGCCCAGCACGCAGCCGTGCAGCGCGCGCACGAAAACGTCCTCCGCCGGCACGTCCGCGCCGTCATAGAGTTTGGCGGAATAATAAAACACCAGCAGCCAGAGCGGAATAATCGCCGGCAAAATCGCCGAAGTCGCGGAGAAATCCTGCATCTCCGGCGGCGGAATAAGCGCCAGCACCGGTCCGAACCTAAACCGCAGCAGCCAGGCGCAGTAGAACGCAGCCGTCAGCAGTCCCGCGTCCAGCGCCAGCCCCGCCAGCGGCAGCCAGAATTTCTCGAAGAACGCCGCCAGAAATCTGCCGGTCGCCGCCGTTTCTGCGGACGTGTCGGATGAAACCGTTGCCATGATATTTACCTGGGTAATGTTACCAAATTGCGACGACGGATAAACCCGGAAATCACAGTTGCTGCGATTTTCGGGTTAACGCCAACCCGGCCAGTATGGCGGCGAAAACCGCCGCCGAGATGACTCCAGCCGAAAAGTGCGGGTCCGCGTAATACAGCACGGCAGTTCCGCCGCCGGAGGGCAGCGGCACCGCGATTTGACCGTTCTCCGTGCGCGATATCAGCGCCGCCGCGCCGTTCACCCGTGCCTTGAAAAACGGGTTGTAAAGCGTGTTGAACACCAGCAACCCGGGCAGGGCGGATTCCACTTGCGCGGTCATGCTGTTTACGCCGGCGCGCCATGAAATGCCGCCGCGTTGCGGCGCGTCCGCCCAATAAACCGGCGGCCTCGCGGCGGAATCGGCGAAAATGGTTTTACTATTGTCTCTGAATACGGGTTTTATCCCGTGCGCCGACAGATAGCCGTCGAAGCGGGGCAGGCGGCGGTTGTCCACAAAATAGTATTTTACGCCCCAAACGCGCAGATATTGCGCTAAATCGCCCAGTTTTTCCGGCGGCAGGGTTATCACCGCGGAGGCGTTCAGATAGCCCGCCGTCCGCGCGTTTTCCGCCGGAAGCAGCGGCTGGTAACCGGCGAAATGCGGGGTGTTCCACAACGTCGCGTAGTTGAACGCGGCGAGAGCTGCGAACCCGTCCGGCGGCTGGCTGTCCGCGCCAATGGAGACTATCCGCCCGCCGGTCAACGAAAACGGCGCCGGCGCGGGTATCGGAACCGGCCCGTTATGGCGCATTATGTAGCGCGGCGGGGCGATGAAATAGAGCGCGCCGAAATTGAGAAGCGTCAGCCCGAAAGCGCAGCCGTAGAACAGGCGTTTTCTGGTTTCAGAGAGACTGCCCGCAAAAGCGTTCCAGCTTAACGCGCCAAGCGTGATTAACCAGAAGTTTGCGAACAGCACGAGCTTGAAGTTGTAGCGAAACCGGTTCATTACCGGCAGCAGATACAGGATTTTGTTGAACGCTCCGCACGACCAGCCCAGCGCGACCAGCAGCAGGCAGACGGCGGTTTTCTCGAGCGCGGAATAATCGCGCGGTTTTTTGAGCAGCAGCGTTTTAGCGGCAAAAACCGCCGCCAGTATTCCGGTGTGGGACAGGCAGGGCAGATAATAATCCAGCCATGACCGGTTGGACAATTTCGCCGCCCACGCTCCGGCGGCGGGCCAGAGCAATCCTTGCAGCCAAAGTATCAGCCGGTTCGCGCCCGACGAAAAACCGGCGTAAGACAGCGGCGCGGCGCGGTCCGCCGATACCGCCGCCTGATGCCACAACGGCAAAAACAGCGGCAGCGAAAATATGAAAGTCGCGCCGAAACTTGCGGCGTAAAGCGCGAGTCCGCGTTTTGCGGCGGTTTTCTCTTTTGAAAAAAGCGCGCGGAGCGCGGAATGCAAAATTTCAAAAATCACCGCGCAGATGAAGTATTGCGCATAGCCGCTGAAAAACAACAGCACCCGCGCCAGCGTCAGTGTTGAAACGGCGCGTCCGTCGCCGCGCAGCACGCGGACGGAACAGGCAAGCAGCAGCGGCAGCCAGGCTACGACGGGCGATACCGTCGCCCAGTTGGAACTCATGAAGACCGCGAATCCGTTTAGCGGCCATGCCAGCGCGCCAAGCAGCGCGCCGCGCCGTCCGACGCCGGATTCCGCGAGGAAAAACCGCATCGCCAGCGCGCCGGCAATCATATGGAAGATGACATAAAAATCCACCGCGCCCTGAATGTGCCCCAAAAACAGCTTGCTCGCGGCTGCGGCTATATAGACGGGCGGATAAAGCGCGCCGGTCTGTCCGGCGGACAGAAACGGCGTTCCCAAAAACTGGTTGAAATTGAAAAGCGCAAGCGAACCGGAGGCCAGCGCGCGCCAGTTGTGGGCAAGAATCCCCAAAAAATAATCGCGGTTATCGTCCTGAAGAAAGTAATAAGGCCGCAAAAACTCCAACACACTGAAAAACGCCGCAAGCAACACGGCTAACTTTGACGAATCCCGCCAATCAGCGCGCATTTTTCTATTTTGGGACAGTATACTTAATTCCATTTCCTCCACTCATCGCGCACGAAAACGGGGGTTATACTGTCCCAAAATAGCTCCCCAATGTTTTCACAATCGCGTCCCTTTTATTTTTGTATTGCTTATTTTTCGGGCTGCTTGTGGCCCAATAGCTTGGCGAAACGGTTGTTTGCCAGGGCGCGGAATTCCTCGCTGCCGCCTTTGAGCAGGTCCCGCTGGAGCTTTATTTCCGTTTCGTGTCGCAGCGCGCCTTCGCGCACAACTTCCATTCCGGCGTCGCGCAGGTCCGCGAAATACCCGGACAGGTGCGGCTGCATTTCCTCCGAGCGCAGCAATTCTCCCATGGGGCGCAGAATTTCCCCCGTCCATTTCAGGCCGGCTATCTTCGCATACGCCTTGAACCAGTCGCTGTACGGCTTGAAGTGCTTTACTTCCGGAAAGCCGCACGGCGATACCAGCATAATGGAATTGATGGTGTTTCTGCGCGCCACCGGATGCGTTGAAATTCCGTCCCGTTTGTCATCGGGAATTATCCATGGTTCGGAGGCCGTGATGGTGCGGTCCAGAAAGTTTTTCATCAGTCCCGGCATGTGGAAATGATACAGCGGCGCGGCGAAAACGACAAGCTCCGCGCCTTCGCAGGAGGACATGGCCTCGTTATACCCGTCTTCGATGACGCACTTGCCCGGAGTTTTGAACCAGCAGGAAAAGCAGCCCCTGCAATGCCCCGGATTCAATTCTGCCAGATACAGCAGTTTCACTTGCGCGCCCGCTTCTTCCATGCCTTCGGAAAGCGGAGCGACCATCCGCATCGTGCAGGAATTTTTGCCGCGCGGCGAGCCGTTTACGATAAGAATTTTCATTTTGCTTCCTCCTCCTGCGCAATCCGGGTTAAAAATAGCCGAGTTTCAACATGCCGAACAAATCTTCCACCGCACAGCCGTTTTGATTTTTTGTCTCCGGCAGCATTTCCGCTGCCAGCAGTTCTGCGTCTTCCAGTCTTTCCGAAAGCAGCTGTTTCCCGCCGGGGGCAAGCTGCACATAGCTGACTCGCGCGTCATGGTCGCTGGCCTCCCGTGTCACCAGACCGATTTTTTCCATAGGATACAGCAGCCGCGTAACGCCGGAGGGCGTGAGCGCGAGTTTTTCCGCCAGGTCCGTGCGCCGAAGCTGTTCTTGCGGCGCCAGACTGAGGTAATAGAGGACCTGAAAGTCCGTAAAACTCAGCCCGCCGCCCAGCCGGCAGTCGAATTTCCTGTTTATCAACGTCTGGGCGCGTGCCAGCCCAAGAAGAAACCGTAATGATTTGCTTGTTTTCATAAAACTCCCTCATTTGTGTGACGAATACTTGATAACTCAATTATATATCAATCAAAGTCCTTTGTCAACTACTCGAATCGCGCCAGCTATAATCTAACCATAGGGCAATACATCTTGCCAACCCAAATCGTACCGAAATCGACGGGGCGTCACGGTGTTGCAAAATATAGCCATGACGCATGGATTCAAAATGGCATAT
>JAQTYB010000087.1 GCA_028688475.1 Elusimicrobiales bacterium
CGATGTAGTTGCATGGTTTTCGCTCTTTTGCCGACGTGGCGTCGACGAGAATATTATATTTTATGCGCGGCTATTTGGGGAATAGCTGTTTTTAAGGAATTTTCAGACGTTTCGCAACAGGCTCTTGAGGGAAAAAACCGGCAAAACATTCGCCTCTTTTCATCAACCAGCGGTTTTTCCTCAAAAAAAAGCGCAAAATGCTTTGAACCCCTTCCGTAATATCTGCTATAAAACCGGTATGAGAAAAAAACTGCCTCTATTAATATCAGCCGCTTTGGCTTTATTGGTGTTATGCCCCCCAATGCGCGCTGCGCAAATGACACCGCCCACCGCCGATATAGTTTTTATGACGGACTTCGGCCTTGCCGACGATTCGGTTGCCCAATGCAAAGCGGTAATGCTGCATATCCTGCCAACAGCGCGGATAACAGACCTCACCCATAACGTGGAGCCTTTCAATATCCATCTGGCAGCCTTTCTGCTTGCCGGCTCAGCCCCGCTGTGGCCGAAAGGCACGGTGTTTGCGGCAGTGGTGGACCCCGAGGTAGGCACTGTCCGCCGGGGGCTGGCTCTGGAAACAAACACCGGACAATATTTTGTCGGACCGGATAACGGCATATTCACTCTGGTCATGCGTAACTTGGGAGTGAAGCGCGCCATCGAGCTGACAAACAAGGATTTTTTCAGGCATGATTGCGCAGGACGAGAGTCCTGCCCGCGGCAAGAACCCGCAGTCTCCTCTACGTTCCACGGGCGCGACATATTTTCACCCGTCGCGGCGCACATCGCAAAAGAGCCCGCCGTATTTTCAAAACTTGGCCCCGCCGTGAATAAGCCCCTGCTGGCGGACTGGCCCGTTCCTTCAGCCGGCAACGGGATTCTGACCGGCTCGGTGCTGCATGTGGAAGCGCCATATGGCAATATATGGACGGATATACCCGAGGATATCGTCTCTTCCTCGGGGTTGGTGCCGGGCTCGACCATCACAGTGCGCGCGGCGGGCAAAACACTGGAAACGCGCTTCGCCCGCACTTTCGGCGACGTGCCGGCGGGGCAGCCGCTGGCTTATATCAATTCGCGCGGCCTGCTCGGCCTGGCGGTGAACAAAGGCGACTTCGCCGCCTTATCCGGTTTGAAGACCGGCGCTGAATTGTCTGTCGAAATTTCGACGGAAGCGCTCATAGACATGCGGCGGGTATCCGGCGGCAAACTTTTTTTCGATATCCGCTACGCCACTGCGGGCAACTTCACCGGAAAGCAGGTTTATCCGTCGGCGCAGTGTTATCTCAGAAAGCCCGCGGCGGACGCGCTGCTGCGCGCCGCGCAGTACGCCGCAAACGCGCCCAAACCGTTTCGATTGTGCGTTTTGGACTGCTACAGGCCGCTGTCCGTGCAGCGCCGTTTCTGGGAGATTATGCCGGACACGCGGTACGTGGCCAACCCTGCCAAAGGTTCAAAGCATAACCGCGGCATGGCTGTAGACCTTGCCGCCTGCGACTCAAAAAACAACTGGCTTGAACTGCCCACGGAGTTCGATGATTTTTCCGAACACGCGCATCGCGGTTGGGCGGGAGCCTCTCAGGCGGCGCAGTCAAACAGCCGCGCGCTTGAAGACGCCATGAGTCATGCGGGGTTTTCGGGACTGCCGTCAGAGTGGTGGCATTTCGACTATCCCGGCTGGGAAACCATGCCGGTGCTGGATACGCCTTTCGCGCAATAACAAACCACATAATAAAAGGCCGCCTTCGTCAAGGGCGGCCTTTTTGCGCAAACAAATACTCAGGTGAAACAAATATCAACCCGGAAATCGCAGTTGGTTGCGAGAACCGAGACGTAAAAGAGCGAAATGGATTCGGCTCAAAAAAATGCGAGCAGGCTCGTTGCCTGTGAGCAGTTTTTTTGAGTCGGAGCCATGAAGCTATTTTACGTCGAATTCCGCTATCCAACTGCGATTTCCGGGTCAATCGTTTGAATGCCGACGCGAGGTTGAAGTTCCGCCGGATTTGCCTTTACCTGTCCCCGCGCGGCGGCGCAGACGGGCGGCTTCTTTTTTGGCCTCGGCGTCATCCGGCAAAAGCGCCGAGAGTTCGCTCCAGACATCACAAGACTCCGCATTGCGGCCCAGTTTGCTGAGAGACTTGGCGTACAGACGCAGCACTTCAGGACGGCTGAGCGTAGCGTCGGCGGAAACGTTTTTGAGTTCCTCAAGCGCCTTCACCGCGGACTGGTAATCCCCCCCCTCGAAAGCCATGCCGGCCTGCGAGAATGCCGCCCGGCGCGCCGCTTGCGGCCCCAGGCCGCGCATTCTGGAAAAAATGTTTTCCGCGCCGGTTTTGTCGCCGGATTTATAAAGCGAAAGCGCGAGATTCTCCAGCGCGATGATGTCGCCGCCGCCGCGTTCAAGCAGCGTTGAAAACTCTTCCGCCGCCTGCCGGTATTTCGCCGAGGAATAATATGACTTCCCCAGCAGCAGGCGCGCTTCGCGGTTATCCGGGAAATTGTTGAGGTAGCGGACGTATTCCCTGGCGGCGTAATCGGGCAGTCCCGTTTGCGCATACATCTCGCCGAGGCAGCGGAAGATGCGCGCGTCCAGCGCGCCCTTGTCGCGCGCGTCTTCCAGAGCGCCTATCGCCTTGATGTAAAAAGCCGGGCCCTTCCGGTATAAAATTATTCCCTTTTCGGCGAGAGCCGGCAGGCTGGAGGGATTTTTCGCCAGTTCACGGTCGAGCTCTCCGAGACGCTCGTCGGCGGAGCGGGGCTGCGCCGCCGGGATATCCGCCCGCGCCCACGGATGCGGCCTGCGGACGACGACAGCCGCCGCTATTAGCAACGCGGCGGCTGTCAGTCCCAAACCTATCCGCGCCAGATGGCGCGGGTGCGGCGCGTCGGAATGCATGAGGCGCTAGGCGTTATCCTTGTCGGAAGCGTTGGCAAGCAGCTGCCCCAGCGTCAGCGGCGGCGCTTCCTTGAGGTAATGCGCGATTATTTTGCGGTTCTGGATTTCCTCGAAACGCTTTATCGAGAGATTCAGCTCGTAGGTCTGCTGGTTCACGCCCAGCACTATGGCGCCCACGGGGTCGCCGGCCTTGAGCTGCGGTTCGTGCCCGAACTCGTGGATGGGAACGAAACCGGTAACCTCCGGCGAGACCGACACTTTTGCGCCGGCGTCGGAAACCTCGAGTATCTTGCCCTTGACCACGCTGCGGGATTGGAACCGCCGCCGGAGCGTATCGGCGGGATTGGGCGTCAGCTGCCGGAGGCTGAACGAGAGCGTGGGCGGCTTGTCGCCGATGCTCATCAGCTTCGCCTTGAGGCGCTGTCCGCGCTTGTATGTTTTCAGCGCTTCCTCGGTGTTTTTCCAGGCCACTTCCTCGGCGCGCACAATGCCCTCGATGCCGTGATAACGGACCAGCAGGCTGTCCTTGCCGACTTTGGCCACGACGATGCGCAATACCTCGCCCTGCTTTATCTCGCCCATTACCTGGCCGCGCCTTTCCTTCTCGTCCTCCTCGAGCACCTGTTTGCGGGAGACGATTATGCGCCGCCTCTCGCGCGCGATTTCGAGGATGTGGCATTTTATCTTTGCGCCCGGCGGCAGATGGTGCTTGAACGCCGGATGCAGTTCGGAAAGCGAAAGCGGCATGAAAGCGCGTATGCCGAACGCGTCCACGATATAGCCGCCCTTGACCACTTCCAGCACGGCGCCCTTCACGCGAATCTTTTCCTCGAAAGCCTTGTTCGCCAGGTCCCAGCCGATAGTCTCGACGGCGCGGGTATGGGAAAGAATGGCGTGGCGCTCTTCGCCGCCGCGTTTGTCCAGCACGGCGGGCACTTCGCTGCCTACCGCCGGCGGGGCCTTTTCGTTTTTGAAATCGGAGAGAGGAATCAGCCCTTCCTTCTTTTCGCCTATGTCCACCAGCACGTATTCAGGGCCGGTCTGTATCACTTTCACCTTCACTATTTCCCTGCTGTTGAGTTTCTTCCTGAAGTCCTCCTGGCTGGCGAAGAGGCCCTCCATGGACATTTCGGAAGATTCCGCCTCCGTCGCGGTCTCGACGTCCGGATTCAGATTTTCATCCTGCGCGTTGTCGGTTGTAGTCGTCATAAGCTGTTCCTCCATGGCGCCGCCCGCCCGGGTTTTCAAACCCGCGCGGAGGGCGCGTTTTTCTCCGTAATCGACAGTATCTCTGACATTATCTTTTTTGAAACGTCGGCATACGCGGCTTTCGCGTCCGCACCGCCGCAGTCCGTGCTTTCAAATCTGTGAATGCCGCCTACAGTGAGCCTGATGCTCCTCGTGAACGGGAATTTTCCCGTCCCGGACATCCTGACGGCAAGAACCGGCGCGCCGCTTTTAAGCGCCAGAAAACCTATGCCCGGCTTGGGCTCCAGCGGCTGCCCTGTTTTGGAGCGCGTGCCTTCCGGAAACATCGCGAGGCAATCGCCTTGCGCAAGAGCGTCCAGCGCGCCTTTCAAGGCCGCCGGCGCGCCGCCGGCGCGCTTGCGGTCCACGGGTATGGCGCGCACCCGTCTCATCACCTGGTCCACCGGAGGGCGGAAGAGCTCGACTTTGGCCATGAACCGCACCGGCCTGACAGTCCCGATGAACATATCCAGCAAAAGCGGGTCAACGTTGGAAAGATGGTTGCACGCCACTATCAGCGGCCCTGTCCGGGGCACGCGGTCAAGACCATCGGCTTCCACCCGATAGCAGGTCCGTGAAATGAATCTTGTCAAAAATCTGACGCCGGCGGCTATATCCACTCCCGTCAGATAACAGAGCCACGCAATCAGCCTCGCAGATAATCTTATCAAATAGGCGGGCATCTTTTCCTGACAAGCTCGATTACACGACGGAGAACTTCGGTTATCCCGATGCCGGAAGTGTCTATGACCACGCTGTCGGGCGCTTTTTTTAGCGGCGCGTGGCGGCGTCCGGCGTCGTTTTTATCGCGGGAAATTATGCCGCGCAGTATCGCGGCGTAATCCGCCGGATAGCCTTCGCGCTCCAGCTGCGCCGCGCGGCGCCTGGCGCGCACTTCTGGATTGGCGTCCAGATAAATTTTCAGCTCGGCGTCCGGAAACACTACGGTGCCGATATCGCGCCCCTCCATCACTATGCCGCCGTCTTCGCCGAGTTTGCGCTGCATTTCCTTCATCAGTTCGCGCACGGCGGCGTTTTTTGCGATAGCGCTGGAAGTTTTGCTGACCGCCTCGGAACGCAGCGCCACGCCCGGATACCCGCCGTCCACCAGCGTGCGCAGCCCCGCGCCCCTGCCCTTCTCGAAACTCCATTTCAGCGAACGGGCGAGGCCTGAGACGGCGGCCTCGTCCTCGGGATTTATGTCCGCGGCCAGCAGTTTCCACGCAAGCGCGCGGTACATCTCGCCGGTGTTGATGAAGCTGTAGCCCAATTCGCGCGCGATAGCCTTGCCGATGGTGGATTTCCCCACCCCGGCGGGGCCGTCAATCGCGATAAGAATCCCTTTTTTTTGCGCCACGCAACCGCCCTCAGTTCCGCTTCGCGGGCCCCGCCGCCAGCGCGGCGGAGGGCGCGGAGTTGGGAGTGATGCGCAGCGGGCGCACCCATTTGGTGAAGCTCGACGGCTTGAGCGAATACTCATGCACCAGCCGCGCCACTTCGGAAATCGGAATGAAATTCTCCCAGTTTATGCGCAGCACGCGCACGCCGGCGCCCTCCATCTCGGCGATGAACTGCCGGTAGTTGGAGTCGAGAGCGCGCAGGTAGTCGAGGTCTATGTCCCGCTCCATGCCGCGCCCGCGGCTGCGTATGCGCACCGCGGCGGTTTCGGGCTTGCAGTCGAGATATATCAGCAACTGGGGAAAAACGAGTTCGCGCAGCACCATATTATCGAAAAGGTCGAGATAGGTGTTGTAATCTATGTCGCTGATGATTTTGCCGGGATGCTCGTTCAACATGCGCGCGAAAATAGTGTCTTCCCAGATGGTGCGGTCCTGCACCACGCCGCGGATTTTTCCCAAACTGATGCGGGTGACGAATTCCCTGTGCTGGCGGAACCGGTGGTTGAGCAGCCACACCTGCATCATGGTGCCGTAGGTGCGCATGTCGCCGTAAAAATGTTCAAGATACGGATTGCCGTCCACCTCTTCCAGTATGGGCTCGAAATTAAGCACGCGGGCCAGTTCCACGGTCAGGGTGGATTTTCCCACGCCTATGGTTCCCGCAATCCCGATATAGCCTTCTGCGAACATAGTGCCCTCCGTCCTGAAACCGCAAATTTAAGCTTTTTTCATGTCGGCGTCCGGCTCTATGCCGCGCAGCGCCAGCATTACATCGTCGGGATTGGACGCGGCGGAAATAACCTCTTCCACCGAAACGGTGCCGCTCTTGGCCAGTTGCACGAGCGACTGGTTGAAGGTGGTCATGCCGTAATAAGCGCCCTTCTGTATCGCCTGAGTGACGCCGTGCAGCTGGTTTTCGGCTATCAGCTGCTTTACGTGCGGCGTCACCATGAGTATCTCCACCGCCGGTATGCGTCCGCCGGATTTGCACGGCAGCAGCCGCTGGGAAATGACGCCCTTGAGCGAGTCCGCCATCTGCATGCGCACCTGCGTCTGCTGATGCGTCGGGAAAAGGTCCACCACCCTGGTGATGGTCTGCACCGCGTTGCTGGTATGCACGGTGGCCAGCACCAGGTGGCCCGTCTCCGCGGCGGTGATGGCGGCGCGGGTGGTTTCCAGGTCGCGCATTTCGCCTACGAGGATTACGTCCGGGTCCTGGCGCATGGCGGAGCGCAGCGCGTCCAGGAAGTCGGCGGCGTCCAGCCCGATTTCGCGCTGGCTGATGATGGAGCGTTTCGCCGTGTGGACGAACTCTATGGGGTCTTCCACGGTGATTATATGGTAATCGCGGTTGGCGTTTATGTAGTCTATCATCGCCGCCAGCGTCGAGGACTTGCCGGAGCCGGTGATGCCCGTCACCAGCACGAGGCCGCGCTCGGTGAGCGAAAGCTTCTCCAGCGTCTCCACCGGCAGATTGAGCTCGGTGAAAGTCGGTATCTTGAACGGGATATGCCTTATCGCGATGCAGGTTCTGCCCCGCTCGCGGAACACGTTGAAGCGGAAACGCCCGTACTCGCCGCCGTCCACGGAAAAATCGGCGGCCATCGTTTCCTCCATCGCGCGCTTGGCCCTGGGGTTCATGCAGGCGGCGGCAAGGGCGTCCACGTCCTTGCACGTCATCTCGCTGCCGTCCACCGCCATCATGCTGCCGTGAATGCGCAGGTAGGCGCGGCTGTCGCTCCTGATATGCAGGTCGCTGGCGCCGTGCTGCACCATGGTCTTGAGAAGAACGTTAAGGCTTGCGGGCATGTTGTCTCTCCGAAATCGGCCTGTTGGATGTCCTGAAATCAGCGGCTTTTTTTGCGCCGCATGAAAGCGGGAATGAGCATATCGTCCTGTATGGAGGCGTCGTCGTATTCCTCGCGCGGCGGCTCGTCGAAACCGGGCGTCATCGGCAGGCGGCGCTTGCGCGGATTGGGACGCAGGCCGCCGGAACCGGCGCGGGAAAACCCCGTGGCGATTACCGTGACGCGCAGCTTGTCCTCCATGGACTCGTCGTAGACGAGACCGTACTTTATCATCGCGTCCTTGCTGGCGTTTTCCTTTATGAATTCCACCACCTCGCGCTGCTCGTAAGTCATGTGGTCCCTGGCGAGGAAATGGACTATGAGGCCCTTGGCGCCCTCAAGGTCGGCGTTTTCGAGCAGGGGCGACGTTATCGCCTTGCGCGCCGCCTCGATATGGCGGTTGGTGCCGGAGGTCTCGCCTATGCCGATAAGCGCCTCGCCGGATTTGGCCATGATGCGCTTTATATCGTTGAAATCCACGTTCACTTCGCCCGGCGTGGTGATGACTTCCGAGATGCCCTGTATGGCCTGGCGCAGCACGTCGTCGGCCATCTGGTAGGCGTCCTTGGTCGGGGTGTCGCGGTCTATGATGTCGAAAAGCTTTTCGTTGGGGATGATGAGCATCGAATCGGCGTAGTTGCGCATTTGCGCGATGCCCTCCTCCGCCTGCTTCATGCGGGTTTGCCCCTCGTAAGCAAACGGACGGGTCACGACGCCTATCACCAGCACGTCGTCGCCGGCGACTTCGCGCGCCACGCGCGCGACCACGGGCGCCGCGCCCGTGCCGGTGCCGCCGCCCATTCCCGCCGTGATGAAAAGCAAATCGGTGTCGGAGACTATCTGGCGTATATGCTCTATTGACTCCTCCGCCGACAGCCGGCCTTTTTCCGGGTCGCCGCCGACGCCGAGGCCGCGCGCCAGCGTTTCGCCCAGCTGCACGCGCCAGGAGGCCAGGTTGCGCCGCAAATCCTGCGCGTCGGTGTTGAGTGCCAGGAAATCCACGCTCTCTATGCCGGCGTTGACCATGCGGTTTATGGCGTTTCCGCCGCCGCCTCCCACGCCAATCACCTTTATCTTGGCTTTTTTGCCATGAAACCTGCCGCGCGCTTTTATGTTGGTGTTGCTCATCTGTCTCTCAATCCTTGCCGAAAATGTCTATTCCGCGGAAAAAGTCCAGCCACTTGCCCATCGGCGCCCGGCGCCCGGAGGACGACTCCGGCACGGCGTCGGTGCGCACCGAGGGATAGACCGCCAGCGACAGCGCGGCGCCGTAGGACGGATGAAAAAATTCCTCGTCGGCCACCAGCAGGTCGCGCTGTATGCCCGCCTGCCTGGCCTCGCGCAGCCCGAGCGACTGGCAGCACAGCTCCGGCATGCCTCTGAGCAGCGAGCCGCCGCCGGTTATCACGCCCACGCCGGGGATGTCGGCGTAGCGGGTTTTCTCTATCTCGCCGCGCACCTTGTCGAAAAGCTCCTCGGCGCGGGGCTGGATGATATCGAGCAGGAAGCTGGGCTTGACGCTGTGGGAGGTGCGCTTGTCGAGGCTGGGGACGGGGATTTCCTCGTCGTCCACCAGCAGCGCCGGCCAGGCGACGCCGAACTTCTCTTTTATGTCCCTGGCGGCCTCGCGGGAGGTATGCAGCCCGTAGGCGATGTCGCGCGTGATGAGGTCGCAGCCGTAGGGAAGGTCTTTGGAGAATTTGATGCCGCCCTCAAGATAAACGCCTATGGAAATACTTTCGCCGCCGAGGTCCAGCAATATGGCGCCCAGCTCCTTTTCCTCCTGCGTCAGCACGCATTCGCCCAGCGTCACAAGGCTGTAGCACGATTCCTCGACGCTAAAGCCCGCTTTCGACACGGATTTTATCAGGTTGCTCAGGTGCGAGGTGGAGGCGCTCACTATATGCACGTCCACTTCGAGAAGCGAGCCCTCCATCCCCTCCGGGTTGGGCACGCCTTTTTGCCGGTCTATGGAAAAGCTCTGCGGGATGACGTGGATTATCTCCTTGTCGGTTTCGATGGGAACCGCTTTGGCGTTTTCCAGGACGCAGTGCACGTCCTCGGCGGTGATTTCACGGTCGGAGCGCGCGATGTTGTAGGCGCCGTGGCCGTTGGAGGATTTGAGATGCGCGCCGCGCACGCCGAGATAAACCCGCTCCACCTCCACGTCGGCGTCGCGCTCGCACTGGTCCATGAGCTGCGCGACGGTGCCGGCGGTGTCTTTAATGTCCACCACCACGCCGCTTTTGAGGCCGCGGCACGGCAGCGAAGCGCCGGATAAAATCTTGACTGTCTGAGTTTCGGAGTCCCGCGAAGCTATGACGCCGGTTATCCGTCCGCCGCCCATATCCAGCCCGGCCACGATGTTGCTTTTGCCCATTTACGCACCTCTCACGCCGCTATAAATCTCAAAAATTCACCTGGGCTGCGCCGCCGCGGCTCCCATGCCGCTTAGCAGTATGCGCCCGTCGTCAAAATATCTCATGTTGACGCGGTAGGGGCCGCGGGCGCGTTCGCGCATTCTGGAATACACCTGCGCCAGCCGTGCCGCTTTTTCCGCCGTATGCTCGAGCCCGCCCCAGTCAACAAGGCTGCCGTCTTCAAGCCGCAGCGAGAGCAGGTTGCGCCCTTCCAGCGAAACCGTTTCCGGCTTGCACGGAAAAGACCGCAGGGAGTCCCGCAGCGCCCTGAAAGCGGCAACGGTTTCGGGCCCGAACTTGCCGCCGGCGGCGCCATCGGCCACGTTGATGTCCAAAACCGAAGCGCCCCCCCCGGCAGGCTCCGCCGCGTACACTTCGCCGTTCTCATCCACAAAAGCCGTCGCGCCGCCCGTAAAGCAAAGCCGCGCCACGGGAACGCGGCGCTCGGCTGAAACCGCCAGTTCCTTTGAAATCCAGTTGCGGCTCACCCTGACGTTGCGCAGCGCGGGAAACTTGTCGGCGAGACTTTTTTCAAGACGGGCGGCGTCGCGGGCAGTCAGCTCCGCGCCGTGCCTCAAAACCAGTTCCCGCTCCACGCCTTGCGCATGGTCCCGCGGCACGGAGGAAAAATCTATGCGGGCCAGCTTCCACTTCGCCCACTGCGGCGCGCCGACGCGGCTGCGCGCGTAAGCGAACGCCCTCGGGGCTTGCGCCGCGGCGAATATCGCCAGCCCCAGCGCGGCCAGCGCCACGGCGGCGGCTTTTGCCCGACGCATCACGACCTTGTGCCGGATTGCCACCGGATGCCGGTACTTCCTTTTCAACATCCGCACAGAACCTCCGCCGGACGTCCGTCCCTCTCAAGTTGTATCGCCGGCATACAGATG
>JAQTYB010000006.1 GCA_028688475.1 Elusimicrobiales bacterium
GAGGAAAAAATCCGCAATCTGGGCAAGGGCGGCAAAGCCTGGCGCGTCGAGATGCTGGACCCGCTGTTTTTCGAGGCGGTGCGGCTTTCAGTCAAAGAACTGGAGGGCACCTACGCGCTGGGCGTTCTCTGGGCGCAGTGCCCCAAAACGCTTATCGCCGCGCGGCGGCAAAGCCCGCTTATTCTAGGCATCGGCGACGGCGGGAATTTTATCGCCTCCGACATCCCCGCCGTTCTGGACCACACCCGCAAAATAGTTTTTCTCGGCGACGGCGAACTGGCGGTGCTAAAGCCCGACTCCGCTACGGTGTTTAACATGGACGGCAAGAAGGTGGAAAAACCGGCCTCCGTCGTCCAGTGGGACCGCACAATGGCGGAAAAGGGCGGCTACAGGCATTTAATGCTCAAGGAAATCCACGAGCAGCCCGACGCGATGGAAGACACGCTGCGCGGGCGCCTGAGGCCCGTCGGCGAAAAAGTCCTGGAACGCGAATTCGGCATCACCGGCGGATTTGCCCGCACGTTGAAGGAAATCCAGATAGTGGCCTGCGGCACGGCTTACCACGCGGGGCTCGTGGGCCGTTACGCGCTGGAGCATTTCGCGCGCGTGCCCGTTTCAGTCGAGTTCGCCAGCGAGAACCGCTACCGCGAGGCGCTGCTGGACGCCGATTCGCTTGTAATCGCCGTCAGCCAGTCCGGCGAGACGGCGGACACGCTCGCCGCAGTGCGCGAGGCCAAAAAGAACGGCCTTAAAACGCTTGCCGTATGCAACGTGCTGGGCTCCTCGCTCACGCGCGAATGCGATTTCACTTTCTACACCCATTGCGGACCCGAAATCGGCGTGGCGTCCACGAAGGCGTTCATCGGCCAGCTTACCGCGCTTTACATGCTGGCGCTGCACCTCGGCGCGGCGCGCGGGCAATTGGCTCCCGAAACCGCCGCCTTACGCGCTGGCGAGTTGCTCAAAATCCCGTCGCTCATGCGCGACGTGCTTGAGCAAAGCGGCAGGGTGGAAGCCGTCGCCGGGCGGCTGGCGAAAAAAAGCCATTTTTTGTTTCTGGGGCGCGGCGCCAATTTCCCCATCGCGCTCGAAGGCGCGCTGAAAATAAAGGAAATCGCCTATGTCCACGCCGAAGGCTTCGCCGGCGGCGAGATGAAGCACGGCCCCATCGCCATTATCGAGGAAGGAATGCCGGTGCTGGGCATTGCGGTGCGCTCGCGGCTGCTGGATAAAATGCTCTCCAATCTTCAGGAAGCCAAAACGCGCGGGGCCTGCATAGTCGGCATAGTAAACGACTGCGCTCGTGCGGACGGGCTCAAGCTTGACGAATGCCTGTCCATCCCCGAGGTGAACGAGTATTTCTCGCCGTTCCTGAGCGTGATTCCGCTTCAGCTTTTCGCCTATTACTCGGCGGCCATACGCGGCTGCGACATAGACCAGCCGCGCAATCTCGCCAAAAGCGTCACAGTGGAATGATATGATGCTTCCTCAGATACTGGGCGTGGGAATAGATATCGTAGAAGTGAAGCGCATAAAACGGCTCATCCGCAGGCAGAAGACGTTTTTGTCCCGCGTTTTCACCGAGGCCGAACTGCGCTACAGCATCGGCAAGAAAAACCAGTTTCAGCGGCTGGCGGTGCGTTTCGCCGCCAAGGAGGCGGTGTGGAAAGCGCTCGGCCTCAAGGGGCTGGCGCTCAAAAGCATCGCCATCGTGAAATCCCCCGGCGGCAGGCCCGGCATACTCTGCAAGGACCCGCGCGCCGAAGGGGTGATATTCCATCTCGCGCTTTCCCATGCCGACGACTACGCCTCCGCCGCCGCGGTGGCCGTTAAAAACGTGGAATGCGCATAATCTCACATTCTGAAATAGCGCGTCTTTTCCCCAAGCGCCGCGCCGATTCCAATAAAGGCGATTACGGCAGGGTGCTGATAATCGCCGGCTCCAAAGGCATGGCGGGAGCGGCGGTCCTGTCCGCCCGCGCGGCGCTCAAAGCCGGCGCGGGGCTGGTGACAATCGCCATACCGGAAAGTTCCCAGCCCGTCGCAGCAATCTGCGTGCCCGAAGCCTTAACTTTGCCCCTTCCCGAAACCAGAACCGGAACCGTTTCCCCCGCCGCGCTCAAAACAATCGCGGAATGGAAGAAAAAACGCGGGTTTGATGTGTTTTTAATCGGTCCGGGGCTTGGCGCAACGCCGGAGACGGCGCAATTTGTCTGCGGCATGATTTCCGCGCCGCACTGCCCGTTCGTGATGGACGCCGACGCGCTCAACTGCGCCGCGCAGCATGGCGATTTGCGAAAATTGTTCGCAAAAGCCGCGCAGCATGTTTTGACGCCTCATCCCGGCGAAATCTCCCGCCTTCTTAAAATTCCCGTCCCGGTTGCAAAAGCCGAACGCATCAGCGCCATAAAAAAACTTTGCGCCCTTACCGGCGGCGCGGTTATATTAAAAGGCTCCGCCTCTCTTGTTTCCGACGGCAAAACCATAGCGGAAAACCCCACCGGCGGCCCCGCCCTCGCCAAAGCCGGCTCCGGCGACGTGCTGGCGGGACTTCTGGCCGGTTACTGGGCGCAATTCGGCAAAGCGCGCGGTTTCGGCATGGCCACCGCCTATGAAGCCGCCAAAGCCGCCGCCTATATCCACGGCCTCAGCGGCGACCATGCCGCAAAAGCCCTCGGCGAGCGCTCCGTCCTCGCCGGAGAGCTGCTGTCCCACCTGCCGCACTTTTGACTATTTCCACGCGCCGCGTTGACGCGGATATTGCTCTTTAGGTATCGTGATATTGAGGACGTTTTTGTCGCGCAGGGAGGCATCATGTGGGATTACACCATGAAAGTGCAGGACCATTTCAGGCATCCGCGCAACGTCGGGAATATCCCCGACGCCAACGCCGTTGGCGAGGTCGGCAACATGGTGTGCGGCGACGCGCTCAAGCTTTATCTCAAAGTTGACGAAAAAACCCGCAAAATCCTCGACGCGAAGTTCGAGACCTTCGGCTGCGCCAGCGCCATCGCCTCCTCCTCCGCGCTTACCGAGGTCGTAAAGGGAATGACGCTGGAGGAAGCCGCAAAAGTCACCAACCAGCAGATAGCCGAATATCTCGGCGGCCTTCCCGAGGAAAAAATGCACTGCTCCGTGATGGGAATGGAGGCGCTGGAGGCCGCCATAAAAAGCTACGGCGCTGGCGGCAAGCCCGTGACGCACGAGGAACCCGAGGGGAAAGTCATCTGCAAATGCTTCGGCGTGACGGAGGAGAAAATCCGCAAAACGGTCGCGGAAAACCGGCTGCGCACTGTGGCGGATGTCACCAATTTCACCAAAGCCGGCGGCGGCTGCGGCAAATGCAAGGGCGAGATACAGCGCATTTTAGACGACATGCTGGGCAACAAGCCCTCCGCCGCGCCGCCAGAGGCGTTTTCGCAGCTTACCATGGTGCGGAAAATCCACGCCGTGGAGGAAGCCCTTGCCCGCGAAATCGCGCCCAACCTGCTGGCCGACGGCGGCTCCATAGAGCTGGTGGATATTCAGGGCAGCGTCATAAAGGTGCGGCTGGCGGGAATGTGCCGCTCCTGCCCCAGCTCCGGCGTCACGCTGAAATCTTTTGTGGAGAAAAAGCTGCGGGAGCTGCTCGACCCCGCCATTACCGTCGAGCAGGCGGAGTAGACTATGAAAGAAATTTACATGGACAATAACGCCACCAGCCGCGTCGCCGACGAAGTGGTGGAGGCGATGCTGCCGTTTTTCAGCGAACAATACGGCAACGCCTCCAGCATGCACGAATTCGGCGGACAGGTGCAGCGCCATATCAACAAGGCGCGCGAGTCTGTCGCGCAGCTGCTGGGCGCCGCCGACCCGGGCGAGATAATTTTCACCAGCTGCGGCACGGAAAGCGACAATACCGCGCTTTTCTCCGCGCTGCGCTCATACCCCGAGCGCCGGCATATCGTCACCACGCGGGTGGAGCATCCGGCGGTGCTCAATACGACCCGTTACCTGCAATCGCAGGGCTATCAGGCCACCTATCTCGCCGTTGACGGCGAGGGGATGATTGACCTTGAGGAACTGCGCTCCGCCGTGACCGAAAACACCGCCGTCGTCTCCGTAATGCATGCCAATAATGAGACGGGCGTCATTTTCCCCGTGGATAAAGCCGCCGAAATCGCGGCAGCGCGCGGCGCCGTTTTTCACACCGACGCGGTGCAATCCGCCGGAAAATTGCCGCTGGACCTCAAACGCTCGAATATTGACATGCTCTCCCTGTCGGGCCACAAGCTGCACGCGCCGAAAGGAATCGGCGCGCTGTACGTCAGGAAGGGAACGCGGTTCGTGCCGTTCATGATGGGCGGGCATCAGGAGCATGGCCGCCGCGCGGGAACCGAAAACGCGCCGTACATCGTCGGACTAGGCAAAGCGTGCGAGCTGGCGCGCAAAAATGTGGAAACCGAAAACACCGCCGTCAAAGCGCTGCGCGACAGGCTGGAGAAAGAATTGCTTTCCAGAATTTCCAACGCGAAAGTGAACGGCGGAAAATCTCCGCGGCTGCCCAATACCACCAACATCAGTTTCGAGTTCGTGGAGGGGGAGGCGATACTGCTTATGCTGAGCGATTTAGGCATAGCGGCCTCGTCGGGCTCGGCGTGCACGTCGGGCTCGCTGGAGCCGTCGCACGTTTTGCGCGCGATGGGCGTGCCGTTCACGTTCGCGCACGGCTCGATACGCTTCTCGCTGAGCGTGTACAACACGGCGGCGGAGGTGGATTTTGTTTTGGAAAAAATACCTGCTATAATAGAAAGGCTCCGGCGGATTTCGCCTTTCGGCAAGAACGGCAAAAGGCCGCAGGAAGCGGGGGTTTGCAGGGAAAATTGAAGTTTTCGCGCCCGTAGCTCAGTTGGTTAGAGCAGTCGACTCATAATCGACGGGTCGTAGGTTCAAGTCCTACCGGGCGCACTTTTTACCGACGGAGCCGTGTCCAGGTTTGCGACCAACAGGACATGGCTCCGTCGCTTTTTTTGTCAAAAAAACCCCGCTTTGGCAGGGCTTTAGTTATTCATAATTATCAAGTTTATGCGGGCGGGGAGGGCGGTACATCAGATATTTTAAGTTCCTTTGCGGAGAGGTCTCGCAACGAAATAGCACAGGCAAACAATATCATGGCAATGGGTTCCCCATGGCTGTAGGAATATTGCTTTATGGTTTCAAAATTCGGGAGAGTATCTTCGATTTGAAGCATTATCTGCTTGGATACCTCTTCTAAATCGGCCATAGTCTTTGGATTTGCCTTTGCGATTCTATCCAGCAATGTCTTTTTATTGGCTGCATAAAATTCGCCGAACTTTGCTTCCTTAAGCGCAAGGATTCCAGCCTCGGTTAATTTCACCGGACTGGCTGAAGCTGTATAAACCCTATCAGCCGTTAATTTCTTCTGAAGAAGCACTTCAGATATGCGGATTAATGCTTCGCTTACTCGCGGGAATCCCTTGCATATTCCCCGGACTTCGTGAAGAAGCCCGCCCAAATATATAAGCGTTCCCACTAAACCGAGAGTAAAAACTCCACAGAACCAGTCTGGCAGAGTAATGGTTGTCATATTTGGATACGGTTGTGTTTTTTCCGAATACTAAGAGCCTTGTTCACAATCTCCGTATTCTGCTGCAAGCGGCGCTTTTGCCCCTGATACTTCGCGGTCTTCGGCTTACAGGCCCACTGGCCTGCTCGCCTCAGCCCGCTACGTCTCAGAGCCAAAATCGCCGCTTTCGCCACGAAAGAGAGATTGTGAACAGGCTCTAAGACATTTCCTCAAGGCTCGCTTCTATATCCCCCGCCTTGAGCATGCGAGCACACTGATGTGCGCAGTAAGAAAACAAAACTGCCATCGCAGAGGTAGTCTGTTTAGCAGTTGTCATGTGGCCTATTATACCATTTCTGGGGCTTGCCTGCCAGTGTGCTGCACGAAACTGCACAGGACTGCACAGAAATACAAGGCATGCCCTATTGTAACAAAAACGGACGCCGAATGACGCCGAATAAAACCACGCTGGTCTTCAAATAGGCGTGTTTATTTGTTTTAATATTAAAATGCCCAAGGTTATTCTGGCTGTTGACGACGATCCGGTATTGATAGCTCTTTACAAGGCCGTCCTGGCAGGTTACGACCTCCATACCGCCTCTAACGGCGACGAGGCGCTTCAGCTTCTCGAAACCCTTGCCCCCGGACTTGTGATAACCGATATGGAGATGCCGCTTGTGGGCGGCAGTCTTTTCCTGCGCGCGCTGCGCCAGACCCTTCCCAAAACCGTGCCCATCATCGTGGTGTCGGGCAACACCAAGTTCGAGGCGAATACCACCGTCAGGATGGAAAGTTCCATTTTCGTCCCCAAACCGTTCGAGCCGGAGTACATTCTCAAACTGGTGAAAGACCATCTCGGCCCGCCCGAGGCTTCCGCCGCTCCGGACGGCGCGCCGGCGGCTCAACCGCAGCCTGAAGCGGAACCCGCGCGGCAAACTGCCGGCGAGGACGCGGCTTTGCAGCCTGCCGCCGATACCCCCGGCGGGCAGATGCCGGCTGAAGCTGCGCCGTCCCAGCCTGCCGCCGAAAACCGGCCCCCGCAGCCCGCCGTGGAACCGGAGGGGAAAAAGCCGGGCGGGCTTTTCGCCGCGTTCGGCGCGGCGGTGCGCCAGGCGCTGCCGTCGCAATTGTTCGCCAAACCCGAGCCGCGGGATGACGGCGCGGCCAAAGCCGAAGCGGAGTCCGCCGCTTCCCCGGCGCAGGAACAGCCGGACACCGGCGCGGCGGCTGACGCCGCCGTTCCGCCCGTCGCAACCGAAACGCAGCCGCAATCCGGCCTTTCGGGGGTTGACTCGTTTTTTGCCGCCGCGCAGCCTGATTCAGTTCCGCCGACAGCCGCGCAACCGCCGGCGCCGGTTGCGTATTCCGCGGCTAAATCCGCCCCTGAGCCCGCAAAAACGAAGGAAGCCGCCGCGCCCGCGGGTGAAAAGACCCTCAACGCCAGGCTCGACGAGGTGGAAACCGAATTGTCAGCTTTGAAAAAATATATGCGGGACTACTTTTCCGAACTGGATTCCTCCAGCAGGGATATAAATACCAAGCTGGACACGATACGCGTTCAGTTGGATAAACTGGCTAAAAAATAGAGCAACAGAGCGATAACCCGAGAATTGCAGTTGGATTGCGGAATTCGACGGCGGCCGCCGGAACATTTCTTAGTTGCACGTGTCGGCGCAAAACTGATTGGGACCGCATAATATGCCCGAACCGCAGCCACTATTATACGCGCAGCCCCAGGCCAGCGCGCAGGTGTCTGAAACTTTCTGCCACGTGCCCTGCGGGGCGCCGTTGACGCAGGAAACCTGCTTCTGCTCCGTGACGGCTCCCGTAAGGCCGGGGCAGCAACCCAGAGTCCGAGTCATCGGATTGGGTGACGGAAGCACGCAGGGAGCTTTCGGGGTAGGCGCAACGCAGGACTCCGAAACATCTTCCCAGTCGCTCTCCGTCACGGTCTGACCGGAGCAGGCATAAGTCTTCATCTGGGTGATTTTGCCAACGCCGTCGTCTGGACAGTTGACGGTTCTGGTCTTGGGTTCCGGCGGTACGCAGACATCGCAGTTTTGCGAAACCACAGTCCAGGCTCCAGCCGTCGGGCCGGGGCAGGTGTAGGAGCGCGCCTGCGTTATCGCGCCCGTCTTGCCGTCGGGGCAGTCTATGACCCGCGTTTCGTCCGCCGGCAGTATGCAGCCGCTCGACGCGGAGGCATACACGTCCATGCCGGACTGGAACCGGCAGCACAGCACGGCTCCGTAATCAGGCTGCGAATAGTCTATGAAGCTGCCTTCGTCGTTTGTGCCGCCCATCGCGACAAGGGTCCAGACCTCGCCGTTGGCGGGGCATTTGAGCCCGGGGACCCATTTGCAGACTCTGCCCAGCAGCGATTTTTGGAATAGAATGCTCCCGCCGTTCTTGGGGAACAGCTCTATCGAATCGCTCGCGCGCAGCACCAAATCGCCGGAGGGCCTGTAAAGACCGTACAAACCGGAAGGCAGCGGGTTGGCGGTGTTCAGCGCGGTATTCACCGCGTCAAAACCGCCGATGTAGATTCTGCTGGCGGGGGCGCCACCTGATTCGTTTCCTCCGCCCTCGGCGAACCCGCCTTTGTTGTCCTTCGGCGGATGCAAAAGCACGCTGTTCATGCTGGAGTATGTCTGCGGCCAATAAGTTGTCACGGAAAACTCCTCGGCGCGTGGCGCCGGAGGGGGAAGCAACGCCAGCGCCGCCGCCAGGAAAATGCCGGCTGCGCTTCGCATCGTAAAATTCCGCCTGGACATATATCTCCTCAACCGGACTAACATGTCCCCGTGCCGCAACACCAGGTATCATTCTGCGAATGGTCAAGCCCGGAACAGCATTCGGTGCCGAGCGGCATTCTGTTCCCGTCGCGCGTGCAGATACGCCTGCAGGTGGTCGTGGTGGTCCCCCAGGGGCCGGCGACCGGAGTGGCGCCCGAGCAGCTCCAGGTCCGTGTCTGCGTAATGGTGCCTACCTGCGGATAAGGGCAATTCAATTCTTGTATCTCGTCTTTGGGTAAAACGCAGGTTTGCGGCGGCATGCAGGAATTGGCCACCGTCATCCAGGAACCCGCTACCTGGCCGGGGCAGGTATAAAACCTTATTTTGGTGATATTGCCGGTTTGTCCGGCGGGACAGGCATCCTTTGCGATATCGGGCGTGCGCGGGTAGCAGCGGGTATTTACCGCCGGCGTCCCCACGGCAGGCAGCGGCACTGCCGGCGCGGCGGTGGCGGAACTAAAGGTGAACGGTTCCACTACGCCGACGGCGCAGCAGAGCATGTAGCCGGAATTTTCCCCGATATCGCCGCTGTCATAGGTTATCCGCTTTTGACCGTCCGCGAGCGCTATCGCCACTGGCTGGGATACGGGGCAGTATACCTTATCGGCGTTCGGGGGTTTTTCGAGGGCTTTCCAGACGCAGAAACTAGACATATCGCCGTTGGAAGGCGGCGTAAGGCCGAGACTGCCCTTGATAATGATGTTCCGGTTCGCGGGGGAAAGATAAATATAGCCCCCCGGCGCGGCCACGTTGATATCCGTGCCGTCGGCGCCTGCCTTAACTATTCCCGTGAGAGCGCATCCGGAAGAATCAAGCAGCAGCTTGTTTTTGCCGCTATCGTCAAAAATACGCAATTCCGACGAGATGCCGTAGCCGACGGACATCACCATCGGCGGATAGTAGGTCTTGAGGGTTAAAGTTTCACCATACGCTCCATACGGGCGCAGAGATGCAAAGAACAACGTCCCGCCGACCGCCGCGCCTGCCGCAATCCAACGGCGCAATCCGGGCAGAGCCTGAGACCGCGCGCTGCCGCTCAAATTGCCGAAAAGCTTTTTCATAAGCGGTTCCCTGTTCATACGCAGCCCCAAAAACTCCAGTGTCCCCAGGTCTGGACTTTGCCGGAGCAGCAGCACCGGCCCCACTGGTTGCAGGTTACATTTCCCGTCGCCGCATTCCCCAGGGATGTCCATGTTGTTGTGCAAGATGAACCAGCGCAGGCCCCAGGCGGCAACGGCGTGCCGGCCAACTCCCAGGCACGTTTATCATCTGAGCTGAACGGCTGCCGCGTGCTTATGAATTGCCCGCTGCCGAGGCACGCAATCGTGCAGGCGCCCGAGACCGTCCTCCATTCGCCCGCCACCGGGATATTGTCTACGCAGGACCAGTCTCGCTGCTGCGTCTGCACCCCGGGCGAGTATTGTATGGGAAAGGTGGGACAGGGCTGGCTCCGCGTCTCGGTGGCCGGAACCTTGCAGGTGCGGGTCAGGCAGGTATTGGCGATGGTCTTCCACGCGCCCGCCACGTTGCCGGGACAGGTGTAAGTCCGCATCTCCGTGATATCTCCCGAAAAGGTCGAGTTTGGCGGCGCATCCTTGTCCTCGGGGCACGGCGACTTGCGGAACTCCGGCGGCGATGCCGTGCAGACGCCGCAGGTGTTGGTGCTTGCCGCCCAAGCGGTATCGCCCTCAGGGACACCGCCGGTACAATGATATTTCCGTCCCTGTATGACGGACCCCGACTCGCAGTATACGATGCGCGTCTGCATATTGACGCCGGGACCGGAAGAAATAGGGTCGGAAGTCACCGGCAGCGTGGTGAATTTGCAGCAAAGAAACAGTTTCGCGCTGCCCATGTTCATGCACGGCCCGTACGCGATATGCGCCCCGCCGTCGGTTTGCGCGGCGGCGATAATCGTGCCCTGGCACTTATCGCTGATTTGCCATGTGCACAGGTTCGACAGATACACCTGGCCACCCTCCGAATAATCCACCGGCACCACGGCGGACTTGTATTGCCCGTTGCTCTCCACGCCGCCGGTCACGGAGCCGGAGGCGGAAACCGCCGCCGCCCCCGTCTGGTTGGCGGTGAAAATGATGTTTCCCTCGGGCCGCAGCGACAGCGTGCGGTTCGAGCCGAATATCGTGCCGGTATAGGTTGAATTGTCAACCGTCGTCGCCCCCCCCACGCTCGCGGAAGATATACCGACCAGCGCGGCATTAGCCCCGCCCACCTGCAATTGCGTGGCGTAGTATCTGTACAGCGAGCCGCTGGGCGAAGGGTAGTAGCCGCCCTGAGCGAAAACCGCCGCCGGCAACAGGCAGGCGGCCAGCGCGGCGGCAATGCCGTAATGTTTGCGCACAAGCGGTCTTGCGTATTTAGTACCTGGCATAGGTGAATTATTCAATCCCCGCCGGATAAAACCCGGCTGCGGAAATAAATTGCGCGGCCAGTATGATTATACAGCGCCGTTTTCGCCCGCGCAAGCCTGCATATGCGCCCGCCCGGTGGTATGCCGGCCGCTTCAGGGCGTGTAGGTAATGACGATGAGTCCGCCCGCGCCCGCGCCGCCGGCGCCCGTGCTGCTGCCGTTATTGTAACCGCCGCCACCGCCGCCGCCATAGCCGCCGCCGGTCCCGCCGATGCCGCCGTTGCTGCCTCCGCCGCCACCGCCGCCAGGGCCGTAGGCGGAACTCCAAACCAGTCCTGCGCCGCCGGCGCCGCCGCTGACGCCGTTGTAGCCGCCCGCGCCACCGCCGCCGCCATAGCCCGCTGAGGCGCTGCCGTTGCCGCCGTTGGGAACGCCGCCTCCACCGCCGGCGGAGTTGTTTCCGCCCGCGCCGCCAGTGCCTGAACTGCCGGCGGAGCCTGCGGTGCCGCCATCGCTGCCACCGCCGCCGCCGCCGCCCCAAGCGGTGCCGCTGTTGCCTATTCCGCCGTCTTTGCCGGCGCCATGCGGACCTGCGGCGCCGCCCCCGCCGCCGCCGGTGTTGAGACTGCCGGTGTTGGTTGCGCCTGCGCCGCCGCTGGAGCCGGTGCCGGCGCCCACGGTGCCGCCGGAACCTCCGGTTCCGTGGTTGGCCGCCGCGCCGCCGTGCGCGCAAGCGTACGCGCTCGCGCAGCCGGAACCGCCGAACCAACTGTCTCCGCCATTGGTGCCGTTGCCTCCGCCGGCGGCTCCGGCGGCTCCGGCGGAACCCACTCCATAAGAAACAACGTCGCCGATAAGAAAGCTCTGGTTAGTGGCCTTTGCATAGGCCGCGCCGCCGCCACCCGCTTCGTAAGCCAGTCCGTTTGCTCCGCCGCTGCCGCCGCCTCCGCCGCCGATAACCTCTATGGTGTTATTGCTGCTGTTCCAGCAGGTGGGCACCGTCCAGGAACCCGACCCCGAAGTCAGAACGGTAACCACCGCGGTGCCAACCTGGCAAGGCTGGGTTACGCCCACGGAATACCAGGTGCTGTTTATGTAGGCCTCAAGCTGCCGGGTTGTGGTGTTGTAGCGTATGTCGCCGTTTGCGGGCGAGCCCGTCCGCTGCGCCGTCGTGCCCGCAGGGACTCGCAGCGAGTCGGTCTTGGCGGACAGGTCAAGCGAGACAGCCGGACTCGCTGTTCCTATGCCGAGGCGTTTATTGGAGTTATCCCAGAATAAATCGCTGACACCGCCGAAGGAGCCGGAGTTATTGAACTGAACATAGCCGTTCGAGCCGCCGGTGGTGCTGCTGCTCATGTAAACCCAACTGCCCGAATCGTTGCAGTATTGCATCACGCTGGAGATATACTTCATCTGCCCCGGCGTGCCCGCCGTGGGAGTCGTGCAATTGGCGGCGAACGCAACGCCGCAAAACAACATTGCCGCCAGATAAATCGAAGCTGTTTTAAGCATTTGTTTCCCCTTTGATTTTCCTGACACTCACCATGCCGCCGGATATGCCGAGCGGCACGGTATAAACCTCAATGATAGTCTACCTTCCGTAAATGCAGCCGTCAATAGTCTCACTGCGTCACAAACACCATTTCTTGATGAATACGAGCCACGAAACACACGAAATACACGAAAACTGAGGGGCCTTTTCAACAACATAACTCAGCCGCAGATAAACACAGATACTCGCAGATTAAAAGCAAAAACTGTTTTTGTCTGCCTTATATCTGCGAAAATCTGCGTTCATCTGCGGCTAAAATTCCGTTGTTTGTGTTGTTTGTTCCTCTTTCGTGTATTTCGTGTGTTTCGTGGCTAAAATGCAGCCCTGCAGCTTTGTTGTGTTTACGGCGCAGTAAGTTCAGGAGGATTTCGTGACGTTGATGGCTTTGGGGCCCTTGTCGGAGTCGGCGGTCTCGAACTCCACTTCCTGCCCCTCGGTCAGGCTCTTGTAGCCGTCGCCCGAGATTGACGAGTAATGGACAAACAAATCCTTGGAGCCATCCTCAGGGGTGATGAACCCGTAGCCTTTCTGGTTGTTGAACCACTTCACTTTGCCTTTTGCCATTTCCTTTTCCTCTTTTTCACTAGCGAACTCGCTGTCTTGCTATTGCAGGAACACAGCGTATTCCCTAGAGACAATTATATCATAAAACTCCAGCAAAGCACGCCCCGCCCGCTTTCCGTGATATAATCTTGAAGGCATGAGAAAACTATTCACCGCTGTCCGGCGGTCGCCGGCGCGCCGCGCGGTTTATACGGCCGCGCTGGCGCTTGTGCTTTGCATAGCCGGCTTCGGCGCGTTTTTGCGCTACGTGCTGTCGGGCCTGCCGTCCACGAACGGGCTGGAGGAATACACTCCCTCGCTCACCACGCGCGTGTACGACGCCAACGGCAAATCCATAGCGGATTTCTCCATACAGCGCCGCGCGCTGATTCCGCTGTCGCGGATACCGGTGGACCTGCAAAACGCCGTCATCGCCACCGAGGACAACGATTTCTTCGGCCATTACGGCATTTCCCCCAAAGGGATGCTGCGCTCGCTTTTCAACGACTTGCTGCACCGCCGCGCCGCGCAGGGCGCGTCCACCGTCACGCAGCAGCTCGCGCGCCAGATTTTCCTCACGCCGGAAAAGAAAGTCATCCGCAAAATCCGCGAAATCATCATCGCTTTCCAGATAGAGCGGCGTTTCAGCAAGGAAGAGATACTGCAAATGTATCTCAACCAGATTTATTTCGGCGAAAGCGCCCACGGCGCGGGCGAGGCGGCCCGGGTCTATTTCGGCAAGGACGTGAGCCAGTTGACTCTGCCCGAATCGGCGCTGCTGGCCGGACTCATACAACTGCCCGGGAAATACTCGCCGTTCCGCAACGCGCCGCTCGCCAAGTGGCGGCGCAGCATAGTGCTGCTGCGCATGCAGGAGGAGGGCTACATCTCCAAAGCCGAGCGCGAGGCGGCCAACAACGAGCCGCTGCCGGCGGTAAAACCGCTTTACGCGGCCACGCAGGCCCCCTACTTCGCGGAATATGTGCGCCAGTATCTCGAAGGGAAATACGGCGTGAACATGCTTTATCAGGGCGGGCTGAAGGTGCACACCACGCTGGATTTGGACGCGCAGCGCGCCGCCGAGCGGATAATGGAGAAGAACCTTCAGGCCATAGACGCCGACGTGGCGAAGGAAGCCGATAAAACCGCCGGAAACGGCGAGTTCGACGCCGACGCCTCCACCCGCGCGCTGCGCATGCAGGGCGCGTTTCTGATGCTGGACATAAAAACCGGCGCCATCAAGGTGCTCATCGGCGGGCGCGATTACAAGGAGACGCAGTTCAACCGCGCCATACAGGCCAACCGCCAGCCGGGCTCCACCTTCAAGCCGTTCGTGTGGATGACCGCGCTGCAAAACGGCTACACCCCCGCCACGCTGGTGGACGATGTTCCGATGGCCTATTACTACGACGGACGCGACTGGCGGCTTTTCGAGGGCGCCACCGACCAGTATTCCATCCGCCTCGCCACGCAGCCGTTCGTGGGCAGCAAGGATTTCAAAATCTGGGTGCCTAACAATTTCGACTACAAGACGCTCGGCAAAATCACGCTGCGGCGCGGGCTGGAGCTGTCGCGCAACCTCGTCTCGGTAAGCCTCGTTGACAAATTAGGGCCCACGCTCGTAGTGGAAACGGCCAGGCGCGCAGGCATCCGCAAAAAGCTTGACCCCGTGCCCTCTTTGGGGCTCGGCACCTCCGCTGTGCCGCTTATAGAGATGGTCAACGCCTTCGCCACTTTCGCCAACGGCGGCATCCGCGTGGAGCCGTTCGCGGTTTCCCGCGTGGAGGACCAGCAGGGCCGCGTGCTCGAAGAGCACGTGCCGGGCGAGACCGAGGCTTTCGCGCCCAATTATTCCTTCGTGCTGACCAACATGATGCGCGGCGTCGTCGAGCGCGGCACCGGCGCGCGCGCGCGCTCCCTCAACCGCCCCATCGCCGGCAAAACCGGCACCAGCCAGGACCACCGCGACATGTGGTTCATCGGCTCCACGCCCGACGTGACGGCGGGCGCGTGGATGGGCTACGACGATGTTTCCATCACCATAGAAAGCCGGGACTGGACCGGCGGCTCCACCGTGGTGCCGTGGTGGACTGAAATCATGGGCGAACTGCTCAGGGACCAGCCCGCGCGCCAGTTTCCTGTGCCCGAAGGCGTTTCGTTCGTGCTGATAGATTCGGTTTCGGGCAAGCTCGCGCTGCCGACCTGCCCGGCGAAAAACAAGTTCCTCGAAGCCTTCGTGAAAGGCACCGAGCCCAAAACTTTCTGCGACATAGACCACGACAGAGGGCAGTAGCTGCCCGCCGCCTGTCATAAATATGAGTTTGCCTCCCGCACAATCGCCGGAACAATCCGGTTGTCCGCGCACCCCCGCCGTTTTCGCGGGGCTGCCAAACTGCGCGGCGAAAGCCTGGCTGGCGCTGTCGAATTTCAGTTCGCGCGGGCGCGGCGCGGTTTTTTGCGCGCGGGAGGAAGAAGAGGTTTCCGATTTTCTCCGGTCAGCCTCCGCGCTCAATTCCATAACCGGCGGGAAAATACGCCTTAAAACAATCCAGTTCGGCGAGGAGCGCCTGTCGCGCGCCGCGGCGATGAGCCTGTTCGTCTCCGCCGCGAAGGGCGAAATCGTGCTGGCCGGAGCAAGCTGGCGCAGCCTCGCGCTGCCCGCGCCGGAGCCGGCGGAGTTCGCGGTGAACACTCAGACAATAACGCGCGGCGGCTCGTCCAGGCGGGACGCGCTCTGCGGCTCGCTGGCGCAGGCCGGCTACGAGCGCGCCGAATTCGTAGAGCAGCCCGGCGAGTACGCGGTTCGCGGCGCGGTGGTGGACGTTTATCCGCCTTCCCTCAAGTCCCCCGCGCGGCTTTATTTCAGCGGCGACAGGGTCGAATCCATCCGTCTGTTCGATATAGAAACCCAGTCAACGAGCGGGTTTCTGGACTCGCTGGAAATAATCCCCTGCAAGACGGATGACGGCGCCGTTTCGCTGCGCGAGCGCCTCGCCGGACAGCTGGATTTGCTGCTGGACAAGACTCTTCCCGCCGACGAGGCCGGCCAGCCGCCGCCGGACGGCGCCGCCGCGGCGCTGCTATATCCTGTGCCGCTGGCGGCGGACGCGGTAAATTTCGGCGCGGCGCGCCACCCGGCCTTCAACGGCGACATGGCGCGTGTCATCTCCGAGATAGAACGCCTGGGCGCGGCGGGCATGAAAGTCTGTGTTTCCTGCCTGAACCGGGGCGAGCTCGAGCGCGTGTCCGAGCTTTTCGCCGAACATCGCGCCCGCGCCGGCGCGGAGCTTTGCGTGAGCCGGCTGCGCGAGGGCTTCGCTCATCCTCCGTCGGGGTTCGCCGTCATAACTTCGGGCGATATTTTCGCGCGCCGCTACTCGTCGGGCTCGCTGCTTGAAAAGTTCGACTCCTCAAACGCCAAACGCATCCGTTTCAAGGATTTGAAACCCGGCGATTTCGTGGTGCACGAGCATTACGGCGTCGCCAAATACCTCGGCCTGCGCACCATTTCGCCCGAAGGCGCGGCAGTTTCCGGCGATTCGCCGGACGCGGTGGAATGCCTGCTGCTGGAATACAAAAACAATCACCGGCTTTTCGTGCCGCTTTACGATTTCTCGCGCGTGCAGAAATTTGTGGGCGCGGAGGGCAAGCGCCCCCGGCTTTCCGGCTTGAGCGGCAAAAGCTGGGGCGAGGTCAAAAAGCGCGTCAAAAAAGGCGTCGAGGACGCGGCGAAGGAAATACTGCGCATCGAGGCCGAGCGCGCCGCCGCGCAATCGCCGGTGCTGGCGGGCGACCCGCACATAGAGCGCGAGTTCGCGGACTCGTTCCCCTTCGAGGAAACGCCCGACCAGGCCAAAGCCATAGACGTTATCAGCGGCGACCTGGAGCTGCCCAAGCCGATGGACCGCGTGCTGGCGGGCGACGTGGGATTCGGCAAAACCGAGGTGGCGATGCGCGCCGCGCTGCGCTGCGCCCTGTCCGGGCGGCAGGCGGCGCTTTTCGCGCCCACCACCGTGCTGGCGGCGCAGCATTACCGCACGTTCTCCCAGCGTTTCGCGGGCTTTCCGGTGAAGCTGGCGATGCTCTGCCGTTTCCAGACCGCCGCCGAGCAGAAAACCATCGTGGCCGACCTGCGGGCGGGGGCGGTGGACATCGTAATCGGCACGCATCGGCTGCTCTCAAAGGACATAGCTTTCAAAAATCTGGGGCTGTGCATTATTGACGAGGAACACCGTTTCGGCGTGCATCAGAAAGAAAAGGTGCGCCAAATCGCGCGCGGGGTGCATACTTTATTGCTTTCCGCCACGCCGATACCGCGCACGCTTTACCAGTCCATGTCCGGCCTGCGGGAAATTTCGGTCATAGAAACGCCGCCGTCGGGCCGCATGCCCATCGCCACCCGCGTTTCGCCGTGGGACGATAAAATCGCCGCCGCGGCCATCCGCGAGGAATTGCAGCGCGGCGGGCAGGTCTATTACGTGCACAACCGGGTGCGCACGATGGCGTCGCGCCTCGCGTTTTTGCAAACGCTGGTGCCGGAGGCGCGCATACGCCCCGCCCACGGCCAGATGGAGGGTGCGGAGCTTGAGCGCGCGATGTTCGATTTCTTCAACCGCGGTTACGACGTGCTGCTGGCCTCCACAATCATAGAATCGGGCCTCGATATGCCGGAAGTCAACACCCTCATCGTGGAAAACGCGCACGAGTTCGGCCTGTCCCAGCTTTACCAGTTGCGCGGCAGAATCGGCAGGGGCGACAAGAAGGCGTACTGCTACCTTTTTTACCCGCCGTGGCTGGACCGCTGCAAAAAGGGCGAAGCGCCGCCTGACGACGCCGATTTCGCGGACGAATCCGTCCCCTTGAAACGGCGCGGCAGGCCCGCGCGGCGCGGCGCGAAAACCGCGCAGCCGCAGGCTGACCGCGCCGGCATGACGGAGGAAGCCTGCCAGCGGCTTGCCGCGCTTATGGAATTTAGCGAACTGGGCTCGGGCTTCCGCCTTGCCATGCGCGATTTGGAGATACGCGGCGCGGGCGAGCTTTTGGGGCTGCGCCAGCACGGGTTCATAAACGAAGTGGGACTTTCGCTTTATTGCGATATGCTTTCGTCGGAGGTGAGCCGCCTCAAGGGCGGCGCGAAACGGCAGTTGCAGCCGGCCTCGTTTGACGCGCCGGTGCCCGCCTTCATCCCGCCGGATTACATGCCCGATGAAACCGAGCGGCTCAACTGGTACCGCCGCCTGCTGGGCGCCGACGACAAGACCGCCGATGAAATATTGGCCAAACTTGAAGATGTTTCCGGCCCCGCGCCGCAAAGCGTGAAAAATATCGCGGAAGTGATGAAGCTGCGCCACCTCGCCGCGCGTTCCGGCGTGCGCCACCTGGAATTCAGCAACGGCGCGCTGGAGATTTATTTCCTCAGGGAAGCGCCGCCGCCCTCCGACACCGGCGCGCGCCTGCTGGCCAGATACGCCGACCGCGTGCGCTTCCTTCCCTCGCCGCTCGGCGACGGCGCGCGCATAACCGCCGGAGGCGCGGATTCGCTGGATTTCGCGCGCGAAATCGTCTCCTTCCTCCGTCACGGGTGATAATTTTGGTAGAATAAAACCGTGAAACGCAACGACGAGATGATATTTGCGAAGCTTGCCGCATGCGCTTTGGGCATGCTGGTTGTTTGCGGTTGCTCCAAAAAACCGGACATGTGCGTCGGAAAAGGCGGCAATGCGCCGCTGGCGCGCGTCGGCCATGCGGTCATCACCGCGGCTGATTTGGAGCGTAAAGCAGGGGATGTTCCCGCCGACTATCAGAAATATGTCTCCACGCCGGAAGGCAAAAAACAATTTCTTCAGATTCTGCTGCGCGAGCGCGTCATCCTTTCCGCCGCGCAGGACAGCGATATTCCGCGCTCCGGGGTTTACAAAACCGAGACGGCGCGGATGAAAAAAGAGCTCGACGACCGCTACGCCGACTTTCAGGAGTATCTCCTCACCAGAATGTGGCTGGACAGCCTGCGCTCCAAAAACATCATTTCGGTCTCGGAGCGGGAAATACAGGAGTATTACCGCAAGTATCCTTTTGAAGTCTCCATAAGCCATATACTGCTGTCCAATCCCGACGAGGCCTCCGCGCTGGTGAAAAGCCTGCGCGCTTCGCCGCACTCGTTCCAGTCCGCCGCCAAGTCGCGTTCTCTGGACAGGGAAACCGCCGCCAACGGCGGCAGGGTGCCCGCGTTCATCGCGGGCGAGTTCCTGCCTGAGCTCGAAGGCCCCGCCATCGGGATGCGGTCCGGCGAGGTGCAGGGCGTCATAAAAAGCCGCTCCGGCTACCACATCATCCGGAAAAACGGGGAGAGCAAGCTGTCCTACGCCGCCGCGCGCGACCGCATAGGGCGCATACTCGAGAAGAAAAAGCTCGACGACTATTTGAATTCGCTTCAGTCCAAATACCCGGTGGAGGTTCTTGATGAAAGCTATAAATACCAGTAAATTCGCGCTGGCCGCGCTGGCTGCCGCGCTGCTGGCCTGCTCCGGCGCGTCCGCCAAGGTGATGGAGGACACGGTGGCCACGGTCAACGGCGAGCCGGTGCTCCGCTCCGAATACACCCGCTTCGTGGGCGAGCTGACCGAGCGCTACCGCGCCACAATGCCGAATTTTTTCGAGCAGAAGGACGCCGACAAGCAGTTGTCCAAACAGGTGCTTGACGAGATGATAAGCACACTGCTGGTGGAGCAGGCGGCCAGGAGCGCCAAGGTGATAGTCCGCGACCGCGAGGTGCAGGACCGCCTGGAGAAAGTGCGCAAAACCTTCGCCGCCGACGAAAACGGCCGCCCGCTCGCCGAGGCGCAGGCCAACGCCAATTTCGAGAAAGAGCTCAAAAAAGAGGCGCTGACGCTCGACGAGTTACGCGCCCGGCTGACCCGCCAGATGACCGCCGAAAAATACGTGCAGCAGACTTTGCAGCCCAAACTCGTGCAGCCGGCGGATTCCGAAATCAAAAAGTTTTACGACAAGCTGATGTTCGTCGTCAAGGGCGCCACCGCGCCGCTGGCCGGCATGAGCGAGGCCGACGCGCAGGAAATGCAGATGATGGCCCGGCAGGTGCGCGACATGAGCGCCGAGCGCGTCCGCGTCCGCCACATCTTCATCAAAGCGGACGAAAAAGCCCCGCTGGCGGAGAAAAACAAGGCGCTTGAAACCGCAAAGGACATAAAAACGCATCTCGACAAAGGCGCCGATTTTGCGGACCTCGCCAAAAAACACTCCCAGGACGCCGAAAGCGCCGCGCGCGGCGGCGATATCGGCGCGGTAATCAAGGGAATGGGCCTTCCCGCCGAATTTGAAAAACAGGCCTTCGCGCTTCCCGTGGGCCAGGTGGGCGAGCCGTTTGCCACGCCGCTGGGCTACCACATACTCCGCGTGGACGAACACCGCGTGGCGCAGTCGCCGCAGTTTGACGAGTTGCGCGAGCAGCTTGGCCAGTATCTGATGAACCGCCAGTTCAAGTCGGAGCTCAAAAAACTGGTGGAATCGCTGCGGGCGAAGGCGTCCGTCGTAATCAACGAGGACAAGTCTAAAAATTGAAACCGGTTGTTTTAATCACCTCGGGAGACACGGCCGGCATCGGCCCCGAAATCTGTGTGCGCGCCCTGCGCGCCGCGCGGATAAGGAACCGGTGCCGGCCAGTGCTTTTGGGCGATGCGCGCGCGTTTGCCGGATACGGCTGGCGGCAGTCTCTTTGCGCCGTCATGGACACCGGCGGGCTCGCGCCGCTGCCCAAACCGGGCGCGCCGTCGGCTTGCGGCGGTTCGGCCTCATTCAAAGCGGTGAAACTGGCGGTGAATCTGGCGCTTAACGGTCATGCGGACGCCGTCGTGACAGCGCCGGTATGCAAGGAATCCTGGGCGCTGGCCCGCGTCGGTTACAAGGACCATACGTCATTTTTGCGGAAAGCTGCGGGATGTCCGGACGCCGCCATGCTGTTTGCGGCGGGCAAAATCCGCTGCGCGCTGGTTACGGAACACTCCCCGCTAAAAGCCGTGCCGGAACAGATAACCGCGCGAAAAATAATCGCCCGCGCCAAAGCTTTCCGCGCCGCGCTGGCGAGTCTTGGAATAAAAAATCCGTCTCTCGCCGTCTGCGCACTCAATCCGCACGCCGGCGACGGCGGCGTGCTGGGCGGCGAGGAAACCCGCGTCATCGCGCCCGCCGTCGCCGCGCTGCGCAGGGGCGGAATGCGCGTTTGCGGTCCTCTTCCCTCCGACGCGGCGTGGCAGGCCCACGCCGCGGGGGATTACGACGGCATACTCTGCATGTACCACGACCAGGCGCTTGCCCCGCTCAAGCTCGCCGCCAAAACGCCCGTAGTGCACTGGACTTTCGGGCTGCCGTTCGTGCGGGTGTCGCCCGCGCACGGCACCGCGTTCGATATCGCCGGCAAAGGCCGTGCGGACTCTGCAAGCATGGAGGCCGCCATATTGTTCGCGGCGGAGCGATGCCAGCCATGAGCGGAAATACGCCGTCCCGCGAAAAGCGTTTTGAGTTCGGAGAGAACTGGTCCCAATTCCTGAAAATCGTTGACGAACGGCGCATTCTGGACGCCACGAATTCGCTCAAAACCATGCTGGAAGCTCGGGATTTGCGCGGCCTGAAATTTCTCGACGCAGGCTGCGGCAGCGGGATTTTCAGCCTGGCGGCCAAACGGCTTGGAGCGGACGCGCTGTCTTTCGATTTCGATGCCCGGGCCGTAGCCTGCGCGGAAGAATTGCGGCGGCGGTATTTTCCGTCCGGCGAAAGCTGGCGGATAGAGCGCGGCGACGCTCTTGACCGGGCCTATATCGAATCGCTGGGAAAGTTCGACGTGGTCTATTCCTGGGGGGTGCTGCATCACACCGGAGACATGTACAGGGCGATGGACAATATTTGCGCGGCCGTGAAGTCCGGCGGCAAATTATGCCTGGCCATTTATAACGACCAGGGCGGCGCCAGCCGGCGGTGGCGGTTCATAAAAAAAACGTACTGCTCCTCTTCGCCCGCGGTGCGGGGGCTGCTGATTTTTGGCGTCGGCGCTTATTTTGCGCTGCGAAGTTCAGCCGCGAATCTGGTCAATCTGAGAAGTCCGTTTCCGCAGTGTGTTTCCCCGCGCGGCATGAACTGGAAATACGACCTTGTGGACTGGACGGGCGGCTATCCGTTCGAGGTGGCCAGGCCGGAAGAGATTTTCGATTTTTGCAAAAAACGCGGATTTTCGCTGGAGAGGCTGTTGACCAACGGCGGCGGGTCCGGCTGCAACGAGTTCGTTTTCAAAAAAACGGGATAATCAGCGTATCTGGCGCAATTCCACCGGCAGCTCCGATTTCATCGCGGCAATCGCCGAATAGTAGTCGTCCTCGTCCTGCGAGGCCGCGAAAGCGTTCACGCGGTATTGCACCACCAGCTTTCCTTTCGTCTCGCGCGCCTCCACCGCCTGAAAAATTCTGTTTGGAAAATCCGAGGTTGAAACCAGCATCACCACCATCTGCCGCGAAAAATCGGCGTCGGGCAGCCTGCTGCCCGGATGGCTTGCGCGGAAAGCGGCGTAGCTGCGTCCGTCGCTGAAAACTTTGGCGCTGACCGGCGCCGACGGCAGCGGGTTGGTCGGGCCCGGCACGGCTGTCTTGAGGGAAATCCTGCTTTCCGGCGGGTTGAGGCTGGGGCTGACCACCACTTTGGAGAAATCGCTCTCTCTGAGCGGCACGGCGGGGCGCTTTTTTGCGCCGCTTATCTCGGTCAGCACCTCCGAAACCGGTTTTGGCGGCAGCGCGGCCCCCGCAAAACCTTTTTCACGGACAACGGTCATATGCCCTTCGCAAGGAGATTCCGCCGCGTCATAGCCGTCGGCGAGCAGGGCGCGCGCGCGCATGGCGTCTTCCGCTTGTTTTGCCCGCCGCAGGTCTTCCCCCGCGGAAACGAGGGGAATCTCCGCCGCGGGCGCGCGCCTGGCGGCGGAAAAATCGCGCAGGAAAACCGCGGTTATAGCCAGCGCGAGCGCCGCCGCCGCGAATATTGTATATGCCTTCGCGTGATTGGCGCGCGGTTCTTTTGAAGGCCGGTCGGCGAATGGCGGAGGGGAGGGTTCAATCATGCGATATTATAGCAGACTGTCAGTCCAAATCCAGCGGGTTCAGCGGGCGCTCCACTGTGCCGCCAGCGTCCTTGATTTTTTGCTTCTCGGCCTCGAACTTGTCGGCCAGTTCCTGCCGGCGCTGCTTGAGGCTCTCCGGCGCGCCGGTAAAATACTTGTCCAGCCGGTCTTTTTCCTCTTTCATTTTTTTGAGAGATTCGGCGAACGGGTCGGCGCCGTCTTTTATTTTCAGCTTCTCCCAGGTTTTTACGACCTTGCCCGTCTGTTTGTCAACTTCCAGCCGCATGCCGCAATGCGGACAGTCCACAAAAATAGTTTCCGAAGACATAAATCCTCCATTATCCGGCGCAAGTCGGGCCGGAAACGCCAAATTTTCCAGGGCAATCAGAGTTGCCTGAATCTGCCTGTGTTGCCCGGGTTGTCCGAAGCCGCGCCGCTTCTCGTGAATACGCGGCGGGAAAGAAGGACGCCGTCAATGTAGGTTTCCTCGCATTGGACGCGGCCATTGTCGTGGAACGCGGCGCGTTTGCCGGAAAGCCTGCCGCGCTCGTAATACTCGCGCAGCTTGATCTGCCCGTTCTTGTAATAGACCTTTTTTTCGCCCTGCAGCAGGTCGTCCTCGAAATTTTCCTCGCTCCAGGGCTTGCCGTTTTCAAACATTATTATGTGCGCGCCGTGCAGCAGGTTCAGGCGGTAGTGGAAAATTTCCATGATGGTGCCCTCGTCGCCGCTGGTGAATACTTTGCGCGCGCCGTGCATTTTTCCTCCCAGCCAGGAGGTTTCGCAGCCGATGGCGCCGTTTTTGAGAAATTCGCGGGAAATGCCGTCAAGCAGGTTGTTTTTGTACCGGAATTCGAACCGCAGCTCGCCGGTCGGGTAAAACTCGCGGACCGCGCCGTCGGGTATAGCGCCGTCCAGGCGGACGGAGTTGCCGTTGAGGTCGAGCGTCTCGCGGGCCACTTCGCGTCCGGATACCAGGTAAACCCTGCGCCTGCCTTCGGTGCGCCGCTCAGCCGGACGGCCCTCGTCGAAAATGACAAAACGCGGATAAAAGCGTATCGAACCGCAATCTGGCATATTAGACTTGTCCCCGAATAAGGTTATGAGGCAAAAAGACAGGATTTTGGCTTGCAGCGAAGCGGGCGCAGGCGCGCACACTCGAATAGGGTGTGTAAGCCGAAGCCCGCGAAGCTGCAAGCCAAAAGCCGTGATTTTTGCCCATAAAATTATTTGGGGACAAGTCTATTACCTGATTCCCCAGCGGCAATGTTGTTGCGCAATCACCAGAGGCCGCTGTATACGATTCTGGGTTAAACGTAAAAGTGTGTCAACAGCGTTTTTCGTGTAATATGCGGCGCCGCCACGCGGCGTTGCCGGCTGGATGATGGACGGGATTTCGGCGGGCAGCCGGAGCAGCGTTTGCGCGCAACGCTCCAGCTCGGCGGCGGTTTCGCCGCCGGTGACGACGGCTTTAGCGAAAACTTTTCCGGCGGCCAGCGCAAAAAACTTTTCATGCGCCGGCCAGCAGTCCGCGCCGCAGGAGGAAGGCAGCTTGATATCGGCGGACACGATATCCGTCAGGGACGCTATTTTCGAGTATTCCTCCGGCAGCGTGGCATTGGTTTCCAGATATACCAGCAATCCCTCCCGCCTTATGAGCGGCGCCAGTTCCGCGATGAAATCGGCGTGCAGCAGCGGCTCGCCGCCGGTGAGCGAAACCGAATGATGCGGCCTTGACCGCGCCAGCCGGCTTATTTCGTCCGAGACGGCGCGCGCTCTCATTTGCCGGCCTTTCGAGCGGGCGGCTTTCTCGTCGCAGTAGCCGCATTTCAGGTTGCAGCCGCAAAAGCGCACGAATATCTGCCTTGCGCCAAGATAGATGCCTTCGCCCTGCGCGGACGAAAAAATTTCCTCTACCGGAGTCGTGAGCGCGGTCATTTCAAAGCGGGGTCGGCAAACCCCGCCTCCGCAAAGCCTTTCCCGCGCAGTTTGCAGGCGTCGCAATGGCCGCACGGACGCGCGCCGCCGGCGTAGCAGGTCCAGGTATATTCGAGCGGGACGCGCAGTTTGCGCGCCAGCCGCGCTATTTGCGCCTTGCTCATGCGTATCAGCGGGGTGAGGATTTTTATTTTCGCGCCGCCCGCCGTGCCTTTTGAGACGGCGGCGGACAGCGCGCGGTAAAATTCGGGGCGGCAGTCCGGGTAGCCGGAATAATCCAGCGCGTTGGGGCCGAGTATCACGGCGGAGGCGTTCTCCGCGTCCGCCCATGAGACCGCCAGCGAGGCAAACAACAGGTTTCTGCCCGGCACATAGGTGCCGGGAATGCCGCCGGAGCCGATTTTGGAAAGCGCCGTGTCCGGCAGTTTCTTTTTTGAGTTCACGAGCGAACTGACGGCAAGCCAGGGCAGGCCAAGCTTGACGTGCGTGAGCGGCACCCCGGCGAGTTTTGCGATTTTGCGCGCGCTTTCCAGTTCGCGCGAATGGCGCTGCCCGTAAGAGATGCACAGCGCGCGGCAGGAGTAGCCCCTGCTTTTGGCCCAGTAGAGGCAGGTGGAAGAATCCAGCCCGCCCGACAGCAGCACTATCGCTTTTTCAGCTTTTTTCGCTGGCATTTTTCAACGAGTCCGAGGCGATGCCGTAATCGCCGAAAACTTCGATTTTGGGCAGCACGGCAAGTCCGCCGATATTGAGCGCTATCTTTACGTCTTTTTCCCCGGTTTCCTTGCGCATGGCGAGGAATTCCTCAATGCGTCCGCTTTTTTTAAGCGCCGACACGGCGCGTTTTGCGGCGGCAGGCTCGCCCGAAGCCGCGGCTTTGAGCGCCGCGGCGCAAAGAGCGTCCTCTGTATGCCCGAGGTAAAAAATTCCCGCCGGCACAATCAACGCGGGTTTGCCGGTTTGCTTCAATTTTGAAACCACGCACGGGAAATTGGCGAAGCAGCCGATGTAAACCTCATCCGCGTTTTTCAGCCCTATGACCGCTTTCGTGCCCGCGCCGGTCACCAGCACGGCGGGGCGCGCGGGGTCGGATTCCAGCGCCTGCCAGGGCGAATTGTCGTACTTCGCAAACTCCGGCGGGAATTCCAGCTCCGAGAAAAAATCGCTTTCGGGATGCGCTTTATGCCAGGCAACCGCCTTTTTCTTGTCGGCGTAAATGCGCACGCAGGGCTTGCCGCGCTTGAGCATGGCGCAGATGTTGGTGGAGCAGCGCAGCACATCCACCACGACGGCCAGCCCCTTCCACGCGAGGCATTCGGCGGGAGAGGAGGCGATTTTCACTTCACGGCTGCCAGTTTTCGATGATTTTGCGCTCCGGGCCGGTGAGCGAGTCGGTATATTTGATTGCGATGCCATAAATATGGGTCTCGGGCGTCTTGCCCGGCATGGGCGTGAACGGAGACGGTTCGAGCGCTTGGTTGATTTCGTCGGCCACAATCGCGTCCGCGCCGTTTTGAGCGGCGATTTCCCGCGCGCGGGCGATTTGTTTTTCAAGAGACTTCGTGTCGCCGGCGGGCACCCTCCAGCCGTGCAGCAGCGCGATGACGCCGAACGGATGCTTCACCTCGGCTTTGGAGCGGAAAACCGCTACTTCCTCCGTCTTTTTTGGCGCAAATGACGGGCCGGCGGGCACCCACTCTATCACATGCGCAACGGTGGCGCAGGCGCATAGCGCAAGCGGGGCCGCGAGGAATATTTTCCTCAATTTCATCGGGAAGTTCCGAATCAGCGCGGCGGGTCTATGCTGAGGTCCCGGCAGATTTTGCGGACGGTGAAATCCACTATCTCGGTGTGGCGGGTCACCGGCGTTTCCTTGCCGGTGACGGGGTTTTGGAATATGGAATATTTTCCGCCCTCGCGCAGCAACACGCAGCCTTGCTCGGTGATATGTTTGACCAACTCTCTTCTCTTCACAATACCATACCTCCAGCGGGAGAAATCGGGGGTGTTAAACCGTGTCCGTATCGCTATATACACTATACAAAATTAGAGAAAGCCAGGTGAGCAAGAAAGCCCCGGCGATGACGAGGGGTCTTTTGAGATATTTTGTTATAATGGGGAGCGGGGGGATGCGGTTTATCGAGGTGATAAAATGGCTGAAAAACTGATATTGGACAAATCCAATGCGCTTTACAAGGAAGCCTGGGAACTGGTGCCGGGCGCGGTGGCGGGAATACGCCGCCCCTATAATTTCGTTCCCGGCGAGTATCCGATTTTTTTCGACTCGGCCAAAGGGGGCCGCGTCACCGACGTTGACGGCAACGAATATATAGACATGCTTTGCGCCTACGGCCCGATAATAATCGGCCACCGCGAGCGCGAGATAGACGCCGCCGTCATCGCGCAAATAAAAACGAAAGGTTTTTGCATGTCGCTCACCCAGCCGTATCAAAACGAGCTGGTGAAAAAACTCAAGCAAATTATCCCCTCCTGCGAAAAAGCCGCCTTCGTGAAAACCGGCTCCGATGCCACCAGCACCTCCGTGCGCATAGCCCGCGGCTACACCGGACGCACGAAAGTGCTGCGCTGCGGCTATCACGGCTGGCACGACTGGTGCGTGGAAGTGAAAGGCGGCATCCCCGCCAAACTTTACGAGGACGTGAGCGAGTTCCATTATAACGACCTCGACGGGCTTGAAGTTTTGCTGAAAGCCAACGCCAACGACACCGCCGCCGTCATCGTAACTCCGGTGGGCCACCCGCTGGCGCACGAAGTGCAGATGCCCAAGCCCGGTTTTCTCGAAGGCGCGCGCGATTTGGCGCACCGCCACGGCGCGGTGCTGATTTTCGACGAAATCCGCTCCGGCTTCCGCGTGAATCTCGGCGGCGCGCAGAAGGAATTCGGCGTCACGCCGGACCTGTCGGTTTTCGGCAAGGCCATTGCAAACGGTTATGAACTGAGCGCGGTGGTCGGCAAAGCCGAGATTATGAACATGCTGGAACAAAAGGTTTTCCTCAGTTCGACTTTCTTCCCCAACAGCCTCGCGCAGGTCGCCGCGCTTAAAACGATAGAAATGCTGGAGCGCGATGCCATCCTCGATACAATCCGCGAGCGCGGGACTAAATTCGCCAAAAAAGTGTCGAAAATCATCACAAACAGCGGGATACCCTGCCGCATCACCGGCGCGCCGTGGATGCCTTTCATCACCTTCGATAAAGACGAAACCGGCCTCTACAAAAAGCTGCGCACGGAGTTTTACACGCAGTTGATACGCCGCAAGGTTTTCCTTCAGCCGTACCACCACGGCTACATCGCCTATCGCCATACCCCGAAGGATTTGAACTACGCCGCCGAAATGATAGGCGAGTCCTTGTCGGAAACAAAGAAGCTGATGTGAGAATCGAGGCCGCATGAATAAAGCGGACATAGCTCCATTTTCCGTAAAAATCCCCGACAATGAAATAAACGACCTGCGCCGCCGCCTTAAACATACGCGTCTGCCCGATACGCTGGACGCAAGCGGCTGGAAATACGGAACCGACAGGGATTTTATCAAACGCTTTCTCGCGGAATTGGAAAATTTCGACTGGCGCACAATTGAAGGAGAAATCAACGCGCAACCGCAGTTTTTGATGAAACAAAAGCGGGCGGATATTCATTTCATCCATATGAAATCCGGCTCGCCGCGCGCAGTTCCATTATTGCTTTGCCACGGCTGGCCCAGCAGTTTCCTCGAGATGATGGAGTTGGGAAAACTTCTTTCATCGCTGCCGGACTCCGGCGCGCCGGGGAACCTCACGTTCGACGTAATCATACCTTCTCTGCCGGGATTCGGTTTTTCCAAACCAAAACTTGACGGCACATGGGACCTCTGCGATTATTCAGACTCTCTTTTTCAACTTATGTCCGGCCTCGGATATGAACGTTTTGCCGTGCATGCGTACGATGTCGCGGCTTCCATGATTAGTTTCGGAGCGTTCAGGTTTCCCGAACGTATAATCGCCTACCACACCACGGAGCCGGGGTTGCCTCCGCCTTTTCTTGGCGACGGCGCGCCACCCTTGACGCAAGATGAGGCCAAATACATCAAGGTGCAGCAAGCGTGGGATAAGGAACTCGGAGCATATATGCCGCTTTTTCGCACCAAACCGCAAACCGCCGCCTATGGTCTGGCGGATTCTCCGGCGGCGACAGCGGCATGGATTTTGGAAAAATGGCGGGATTGGACCGACCCGGAGCGCCTGCTTGAGGAATGTATCCCGCTGGAACATCTGCTGGCACAGGTTTCACTGTACTGGTTCACCAACAGCTTCAACTCGGCAAACCGTGTTTACCTTCGGGATGAAAAAAACAGACCGTGGCTGCGCACCGCCGACACAAAAGTCTCCGTGCCAGTAGGCGTAACCCTCAACGCCACGCAGCCGATAGAACATGCGCCGCGTGAATACGCCGCGCGGATTTACTCCGATATTCGCTATTGGAAACAATTAGCGGCGGGCGGGCACTTCTCGCCTGCGAGAAACCGGCGCTGCTCGCGCAATCCATACAAAAATTCATGAACGGCGTGCTTTCCAAATGACAAAACTGCGCCGTTTGCGCGCGCACGCGATAGCGCAATCACTTTTTCAGCCGGCTACGCTCAAGGCCGCGCTGCGCCGTATGGCGTTCGTGCAGGCGGACCCGATTCGCTCGCCGGCGCGGGCGCAGGATTTGATATTGCGCCACCGGGTCAAGGATTATCGCGCTGGCGACCTTGAGCGCCTGTATCCGTCGCTGAATCTCGAAGAGGATATCCTGCACTACACTTACGGTTTTCTCCTCAGGGATGTCTGGCGGTTGCTGCATCCGCGCAAAACGCCCGGCCTGACTGAATTTGAGAAGAAAATTCTCGCCGCTGTTTGCGGCGCCGGCGAAACGCACCCCCGCGAACTGGAAGCGCATTTCGGACGCGAACGGATAGTCAACGCATGGGGCGGACACTCGAAAGCCACAAAGCACGCGCTGGAAAAACTGCACTATCGCGGACTGCTGCGGGTTGCCCGGCGGGAAAACGGCATTCGGATTTATGCTGCCGCGATAGCGTCCGCCGACCCCATGCCGCAGGCTGAACGCTTGCGGAAACTGGCCCTGGTTATCGCGAACATTCTCGCCCCCGCGCCTGAAAAAAGTTTTCAGGCGGCGCTGGCCCCCCTCCTGCGCCGTTCATTCCCCGATTTCGGCAATTCGCGCAAGGTGCTGGCCGACATGCTGTGTTCCGGCGAACTCCGGCGGGAGATGATAGATGGTATCGCCTATGTATGGCCGGCAGGCAAACCGCCGCGCGAAGAAGCGCCGCGCAAAGTGCGTTTTCTCGCCCCCTTTGACCCGCTGGTCTGGGACCGGCGGCGGTTCGAACATCTTTGGCGGTGGTCTTACCGGGTTGAAGCGTACACTCCGCCGAAAAAGCGGGTTCGCGGCTATTACGCGATGCCGCTGCTGTGGGGGGACGACATAATCGGCTGGGTGAACGCGGGGGTAATTAAAAACCGCCTGAATGTCGAAACGGGGTTCATTGGAAAACGTCCCGGCGGTAGCGATTTTCGAAGGAAACTTGACGCCGAAATAGCGCGTATGGAAACTTTTTTGAATCTGGCCGTATATTGAGGGCGGATAGTTTTTGTGCTTTAATGAAAGTATCCTGCGGAGGACATAATTTCAGATGCACATATTGCAATATGAATTCGTGCGGTTGTTTCTCGTAACCGTTTCCAATTTTTTGCAGTTGTATGTTTTCAGCGTCGGATTGTCCTCTTTCCTGATTAGTTTCTGGGGAATAAAGCGCCGCACCGCCGTGCTGCGTGAAAGCCTGCCGCTGAACCGCTTCGCAATCATCATACCCGCGCACAACGAGGCCGGCGTCATCGCCGGCGCGGTTGACAATCTGCTGGCGCTGGACTATCCCAAAGAGCTTTTTGAAGTGTACGTGGTGGCCGACCACTGCGCCGACGAAACCGCCGAAATCGCCAGGAGCCGCGGCGCGCACGTGTTCGTTTACGACGGGGACTGCCCGCGCGGCAAAAGCCGCGCGCTGCTGGCGCTGGAAACCGTGCTGCTCGACTCGCGCAAGCATGACGCCTTCTGTTATTTCGACGCCGACTCCATAGCCCATCCCGACTTTCTAAAGGGGATGAATTTCCATCTCAATTCCGGCGAGAAGGTCATACAGGCCCGCGAGCTGGCGCGCAATCCAGACGACAGCCTCATCACCCGCGTCTGCCACGTCAATCAGCTCACGCAGAATTATTACGGCCAGATGCCCAAGCACCGGCTGGGCCTGTCGGCCACGCTGCACGGCAAGGGGATGTGCTTTGCGGCCGACATCGTGCGCCGCTTTCCGTGGGACCCCGGCGCCATCGCCGAGGACATAGAGATGCAGGCGCGGCTCGTGCGCCACGGCGTGCATATACACTACGCGCAGGAAATCACGATTTACGACGAGGAGCCGTCCACCATAAACCAGATGGTGCATCGCAGCATCCGCTGGACGCGCGGCGCGCTTTACGTCGCCAACAAACATCTGGCGGGGCTTTTCCTGCGGGCGACGCAGCGGCGGGACAAATGCGCGCTGGAGGAGTTTATACGTTTTTCGATGTGCTACCGCTTCGTCATTATCGGATTCATCGCGCTTTCGATGTACGTCTACCGTGATTCGTTCAGCCTGCTTTTCTGGATATTCGACCATCCGCCCGGAGCGCGCTTTTCCGAAAAACTCATCAACTGGGTGCCCGTCTACCTCTGGCCCGCCTACGCCCTCACGAGGGAGCGCAGCAGCCTCAGGATGTACTTCACCTACCTCATCATGCCCTGGTTCTACCTCGCGCTGGGGATACCGATATCGTTCGTGAGCATAGTCACCATCCGGCGCAAGGATTACTGGTACCGCACCGACCACTCCTGCACCACGACGATATCGGAATTGACAGGCGACGACGGTTCGGGAAGAACTCACGCTTGATTGGATTGCCGGAAAATGTCCGTGGGCAACGTCAGCAGGAAGGCGAAAACCGCCAGCGGCCACAATTGCGCGAACAGTCGTTGCAGCGAGTCGCGTATCACGATGGTGCGGATATCGCCCGGCGTGACTACGCAAGCCGCGCCGTACGCCGCCAGAAGCAGGCACAGCAGGCAGCCTGCGATAAAAATGCTTCGCCGCGCCGCCTTTTCCGCGGGGAATCCCAGAACGGGAATCAAAACCAGCAACAACGCCGAACTTATTACCGCGCAATTGACCGAAGCGGCATAAGCCAGCGCCGCGCCGAGCATGGTCCGTATCCTCCACACCAATTCAGAGGCGGGTAGTGGCTGAAAATAATTCAATGCTCCGCCGCTCCGGCAGCAGATATTGCAGACAGCCGCCGCGGCCAGAAACGGCGCGGCTCCCGCCGCGAAAAGCGCCAGCCTCCCGCGTCCTTTGAATACCGCTGCCGCCAGGATAAGCGCCGTTCCCGCGCAGAATAAAAAAACGGCGCCTTCCGTCTTTGTCCAGGCCGCCAGTCCCGCGAATATTCCCGCCGCCAGCGCGGCGCGCGGAGAATCTTCATTTCCCGCCGCCAGAAACGCCGACGAGACAAGCATGAAAAATGCCAGCGGGATGTCGGCGAGCTGCCCCGCCGCGAGCCACGAAAAACGGGTGTTGCCGAGCAGTATGATGACACCAATCAATCCGGTTTCGGTATTCTTCAGCCGGCTGAGCGCGGCGTAGAGCGCCGCCGCCGAGCCCGCCAGAAAAAGCAGCCCCGCGGCGCACGGCGCGGCCGGCGAAAATCCGCCGCCGACGGTCCAGGAACGCGCGGTCAGCAGCGGCAGAAACAGCGGATTGTTATGGTTGGGCAGCCAGTTGATGTCCGCGAAAAGCCGCAGCCAATCCGCCGGCGCGGCGTATATAATTTTTGCGCGCAGGTTCCAGAACGCCCACGTGTCGAACCCGGCGTGCGGGCTGACGATAACGGCGTGCGCGAATATGGCCAGCGCGCACAGAATCTCCACCGTCAACGCCAGCGACAAAATGCGGAAAATAATGTTGTTTGACGGTTCACTGCGTTCAAATGCCGGCGTTTGCCGCCCGAACGCAAGCCATGCCGCGCAAAGCGCGGCCGTGGCGGCTGCTTCAAAAACGGGATACAACCGCATCCAGCCGGGAAACGATAACAGCCAGCAAAAACAGAGCAGCGCGAAAATGCCGCAGCCGAGCCCCCACGCCGCGCAGCCGCGCAGCAGCAGTTTGGCCAGGCCGGTTTTTTCTTCGGACGGATAAACAAACTCCAGCGCGGCCCACCCGGCGGCCAGCGGTTGCGCGAACAGGTACAGCGCGTATATCATCTGGACACCCGCTTCAAAACAACTGCGCCCGCCGTGTTTGAGGAAATGATGCGAAACCCGCGCGGGATTGCCGGTTTGGAATGGAAATTGCCAAGCACGTACCTGGAATCCGTCCCGTCCGAGATGACGGTGCGCGGCATGGCGTACTGGGCCAGTTTTCTGTAGGCGCCCGCCTCCTTGTCGTCAATATAGCCCGCTTCGCCTATTCCGGCCAGCGCGTGTTTCGCGGCGTCAAAACGTTTCAGGTAGGCTGTAACTTTATCTTCACGGCGGGACAACGCGCGCAGGTTCAGCAAACAAACCGTGCGCAGCGAGGAATAAAGGGACAACAAAACCATCGCCGCCAAAACTAACGGCAACATTGCGCGCCTGAAATCGCGCGCAATAGCTGCCAGGTCGCAATAATCTTCTGAATCCGGCATGAATAAAACGCAGCCCGCAATCCTGTGGGACTGCGGGCTGCGCAAGTCGGCTATTTTCTGGTTTCGTGAATCTTTTTCGGACAGGGTTTGCCGGAGCGGCGCATTTTCGCGCAATCGCAGAGGAATTTGCCGTCCTTGATATGAGCTGCGGCCAATTCCTGCAATTTCTTCACAACAGCCGCGTCAGCCGAAGTTATTTCCACGGTGACGCCGTTTTGGATATTGACGGCCTTGACCTGCGCGTCCCTGAGCAGCGCCATGCAGCCGCACGGTTTGCCGCCCTTTTTACGGGCCATTGGGCATTCATGCGCCGGTTTTCCGGCTTCCGGCGCGGGCGCGGCGGGTTGCTGCGCCGCTGCCAGCGCGGCTCCCGCAACCACAACCACCGATACCGCCATCATCAGTTTTTTCATCCGGGTATTCCTCCTGTTTAATCGAACTAAAGGTAAGTTTGCCGCCTGAGGCGGCGTCTGAAATGAAGCGGGTCGCCGGGGTCGCCGTAGGCGATTTCCTCGCCCAGGGATTTGATGCGGTTTTCAAGGCAGTTGCGGCACATCTCGGCGTTCTCGTCGAGGCAGGGTTTGCCTTCGTAGAGTTTGTAAAGCGGGCGGTATTTCGTGTCGGTCAGGTTGGGCATGACGACGTTGGCGCCCGCCAGGAGCCCCATCTCTCGCCCCGTCGGGTGCAGCGTTTGCAGCGCGGTGGTGGCGGCGATATTGACGTCGGCAAGCTCCAGCCGCGCAACGGCTATCATTTTGAGCGAAAGCTCAAGGTTGCGTTCCGCGTCGAAATCGGCGGCGCCGGCGGCGAGCGGCGTATCCTTGTGCGGGATGTAAGGCCCCATTCCTATCATGTCGGCGTCTATTTTCCTGAAAAAAATTATATCGTCGGCGAGATTTTCCACCGTCTGAAACGGCAGCCCTATCATCACGCCGGTGCCCAACTGGTAGCCGAGGTCCTTGAGAGTATGCAGACAGTCCAGCCGCTCCGCGAAGCTGTGGTCCGACGGATGCAGTTTTTCGTAAAGCTGCGGGTTTGAGGTTTCTATCCGCAACAGGTAGCGGCGCGCGCCGGCTTTGAGCCAGCGCTCGTAAGTCCGGCGGGACTGCTCGCCCAGCGAAATGGTAACGGCCATTTTGCCGCCGGTTTTTTCCGAGATTTGCGCGAGAGCGGTTTCAATCAGCGAAACGAATTCCTCGTCGGCGCGTTCGCCGGATTGCAGCACTATGGAGGCGTAGCCGTTCCGGTGCGCCCAGAGCGCGGATTCCCTTATCTCGTCGACGCACATTGAAAACCGCTGTACCGATTTATTGTCGCGCCGGATGCCGCAATAAAGGCAGTTTTTGACGCAGGTGTTGCTTAGCTCAATGAGCCCGCGCAGATAAACCTTCGGTCCTACGTTTTTTAGGCGGAAATCGTGCGCGTGCCTGTAGAGCGCGGCGATGTCTTCCTTTTTTTCAAGCCGCAAAAGCGACAGGATTGCAGCTCCGGTCATTTCGCTATCACCCCGCCGAACAGTACGGTGTCGCCATCGTAGAAAACGGCGCTTTGCCCCGGCGTTACGGCAAACTGCGGCGTGGCGAAATCAGCGCGGAGGATACCGTTTTCCGGCGGCTGGATGACCGCCGCGACATGCGCGTGCTGCTGGCGTATTTTTACCCGCGCGGTGAACGGCTCGATTATTTCCCGCAACGCCACCATGTTGAGTTCCGAAACCCGTATTGAGCCTGAAAGCAGTTTTTCCTTAGGGCCGACGATGACGGCATTGCGCGCCGCGTCTATTTCCACCACATACAACGGCTCTTTATTTCCGCTTATGCCCATGCCCTTGCGTTGTCCGACGGTGTAATGGATTATGCCCTTATGCTCGCCGATGATTTTGCCCCCGGTGTCGAGCACCGGGCCGGGCGCGCCGGCATTCGCGGAAAAAAGCCGCGAATAGCCGCCGCTGACGAAATCCTGGCTTTCGGGCTGTTCCGCCGCGTCGGCTAAATCCGCATCGCGCGCCGCCGCGCATACCTCGCGCTTTGTCAGTTCGCCGAGCGGGAACAAAAGTTTTGAAAGCTGAGCCTGGCCCAGTCCCCACAGGAAATAAGACTGGTCCTTGCGCGGGTCCGCGCCTTTTTTCAGGACGAACCTGCCGGCGCGGTTTTCTATCCGCGCGTAATGCCCCGTGGCGAAAAAATCGAAATCGCAGCCCGCCGCGCGGGTCCGCTCCAGTAGCAGGCCTAGTTTCACCAGCCGGTTGCAGCGGACGCAGGGGTTCGGGGTGCGGCCTGCGAGGTATTCGCTCCTGAAATAATCCAGCACGCAGGACTTGTATTCCGCGCGCAAATCCACGGTGATATGCTTTATGCCGATGCGTTTTGCGAATTGCCGCGCTTTCTCGATGTCCTCCGGCTCGTCGGCGCCGTAGCAGCCGCCGCGCAGCGGGCCGCAGCCGCAATTTCCGCCGGCTGCGGCGGACGGCGCGGACGCGCCGTCCCATACCGACATGGTGACGCCGGTCACCTCGTGGCCCTGATTTTTGAGCAGCCATGCCGCCGTGGTGGAATCCACGCCGCCGCTCATGCCGACGGCTATTTTCAGCAGCTTCATGGCAATATTGTACCAGTTCGCGCGCCGCGGGCGCGAAAAAGTGCTAAAATTTTTCCATAGCTGACACAAAAAAGGAGGTAACTATGCGTTTCTTCAAAAGAATCTTCCTGTTCATGATGGTCAATATTCTGATATTGGTCACGTTGTCCGTCACGCTGCAACTGCTCGGCGTCCGGCCCTATCTGAGCGCCAACGGAATAGATTATGCCTCGCTGATGATTTTCTGCCTCGTCTGGGGCATGGGCGGCGCGTTCATCTCGCTGGCGATTTCGCGCATGATGGCGAAATGGATGATGGGCGTGGAAGTCATAGACCCCAACACCAATGACCATAACCTCGCCGAACTGGTAAATGTGGTGCATTCGCTGGCAAAAGCCGCCGGACTGCCCCGAATGCCGGAAGTGGGCATTTACGAAAGCCCCGAGCCCAACGCTTTCGCCACCGGCCCCACGCGCAGCCGCGCGCTTGTGGCGGTTTCGACAGGACTGCTGGGCTCGATGGACAAAAACCAGATTGAAGGCGTGCTGGCGCACGAAATCTCCCACGTCGCAAACGGCGACATGGTCACCATGACGCTCTTGCAGGGTATAATGAACGCGATTGTGATGTTCCTCGCGCGGGTCATCGCGTTCGCGGCCAGCCAGAGCGTCAAGGAGGATATGCGGCCCATAGTGAATTTTCTGGTGACAATCGTCATGGAAATACTGCTGAGCCTGCTGGGAATGATGGCGGTGATGTGGTTTTCCCGCGCGCGCGAATATGCGGCGGACAACGGCGGCGCAAACCTCGCCGGGCGCGGCAAGATGATAGGCGCGCTGCGCGCGTTGCAACTTACCGTGAAGTATCACGACCCGCGCCAGCCCGCCTCGATGGCGACGCTGAAGATATCCGACAGGCCGCGCGGCGGTATCGCCATGCTGTTTGCCAGCCACCCGCCGCTGGAAGAGCGCATAGCGCGCCTTGAGGCTATGCAGCAGTAGCCGGCTCGGTTTTTGTTCCGGCAAAAAAGCCCCCGCTCGGGGGCTTTTTTTGGGCTATAAAAGAGATTTGATTCTGGATTTATACTCAGCACACACAGCGGCTAACGACGGTAAAATGATTGGAATTGCAGACCGACCCAAACATCTGTCCACAAGATTACTCACTGCTTTTTTGCAATTTCTTTCTTTGTCCAATTTAGGATATGTTGTTGTTTCGTCCACGATTTCCCCTTCAAGATGCCTAATCCATGTTTCTATATTACGGCGGGGAATTGCAATAACAACGGCATCATTGTTGTTTAGGAACGGAATTTGTCTGGATTCGCATTCAACTCTTATCTCGCCAATCCGTTCATCTGCGCTTTTGGAATCTGCATCTATCATTGCGATTAAAGCGACATTGCTTCCTTTGTTACGCTCTTTACGATATGCAGGAAGTTCCTTTGGAAACAGTTCTCTTATATATTGTTCCGCAGAACCGGAAGCTGAAGGGCTTTTTTCAATACGCAAATCCCGTCCTTCCCAACCCATCCCGTATAGGAATCGCCGAATAAAAGCTTCGTGCTGGTTGTCTTCGCAAAGGATAACAATTCTTGCACGTCGTGCGCTCATTCAGTCCAGCCTCTGGCGATTTGCTCGGAAAGCTTAAGGCCTTGTTCAATTTGCTTAGGCATTTCCCCGATGCGTGCTGGACCGAGAGAATCACGCTTTATCCATTTCCCGCATTCAGGTCCCAGATAATCAATTAACTCAGGATGATGGCTGATGATAATGACTTGAGGAATCAACCCATCTTGACAAGCATTATTAAGTTCCAGAAGCCAGGGTTGTATCTCCGGCAGGGCAATATAATTTTCAGGCTCATCAAGAAACAATGAATGTCCCGTGCCCTGCAAACCAAACAGAAGAGAATATAGGATAAATATTACACGCTGACCATCTGAAAGCTGTCCGAAATCAAACCAAACTGGCGAAGCATTCGCCTCTTCGGTTTTAAATCCGACCTTGAGCAGCCTTTGTTTTCCGGCCTCAACGAGCTTAAATGCATAGAATCCAGAAACTGTTTTCTGCAATTGCTGCGTTAACGGCATTATTTTGTCTTGATGCTCTTGGGAAAGATATCTATACCAGGAGGCAAAATTCGTGCCGTCGTGCTCAAGCCAATCAGATTCTTTTTCTGTTTCGGATTTAATAGCTCTTGGTTGGAGGCTCACAATGAATAGCTTGCTTGCCCATTCTTTGAAATACGTAAGCTTTTTATTATCGACCCTTGCCGGGATTGTTGCAAGCATTGATAACGACCAATCACCTGGATATTCGGGGCCTGGATTATGGTCGTCGTGGTACAGTTTAACATTGCCTTGTTGAAACTCAAATAAAGGTTTTCCATCAAGCAACAAACGCTCAAGCTCTATGCGTTGTTTATTTCTTTCAGGGTTATGCGAAATGACCAGTTTGTAAGAAAATAGTCCATATTCGCTTTGGACATCAAATTCAAAAATCTGTTCAGCTTTTTCACCTTTTTTGACCCATGCGGTGATAGAGTCAGGGGGAAAGATTTCGGAAATTTGAGCTTTGTCAGAGATAAGACGCTGAATTCCGGAAAGCAAATCAAAAATAGTGGATTTACCCGCGCCGTTGGGTCCCATTAACAGGTTCAACTTGTCGAAACGCATCTCAAAATTGACTAAACAACGGTAGTTGTCCGTATACAGTCTTTTGAGCATAATAACCCTCTCTTGCCTTTGATTTCACCCTCCAAAGGCGACAGCAACTCCCGATAACCAGCGTTTATACTATAGCAAAACTTTGCCTGCCATTTGATGCATTCAAAATGTTCCGAATAACCTATTCCATTGGAGGTTTATTCGCGGGGCGGCAGGCTACCAGGTTCACGCCGGTTCCCATGAAGTTTTCAGCGAGGACCGCGCCGGTTTCCACGGGCGCCGACACGAGTATTTTTTTGACCTCGCGCATGGCGGGCAGCAGTCCGGCTTTGGGTATCGGGCCGCTGGTGCGCACCGGCAGCATTTTGATATCCAGCTCCTCCGCCAGCACCGAGGACGTGAAGGTACGGACCGGGTTTTCTATTTCGCTGCGGGCGTACTTGTCGCCGCGCGGGCAGGTGTTGCCGGTTACGGACACGACTTTGTTTCCTTCGAGCGCCACTTCAAGCGAGCAGCCCTGCGGGCATTCTATGCAAATCAGCTTGCGGCTCATTTGCCCTCCTTGAGAAACTGCGCCGCCATCTGGCCGGCTTTCTCGCTGTCGCGCGTGACGGAATCCACGAGGTCATAGACCTTGCAGGCGTTGCCGCAGGCGAACATGCCGCGTATGGAGGTGCGGTTGACTTCCGCCGCGACGGGGGTATTGGTTTTGCGGTCCACCTGCGCGCCCGCCATTTCGAGCAACTCGTTTTCCGGGATGAGGCCGACGGATATCAGCACGGTGTCGCAGGAAAGCTCAAAGCGCGTGCCGGGTTTTTCGCAAAAAGCGTCGTCCACCGCGGCCACCACCACTTTTTCAACGCGGTCGGCGCCCTCTATCCTCGCGATTTTATGGCTCAGGTAAAGCGGTATGCCGTAATCGTCGAGGCACTGCGCCACGTTGCGGGCGAGGCCGCGCGACTGTTTTTGTATTTCTATTACCGCCTTGACCTTCATTCCCTCCAGCGCCATGCGCCGCGCCATGATGAGGCCGATGTCTCCGGAGCCGACGATAACGGCCTCTTTTCCGGGTATCCAGCCTTCCATGTTAATCATCTTCTGCGCCAGCCCCGCGGGATATATTCCCGACGGGCGGGTGCCGGGAATGGGTATCATCTCGCGCGTGCGCTCGCGGCAGCCGGTGGCCAGGATGACGGATTTCGCCTGCACCTCTTCCAGCGCGCCGGGACGCAGGTAGGAGATTTTCATATTGCTCGTGAGCTTGACCACAAAAGAGCGCAGGCTTACCTCTATAGACGGGGTTTTAGTCACCTGCTTAACGAAACGGTCGGCGTATTCCGGGCCGGTGAGTTCCTCTTTGAAACGGTGCAGCCCGAAACCAGGATGAATGCACTGGTTCAATATTCCGCCCAGATGCTGGTCGCGTTCCAGAAGCAGGATGTCCTTCACTCCCGCTGCGCCGGCGGCCAGCGCCGCCGCCATTCCCGCCGGGCCGCCGCCCACCACCACAAGTTCGCGCTCATCCATGGCGTCTTTCCTCCCTGACAAGTTCGGAGCCTTCGCCTCGCTTTGTTATCTCTTCGACGGTCATGCCCAGCTCTTCCTGCATGATTTTCATGATGCGCGTCGTGCAGAAGCCGCCGTGGCAGCGCCCGGCCTGCGCGCGGGTGCGGAATTTTATGCCGTCCATGGTGCGCGCGCCGCGCCGTATCGCCTCGCGGATTTCCTTGGCGGACACCATCTCGCAGCGGCACACTATGTCGCCGTAGGAGGGGTCTTTCTGTATCAGCTCGCGCGTTTTGGAGAGCGGAATCTCGAACAGGTGAGTCGTCTTCTCGCGCGTGCTGTGGAAGTTCTTTTTGGGCGTCAAAACCAGCCCGTTGCCGTGCAGTATGCCGACCACCATTGTCGCTATGGCGGGCGCCGCGGTAAGCCCCGGCGACTGTATGCCCGCCACGTTCACAAAACCGGGCACGGCGGTTTCATGGCGGATGATAAAGTCTTTTCCGGCGGCGGGGCGCAATCCGGCGAAATAGGCGATTATATCGCCCCTTTCTATTGAAGGCATCATCCTGCGCGCGCCGGCAAGGACTTCGTTAAGTCCCTCCTCGGTGGTGGCGAGGTCGCTTCTGTCCCCGGTGTCGCGGGCGGTGGGGCCTATCATCGGATTGCCGTCGGAGGTTTTGATTATCAGGATGCCTTTTGAAGTCGGCGTCGGCAGCGGGAACACGAGATGGTTGGCTATATGCTCGCGCTTTTTATCCAGCAGGTATTCCTCGCCCTTGCGCGGCGTTATTTTGAAATCGGTTACTCCCACCATTGCGGACACCTTGTCCGCGAAAAGCCCGGCGGCGTTGATTAGAAAGCGCGTCTGGTATTTGCTCCCGGCGGCCTCCACCTCGAAACGGTACGGGCCGCCGCTCAGCCGGCGTATGCCGGCGACGCGGTGCGAGGTTTTGAGCACGACGCCGTTTTTGACCGCGTTTTCAGTCAAATCGTAAACCAGGCGGTAGGGACTTATTATTCCGGCGGAGGGAACATACAGCGCGGCGACTATTTCCGACCCGAGGTTAGGCTCGTAGAGCGAAAGCCAGTCCCTGCGCACTATCTGCATGTCCTTTATGCCGAGTTCCTCGCCTTCGCGCTTTATCCTGTCAAGTTCGGCGACGTCCGCCTCGTCGAAAACCACTATGAGCTGGCCCACCTCCACGAAATGCACGCCCAACTCCGCGGAAATCTCGCGGATGAGCTTGTTGCCCGCCACGCACAGCCTGCCCTTTAGCGAATCAGGATGATTTTGCGTCCCGGCGTGGATGATGCCGCTGTTGGACTTCGACACGCCGAAAGCCGGCTCCGCCTCTTTTTCCAGCAGGAGGACGCGGAGCTTGTATTTGGAGAGTTCCCGCGCGATAGCCGCGCCGGTCACGCCGGCACCCACTATAATCGCGTCATATCTTTCAATGGTTGGCATAAGTTCGTAATTATGGTACAAATTCCCGCCGGGAAATTGCTAGCATGGTGGTATGCTCTCCAAACTTTTTTCGATTTACAAACCCGCGCGATTCATAACCCCGCTTTCGAAAGAGGAAGCCGGCAGGCTTTATCCGTCCTACCGCCTGCAAGTGATGCTGACCATATTCTGGGGCTACGCGGGCTACTATTTCGTGCGGAGCAATTTTTCGCTGGCAAAACCCTACCTTATAAAGGAAATGGGACTGACCACCGGCGACCTGGGGCTTATCGCCACGGGATTATCGCTGGCGTACGGCGTGAGCAAATTCGTGATGGGCTCGGTGTCGGACAGGTCCAATCCGCGCTATTTCATGTCAACGGGATTGATAGCGTCGGGCATAATAAATTTGTTCTTCACGCAATTGCATTCAGTGCCGCTGATGGCGGGCGCGTGGTTTTTGAACGGCTGGTTTCAGGGGATGGGCTGGGCGCCGTGCGCGCGCATACTGACGCACTGGTTTTCCGACCGCGAACGCGGCACCAAGTTCGCCGTCTGGAACGTGGCGCACAACGTGGGCGCGGGGCTGGCGGGGCCGATTTGCAGCGTCGCGCTGATGGCGTTCGCCTCCTGGACTTCGCTGTTCTACGCGCCGGCCCTCCTCTCGATAATAATGGGCGTGCTGATAATGGTTTTCCTGCGGGATACTCCGCAGTCCGTAGGCCTGCCTTCGATAGAAGAGTTCAAAAACGATTACCCGGAAACCGGCGTGGCCGACCGCGAAAAAGAGATGACCGCGAAGGAGATTTTCCTGGGCCACATCGTAAACAACCAGTGCCTGTGGATACTGGCGTTCGCCAACCTTTTCGTGTACGTGGTGCGCTACGGCGTACTGACCTGGGCGCCGACATATCTGATGACCGTGAAATGCTGCTCCGGCGACAACGCGCGCTGGCTTTTCGCCACGTACGAATACGCCGGCATTCCGGGAATGCTTGTGGCGGGCTGGATGACGGACCGGTTTTTCCACGGGCGGCGCGGCCCCGTCGGCATGGCCTACATGGCGGTGGTGACGGCGGCAGTGGCGGTTTACTGGCTCAATCCGCCGGGGCATTATTTCGTTGACATGGCCGCGCTGGCCACGGCTGGATTTTTCATTTATGGCCCCGTGATGCTGATAGGCGTGGCGGCGGTGGACCTTGTTCCCAAAAAAGCGGCGGGCACTGCGGCGGGGCTGACGGGGCTTTTCGGCTACGTCGGCGGCGCGACTATAGCGGAACTGGGCATCGGCAAAGTGGTGCAGCACTACGGCTGGAATTACGGTTTCATGCTGGTGCTGATATCCGGCGCCCTGGCGCTGGCGCTGCTGGCCCTGACCTGGCACGCGCATGAGCGGGAGTGAATACAATGTTCGACCATATTTCAATTGGAGTACACGACTTAAAACGTGCCGCCGCCTTTTACAACGCGACACTGGCTCCGTTAGGCTTTGTCCGTGCCTTCATAAATGAGAAAGGCGCCGGCTGGGATACTCCCGCCGGCCATTACGAACCACCGTTCGCTGTCGTGCAAGAACCAGCGGGTTCAGCGGTCGGTTCGACTTCAATGGGACATATCGCTTTCAAAGCTCCCTCGAGAGCGGCTGTCACGGCGTTTTATGAAGCTGCAATGGCAAACGGGGCCGTGAGTCAGCACGCGCCGAGAGTGTGGACGGAATACGGACCGGATTATTTTGCCGCCTTTGTCGAGGACCCTGACGGATGCAATATAGAAGCGGTATGCCATTTGCCCGCCCAGCCGTAACCGAAAAAATCCAGTTTTGCAAGCATTGCGTTCCGACTCAATCTGAATGGCAGCCGGCTGTCACTCGCAAACAACCCTCTTCCCCGTCACCAGTTCGCTAGTGAGCCCCGCGATAATCTTCACCCCATTGCAGAATAAGAGCGGCTGGCGCGAAACTGCGCCCGCCGTTACGTTTTACATTAGACCTCTTGCATAACCCGTGTCCCCAATTAGTCTTAACTGTGTCACAAACACAACAAAGCCACAGGGCTGCATTTCAGCCACGAAACACACGAAATACACGAAAAATGAGGAGCCTTTTCAATTACAACAACAGCACCCAGCCGCAGATGAACGCAGATACTCGCAGATTAAAAACAAAACCGTTTTTGTCTGCCTTTATCTGCGAGAATCTGCGTTCATCTGCGGCTAAAACTCCGTTGTTTGTTCCTCTTTCGTGCATTTCGTGTGTTTCGTGGCTCGTATTTATAAAGAAATAGTTGTTTATGACACGGTAAGATTAGCCATTGCGAGCGAAGCGCGGCAATCCGAGCCCTGTTTTAGTCTCTTGCTACAGGGAACAAAGGGGCTCAGGTTGCCGCGTCGCTTCGCTCCTCGCAATGATAGGGCGGCAGGGGTTATGCAAGAGGTCTATTCCCCAAAATGCCAACCACTTGCTCATCCGCCCGCGACGAGGTGCTTGTTTGAAATGTTTGACAATTTGCAAAACAATTGCAAATTATCTAACATTTAGGCATGGCCAGCTACTTCCACCGCAACCTTGAGCCCGCATTGAGAACAACGCTTAAACAATTCCCTGCCGTGATTGTTACCGGACCGCGGCAATCGGGCAAGACTTCGCTGGTGAAGGCCGTTTTGTCCGGTTCGCATAATTATGTCTCCCTTGAAACTCAGGACATCCGCGCATTCGCCCTGCGGGACCCGCGCGGCTTTCTGGAGCGCAACACGCCGCCGGTTATAATGGACGAAATCCAGTACGCGCCGGAGCTTTTGAATTACATCAAGGAACTCATTGATGGCGACCGCGACAAAATGGGACAGTTCGTCCTGACGGGCTCGCAAAATTTTCTTTTGATGCAGGGCGTTTCACAATCTCTGGCCGGGCGCGTCGGAATACTTGAGCTTTACCCGCTTGCGCTTTCGGAAAATCCCGAAAACCGCCTCCCCGCCGTCAAAAACCATAAATCCGCCGCCGACTGGATGTTGTGCGGCAGCTACCCTGAATTGCATCGCAGAAAAGAATTGAATTGCCGCGCGTGGCAGAATGCGTATCTTTCAACTTATATTGAACGGGACGTCCGCCAGATAATTCGGGTGGGCGACTTGAACACTTTCAGCCAGTTCGTCCGCGTATTGGCAAGCCAGGCCGGCGGGTTGCTGAATATGTCCTCCGTTTCCACGGAAACGGGGATATCTGTCAATTCGGTCAAAAATTGGCTTTCGGTTTTGAACGCGAGTTGCCAGACGATAACGCTGCCGCCGTTTTACCTGAAATTCAAAAAGCGGCTTATCCACGCGCCGAAAGTTTATTTTGCCGATACCGGCACGTTGTCGAACCTGCTGGGACTTTCGGAAACCAAACAATTGCTGGACGGGCCCCAATCCGGCTATTTGTTTGAAAATCTGGTGGCGGGCGAACTGTTCCGCCTGTTTGCCAATTCCGGCGAAAAACCCGCGCTTTACTATTGGCGCACGGCAGCCAATGACGAAGTTGATTTCATAGCGGAGTGGCGCGGCAAATTCCACGCGCTGGAATGCAAATTCACGTCCACTCCCTCGCCTTCCCACGCCAGAGGCCTTGAAGCGTTCTCAAAAGAAATCCCGACGGCGAAACAGGGAATAAAAGCGATTATCTACCCCTGCGACGGCAAGCTGGCAAAATCATTAAGCACAAATAAAATCCGCATCATCCCGCTGTCCCGACTCGCCGCAGCAAAAACCGTAACAAGCATACTGGAATTTTGAGGACACAATACTTAACCCGAAAATCGCAGTTGGATTGCGGAATTCGACGTAAAATAGCTTCATGGCTCCGACTCAAAAAAACTGCTCACAGGCAACGAGCCTGCTCGCATTTTTTTGAGCCGAATCCATTTCGCTCTTTTACGTCTCGGTTCTCGCAACCAACTGCGATTTCCGGGTTAACCTCCATTACAAGAAACCTTCTTCCCCGTTTCCAGTTCGCTGTGGTGGCGGCTGTAGAAGTAATAGATTACCAGTCCTATAAGAAGCCAGACGCCGAAGCGAATCCAGTTTGTCCGGCCCAAGCCGTGCATCAGACCGAGGCAGAACAGTATGCCCAATACCGGCGTGGCGTAGCCGCCAGGCGCGCGGAACGGGCGCGGGCGCGCGGGGTCTTTTATCCGCAGCACTATTATGCCGGCGCAGACCAGCACGAACGCGAACAGCGTGCCTATATTGCAGAGGTTGACCATCTCGTCAATATTGCAAAACATTGCCATCACGCCCACCACCACGCCGGTCCAGATTGTCGTCACCCACGGCGTTCTGTAGACGGGATGGACTTTGGCGAAAACCGGCGGCAGCAGCCCGTCGCGGCTCATCGAGAAGAATATGCGCGGCTGGCCCATCTGGAACACCAGCAGCACCGCCGTGTTCGCCACCACCGCGCCCAGCGACACCAGCGCGATAAGCCAGCGGCTCGCGTGGTGATATTCCAGTCCCGCCACCAGCGGCTCGGCGATTTTGGATTTTATTTCCATGAAAGGCATCATGCCGGTAAGCGCGGCGGTCACCAGAATATAAACCACCGTGCAGATGACCAGCGAGCCGAGTATGCCTATCGGCATGTCGCGCTTGGGGTCGCGCGTTTCCTCCGCCACGGTGGACACCGCGTCGAAACCTATATAGGCGAAGAAAATCGTCGCCGCGCCGACCTGTATTCCGCGGAACCCGCCCGGCGCGAACGGCACCCAGTTTTTCGGGTCGAAATAGTAAAACCCGACGCCGACGAATATCGCCAGCACAAGCAGCTTGATGCCCACCATCACATCGTTGAAGCGGGAGCTTTCCTTTATCCCGCGCAGCAGCAGAACGGTAATCGCCGCCACTATCAGCAGTCCGAATATATTTATAATCACCGGCACGCCGAAAATATGCGGCACCGACGTGAAATCCAGCCCGCTCTGGCTGAAAGTGCGGTAATCCGTGCGCAGCCACACCGGCACGCTTACGCCGAAAAAGCTTGAAAGGAAATCGTTGAAATATCCCGCCCAGCTTATCGCCACCGCCACGTTGCCGATGGCGTATTCGATGATAAGGTCCCAGCCGATTATCCAGGCGATAAGCTCGCCCAGCGTGGCGTAAGCGTAAGTGTATGCGCTGCCCGACACCGGCACCATGGCGGCGAATTCGGCGTAGCACAGTGCGGTGAACCCGCAGGCCACCGCGGTCAGCGCAAATGATATTATCAGCGACGGTCCCGCCGGGTGGCCGCTGGCGCTTCCCACCACCGCCGCGCCCACGGTGGCGAAAATGCCCGCGCCAATGATTGCGCCGATTCCTATCATGGTAACGTCGAACGCGCCGAGGGCGCGCTTGAGGCAGTTGCCCTCCTGCGCTTCGCTCAAAATCATGTCAACCGGCTTTACGCGGAAAATGCTCATTGGCCTCCCGGCGCTGCGGCTAAAGATAGATAAATTTAACATATTGGCACGCGCGGACGAAAGATGAAACCCGCGGTTCGACGAACCGCGGGTTTCGTTAGTGAAAGCTAACAACCACTGAAAACTACTGCTGCTTCATCCCGCTGCGGGCACGGCATAAATTTATGGCGTCATCAAACCGCATTTTGCCGCCGCCCGGATGTGCCATCGCCAAAGCCTTGTTGTAGCAAAGCGCCGGCGCATCAGCCGACAGGGTGCCGCCGCACAGTTTGATAGCGTCATCGGCCCGCATGCGCAAGCCGCCGGGGTAAGAAAGGGCCAAAGCCCTGTTGTAGCAGGCAATCGTCGCGTCCGCGTACAGCGCGCCGTTGCACAACTTGATGGCGTCGTCCACTATCATCCCGGTCCCGTTCGGATAGAGCACTGGCAGCGCCTTTTTGTAGCACTCCAGCGGTTCGTCCGCCGACAGCGCGCCGCCACATAGACTTATAGCGTCGTCAAACGACATGCTCACGCCGTTGGGGTATGTCATGGCCATTGCTTTGTTATAGCAGGCTATCTGCGGAATTCCCTGCGGCGCGGCTGCGGAGGTTTTTAATCCCGTAGAGGCGAAGGAGCCCATCGGCACCTGAACCGCCAACTGCCCGGCGCCGGCCTTCATGGCATCGAAATCCGACGCGAAAACAGGCGCGGCCAATATTGCCGCCGCGCAAACCGCGATTGCGAATTTATTTGCCATTGTCAACCTCCCCCTGCGTATATTTTACCATACTTGCGGGCTTGCGCAGCCAGCGCGTTGCCTCAAGTAAAAATCTATACGGAGCCCGTTGCGAAACTGGCATTTTTCTGAAAGTCCCTACAATTGTGTGATTTTTCTGCGGAAGGCGTGAAATTTCGTCGTTTACATCCGTTTTTTTTGCGTCAGCCGGGCCTTTTCGCCCGAATC
>JAQTYB010000088.1 GCA_028688475.1 Elusimicrobiales bacterium
ATATGCCATTTTGAATCCATGCGTCATGGCTATATTTTGCAACACCGTGACGCCCCGTCGATTTCGGTACGATTTGGGTTGGCAAGATGTATTGCCCTATGGTTAGATTATAGCTGGCGCGATTCGAAGATTTGCAAAGCAACTGGTTCGCATGATATACTGTTCTTGGCACGTCTTAACTAAAGAGTAAATGTCCCTGTCCTCTGCTGGTTAAATCTAGCACGCAGGAACATTCACTCAATATAGTTTGAACACATAAAGCGCGCGTTCGCATAAGACCGCGCCTTTTGTGTTCAATCCCAGAACTGCAACTGCTCCCCTATCTGCGGTTGTTCCGAAATTGCCTTTTTGCTTTTGGTTTCCGGGGCATGAAGTACTACGGTCTGTCCCCATTGCGCATCGGTTATATACAGGCATTGAATCATGCCGGAATCCGGTGCGATTGACTGCAATTCGTAAACAAGACTTTCCTTGCGGTCCAGCGTAACCGCGCAGCGGGCGTAAACGGAGTATTGCAGCATCAAATAGCCTTTATCAAGCAAGTCATTTCGGAAACGGGCGGCGTTGCGGCGTTCCGTTTTCGTCATCACTGGCATATCAAACAACACCAGAAGCCAACCCATTTTATAGCGGCTCTTTTTATCCTTGTTTTTGCTCAAATTTAAGCTCCGGCAATAAGGGCGGACAAACAAGCCCGGACTGCCCGGTTTCAAAAGCGCGTGCTGCTGACGCAGCGTAGCGGTCAATTGCGTTCACGATTTTCAGGGACTTTTCTCCCCCCTCGACCTTCAACCGAAATTCCACCAGATCCTTGGCTACCTGTTTCGACCAATCGGTTATATCCCTGCGCGGGTTAAGCAAATGGTAACGCAAAAGCAAAAAGTCGCATACGGGGCGCAACGGCTCGAAAAAATCATATACCAATGGGTCGGATTTGAAGCGATACCGGTGATGAACGCCGAGGCTGGGATTTAACCCGTGGATGACAAGGCTGCGGTGCAGTATTGCTGAAAGAATAGCATAACTGTAATTTAAGAGTTGATTTACTGGATGTTCCGCATCTCTGCGCTCGCGGATTTTCGGACGGTTTCTGCCGTACATCCGAAAATAACGTTTCCAGTAATGCCGCGCGGCGTTGCCTTCATCCGGCTCCGGCAGGTCAAGCATCTTCCATAAATCATGCTCGGCCTTGATGGTGTCCAACAACACCGCTTGATTTCGCACTTTGGCGCGTACAATTCGCTGCCATACATCATTGCAAAATTGCGGCTCACAGCTTATCTGGCGGGTGAAGCTTTCCCCATGCACGACTGCTGACAGAGGCATGGTTTTTCCCGCCGGACGATACTTTTCGTCGCAATGGAGTATAACGCTTTTGGCCTGTAACAGACGAGAAATGCAATCGCTGGAAAATGAAACGCCCCGTGCGGCAATCACTACCGCAAGAATATCATCAATAGGCGCGCGCCGTTCCGGCATATCTGGCGCAGAACAGGTAAGACACCCCCTGTCCGCCCCAAGCCGCGCGCCGTGGCGCAGGACATGGACGATGTGGTAACTCATAACTCGTCAGGCTTTTTCTGCACGGACTGCATTTTGCCAACATTCATCAAATTATTTATTTTCGTGGAGTATTCTTTCAAGGCATCAACCGTTTCAATCGTGGCATCGCCTTTACTGGTAATCGTCTTTAGACGATAGGTCCCTGCATCAATAATGCCATTGGGAATTGGACACGGACTCTCAAGTTTTATCAACTCTTTACTTCTAAGAAACAACGACACACCATCGTATTTAGCTATGCCTTCCACTTTTTCAGCAGATACTTTGCGCATTTTTTGCCACTTCGTTTCCCATACATACACTGGCTCAATTTGCCAGCTAACTTTTTTGCGTTTGCTATTTGCAGGACGACATATAAGATAACCTTTATGTTCTTTTTTATCTCTAATATACTGCTTTGGCATCTTCGCTATGGTATGCTCTCCCGCTACTGTTGGAAATTCAGCATTCGGTCCAATTGGCATTGTTCCCCCAACTTGTTCCAAATGTTTTCCTCGTTTTTTCAGGCTGTATCGTGTCACAAGATAACATTCACCCTCTTTTCTGCGTATGCCATGCAATGTTCCTGCCAAGACAGGCTTTACGAATGCCGCTTGTCGTGGTTTGACGCCTTCAAGTGCCCTCTTGCAGAAAAGCGTGAAAATATGTCCTTCTTCGTTTTCTTTGCGGGTTACGTTACGCTCAAGTCGTTCAACAAATTCATCGCGCAGTCCGTCCTTATTATTCTTGCCGCAAGCTATCTCTGGTTGCATAGAGAGAACAAGGGCGTCAAGCGCATGATGGCGCGGATTATCTCTATTTTTTTCGTCCAAAGAAGCTATGACCTCTACTTCACCTCTTTTGGTCTTCTTTGTTTTTCCTGTGGGTAAACCCACCGTAACAAGCTTCTCAAAATCATCATTGGACATGGTCGGATGCAGAAGTCTGTCCAGCTTATAGAATTTGCGGACATAGTGAGTCTGCTTTCCATTTGAAACGATGACTTTTCTTTCTGAGTCCTTTGTTCCCTGCGGCCAACCGAAAAATATGCAGATTATTCTTTGTGCCAATTTTGCGATATGTGCCGTCTCCGCAAGTTGTGTGTAATCCTTTATCAGTTCCTTGGGATTTTTGGAACAGAGGATTTTTTTCTTTCTGTCAGAGAGATTGCTTTTCTCCACTCTGGCGCAAAAAGCTTTCCATTTGTGTTTGGCGTTGGTGGCATCCCCTTCATATAGCCATTGATAAGGGGTTTTGTCGCTTTTGATTGTGTTATTGTTTTCGCTTGTGAGAATTAGATTGCAGAAGTCGTCGCTCCCGCCATGCGCTCTGGGCACAATGTGATCTATGTGATAGCTGGCTAATTCGCTAATCGGGAGTTTCGGCTGGCATGAAAAGTTGTAGGAATCGCAAGCTGCCTGATTGGGTTTATCGTTCTCGGGAAACTCATACATATCAACCCCGCTTTGCTCTTTGTATAGCCGGTATTTGCGTATATTTCCAGCGAAGCCATTTTCTCGGGCCTCTAAATTTTCTTTGCGATTGTTCTCAACGGCTTCCTCATATTTTTGTTTGGCCTTTTTTCCTTTGAAATCAGACCGGACGAATTCCAGAACTACGTTATCAGGAATGCCTTTGACCTTTAACGCTTTTAGTCTCCGCACAAGGAAACCCAGCCGATGACGTACAACAGGGTTATTCACACTGTTGATGATTTCACTGATTTTGTTTTCCCGTTGTTCAGGACATATTGCCGCGTCTGAAGTGCGGTGGTCGGGTATGTGAATACTGTGCCAATCGTTCCCTGTCTCAAGGAGACGTTGATAATCTGCTGCAATCAATCCTTTTCTCACATCGGTGTTTGTACAGGCGGCGAGTTTTTGGTCATGAAACGGTTTGGGATCTTTGCCGGAAAGAATCAGTTCCTTCAGGAGTTCCAGCGCTTTCCGGCAAAAACGGGAACGCCCCTTTATTTGAGGGGCTGGGATATGCGTGTGTCCTGGGGCTAAGCTGCCATTCAATTTTTCTTTTACCCATTTCCCCCAATCAGATGCGGTTATTGTGCTTTTGAGATTGCCGTTTTTATCCTCGTCCTTTAGGCGATGCTGAAATTCGACAAAAAGTTGTTTTAATTGATCAACGTTTAATTGAGTGTCTGGCTTTTCACTTTGATACCGAATATTTAGCAAAGCCAAAAGGAACTGGACTTCCCTGTTGCCCATGTCCTTGGCTTTACATACATTCAAACGGGGAATAAGGCAACATTTGCTTATGATACGGTTATCGAAGCGCGGGACTTTTTGGCCCAATATGGCTTCCGCTTCTATTTCGAGCCCGCGCAAACGCGCTTTGTTTGGGTCCTTGTTTTTCTTGTTCATAGAGGGATAGGGAAAACGGCCTTCTCCATACATTATGTACTCGGTATCGGGGAGTTTGTCATATTGCTTTCTAGCTTTATCCAGCAATCGTCTTATTTCGTCGGCGACAAATTTGCGTGGAGCTACCCCTTTTTTGTCCGAGTTCCGCGCTGGTTTGGATTGGGCGTTACTGCTGTCTCGTTTTTTTATTTCTCCGGTATCCTTGTTCCACAAACCGAGGATATGTGCCTCATAGTAGCAAGGAAGCCAACATTCTTTTGGTATCGCGTTTTTTTGAAAATAGTCTTCATACTTTTTTGCGAGCTTTTTGTTTTTTTCCTCATCGTTTTCTTTGGAATCCGTTGAGTCTGTATCGTTTTCAGAGAATTTTTTGTCGGAATCATCGTCGGTTGCGCCTGTTTTCCATGGAACATCCTTGTCATAGCCCCTGTGTTGCAATGCGGACCAGACTGCTTTGAATACTTGCCAGCTTTCAAGCGGTTTCCCGTTGAAAACCAATTTCCCGTCTGCTGAAAGCGTGCTTTGCAACAGTGCTATACGCAACAAACAGGATGTATATATCATGTCTTTGAAAAGCTGGATGCCGGTTTTCTCATCAACGACATTGTTTTTTGGAGCAAATTCATACAACATGCGTGGGTCGGGTTTGAATTCTTTAAGCTTGGTTATTAAATAACCATTCGCATCGCGTTTTTTCCTTCCATTTTCATCTTTTTGTGGTTCATAAATTGGCTGACGGGTTTCGAGAACTTCAATTCCCGCTTTTCCCGCGCATTGCCGCCACCAATTCTCGCGTTTGTGGTGAGCCAGATGGGTGCGTATCAGATGGCGGCGGTCTCTCGCTTCTTTCGTGGAGGCTAATTCGGGGGGCATGAGCAAGGAATCCAAATGCTCTGTTTTATCTCCGCGACGAACGCATTCGCCAAGACTGCCGGTTCCGATGTCAAACGAAAAAATAAGATTGTCAGACATTGCCGCCCCCTGCGATACTGGTTTTTAAGTAATCTCAAACATCAGCTACATTATACAGCTTGAAATGCGTTTGCTCCATGATTTTCGCATGCATTTCCGCACGGTTTTATTATAGAATCTGCATGTAGGGAGATTTATAATCTTTTGCGAGGAATGGTTCACATGATAATATTGTGCCTCAATTGCGGCAGCTCTTCCGTGAAGTACCGGCTGTATGACTGGGAGAAAAAAGACGTGCTGGCCACCGGCCTTGTCGAGCGCGTCACCGTCGGCGGCTCGTTTATCGTCCACGAAGTGCCCGGCAGGGAAAACCTCACGCTCAAGCGCGAGTGCCCCGACCACCGCATGGCCATACAACTGGTGCTCGACACTCTGGTGAACAAAGAGCACGGCGTCATCGGCTCCGTCGCCGAAATCGGCGCGGTGGGCCACCGCGTGGTGCACGGCGGCGAGAAATTCGCCAAATCCGTCATCATCACGCCCGACGTGCTCGACACTTTCCGCAAGCTCTGCGACCTCGCCCCCCTGCACAACCCGCCCAACATCATGGGCATCGAGGCCGCGCAGGCCGTCATGCCCGGCATCCCCCACATGGCAATCATGGACACCGCCTGGCACCAGACCATGCCCCCCCATTCCTATATTTACGCGCTGCCGTATCACTGGTACGCGAAATACGGCGTGCGCCGCTACGGGTTCCACGGCACGTCGTTTCTCTACAACGCCAAGCGCGCCTCGGTGCTGCTTAAAAAGGACCCGTTCAAGTGCAACCTCGTCATCGCGCATATCGGCAACGGCGCGTCCATCAACGCGGTCAGAAACGGGCTCTCCTACGACACCAGCATGGGCATGACTCCGCAGGAAGGCCTCGTGATGGGCACCCGCGCCGGCGACCATGACGCGGCGATAGACTTCTTCATCATGGCGAAAGAAAATCTTACGCCGAAAGACATGGATAACATCCTCAACAAAAAATCCGGCGTCTACGGCATAACCGAGAAGTTCACCGACCGCCGCGATATCGAAATGGCCGCCGAAAAAGGCGACCAGCGCGCGCAGCTCGCCATAGACGTGGAGGCCTACCGCATAAAGAAATACATCGGCGCGTACGCCGCCGCCATCGGCGGGATAGACGCGGTGGTCTTCACCGCCGGAGTGGGCGAGATGGCCCCGATTATCCGCGAGTGGGCGCTGTCGGGCATGGAGTACATGGGCATAAAGCTCGACAAGGCCCGCAACAACATCACCATGACGCGCAACGCCGAATGCGAGATTTCCGCGCCGGACTCGAAGGTAAAAGCCTTTGTTATCCCCACCGACGAGGAAAGCGTGTTCATCGAGGATGTGGCCGCGCTCAAGGCCGGCAATTACGACGTGCACACCAACTTCGCCTACACCTTCCAGAAAGCCGGCTACCGCAACCGCATGCGGGACGCGGCGTTCATCAAGCAGGCGGCGAAGCGGCCCGGACTCGCGCAGGTGGCGGTCAATCCGCCGCCGGAGCTGGTGGCGCTGGAGAAAATGGCAGGTTTGAAATAAGCGCAATCGCAAAAAAAAGACCGCGCCGGGGAGGCACCGTCGCGGTCTTTTTTTGCGGAAAAATTGTGCGGCGCGAAATCAGTCCATTTCGGTTTTGGCCACCGGCGCGGTGGCCCGGTAGACGAGCCGGACGCGGTAGAAAATGGCGCAGACCGTGGTGTCCGGGTCGCGGACGGTTTCGTCTATCTCCATGCCGGCGGAAAGCACCTGCGCGCCGCAACAGGCCAGTTTTAGGCGGTAAAGCCGCACCATGGGCTCGACGCTGCCGTCGCCGGGCCGCGTTACAAGAAGCCTGGATACATATTGATAGGTTTGCGGCGCGCCCGGCAGCCCCGCCCCCGCGTGAATGGGAGAGAAGCCCGCCGCGCCCGTCGTAGACATTGCATTCGCGATTCGCATAACCACCTCCAGCCATAGTCTGGCATCTGAAGGGTGTTTTCGGAAGGGTCCGAGGACCCTCCGTCGGAGGGGCCAAAGGGCCTATGCGGGATTATTGCGGAAATATTGCAAAAACGCCCGCTTTTTGCGGGCGTTTCGCGAATCGGGCGCGAATGCGTTCAGGCGTTGCGGAAATCGAGAATGCTGACTGTGAAATAGCGCGTTCCGGCGGGATAGCCGGGCCAGGGGCCTTCGGCGCCCGGTTTCGGCGCTGCCGGAGGCGTAGTGGCCTGTTCCGTAGGCGCGGGAGTCAGTTGGGACGGCGGCTGCGCGGCCCCGGCGTTGGATTGCTCGGGAGCGGGCTGCGGCGCCGACTGAGCGGATTGCGGCGCGGTTTTCACGCAGCCCGCGCCGAAAATGACGGCCACTAGCAGCGCGCAGAATCCGGCGAAGCCCGCGGAGGCCAGATTTTTCACCTCGCTCTCTTTGGCTCCGGTGCGTTTTGCCAGCTCAAGGATTTTATCTTCCATTTTATCGCTCCTCTCTCGCGCGCCAGGGTATCGCGGGTTCCGCGCCGTTCTTAGCAATAATAGAGCAAATTTCATCCGCCTCCGGCAACATGCGGCGGGCGGCTTCGGCGTTTCCGGTTGTCTCGTAGCAGCGGGCCGCGCTTTCGTAATACTTGCGGCTTTGCGCGGGCTGGCGCAGCGCGGCGCAGAGCCTGCCGAGGTTGAGCCAGGTCTCGGGACAGTCGCGGTAATATCTCAGCGACGATTCGAACTTGCGCAGCGCGGCGGGATAATCTTTCAGCGCGAAAAGCTTTGCGCCTTCGGCGAATTCCAGCATTCCCTTGCGGGAGAGCAGCGCGGGCGAAAAAAAAGCCGCCGCGCGTTTGCGGTACGCGCCGCCGCCGAACATGTCCGTCTCGCCGGCGGAGCAGGCGTCGCACACCGTCTCACCGGAGAGGACGCGGTCCGCCGCGCGGCGCGACCATTCGATGATTTTTTTGTAAGCCGCGCTTTGTCCCATCGGCGCGGGCGGGATGGAGAGGAACTCGCTCTCGCAGCGCGCGGTGAACGAGCCGCCTTCGAGTATCCGCGCGGCTTTGAGATACAGCCCCGGTTCGCCGTCCGGCGCGGCGAGCGTCTGAAAAAGCTGCGTCACCGCGGGCGCGCAGGCCGCCGCCTCGTAAAGGCATTCGCGCAGGGCGGCGTCGCCGGGCTTTCCACCGGTTTTTTCAATAACCGCCGCGATGCGCGAAAGCAGGGCCTCGTATTCCGCGCTCAGCGTCTCCTCGCTGAAATCGAGCAGCCCCGATTCCACCAAAGCGCGGCGCAGCCGGCAGATGGCCATCTTCGCGGCGGAGCCGGATTTTCGGGCGGTTATTCTCAGCGCGGGGTTGTCCCGCGCCGCTTCCGTTTTCTCCACGGCGGTTATTTCAAAGCCCTGCCCGCGGAGTTTTTCCTCCAGCAGTTCGCGCGGGAAACAGAAAACGTGCCCCATTCCTGGTGTCTCAAGGCCGTATATCCATTGCATAAGCCGCTCGCGCGCCGCGCGCGGCGCGGCGGGAAACCGCGCGAAGGCGGATTCGATATCGGGGGTTTCGATTATCAACTTCCCGTCCGGCCTGAGCGCGCGGTACGCTTCGGAAAAAAAGCAGAGCGCCTTGAAAAATCCGAGATGCTCCACGAGCTGGGAAGCGGCAATCTCCGCCGCGGACTCGTCCGCGAACTCCATATGGTGCGCGCTCTGTCCGGCGTCCGCCGAGGCGTCGCGCAAATCCACGTTGATGAACCCCGCCCTGTAATCGCGTCCGCTGCCGATATTGAGCTTTGTCATATCTTTCCCGAAAAGCGCGAGAGCAAATCGCGCTTTATTCCCAGTTTTGTGTTGTAAAACCGCCTGAGCCAGAAATAAATCCTGCGCCACGGGCGCGCCAGCTCGGCGGCGAAAAGCTTCTTTTCGATTGCCAGGAAGCAATACGGGTCGTTGTGCTTTTTGCCGGACAGCATCAGGCTCATTTCCGAGCAGCCGCCCTTGCAGCGGAAGCGGAACTCGCAATCCAGGCAGTTCTCGCCGAGTTCGAGCATGTCGAACCTGCGGTTGTAGGCGAAGCTGTCCGGCGACTCCCAGATTTCCTTCACGCTTTTTTCGCGGACGTTGCCCTCGACATAATCTTCGTTCATCGCGAGGCAGCCTTTGACGCCGCCGTCGCTTTGTATCCCCATGACGCTGAGCCCCGCCTGGCAGCCTTCCCACACCTCGCCGAGTCCCAGCGGCGGGATGAGATATGAGTGATAGCCCAAATCATGCGCGCCGATTACGGGCAGTTCGCGCGTGGAGTAGGTTTTTTTGAGCCCGCCGACAAACAGCCCCACGGAGTAGAATTCCTCCGGGGAAAGCAGCAGGTCTTTGGGAAACCGCGCGCCCTCGGCTCCCGCGGTCTGAATTTGCCAGGCGATATTTTTGCCGAGCAGCATATCGCGCAGCGCGCCCAGTTCGCCGAGGTTCTTTTTGTGGACGGTGGTGATTACGCTGACCGGCAATCCCGCCGCGCGGCAGGCAAGGATAAAATCCCAGGCGGTCCGCCAGGAGCCTTCCTTGCCTCGTATCTCGTCGTGCAGCGCGGGGGCGGCGGCGTCCATGCTGACGGCCACGGCGCGGGGCGAGAGTTCACGGAGCGTCTCCACCGTCCGCGCGCCGGCGGACGTGCCGTTTGTGATTATGGAAAGCGCCATGCCGTGCCCGCGTATGCGGCGGGCGATGTCGGCCCAGTCCGGGCGCAAAAACGGCTCGCCGCCCATCAGCGCCACGCCTCTGGCGCCCGCCTCGGCCAGCGAGTCCGCCAGCCGCAGCGCCTCTTCGGGCGAAAGCTCGTTTTCGCGCCTGGCGCCGGCGGACGCGCCGCAGTGCAGGCAGCCGAGGTTGCAGGCCAGCGTCAATTCCCAGACGGCGCACCAGAGGACGGGTTTTTTCGCGTTTTCAATCATTTGTCTTTCCGGCCGCGCGGGCAAGCGGCACGCTCAGCGCCAGCCAGGCTCCGGCGGCGCAGGCGGCGATGGCGGCGTAAGGCGGCGCCGTCTGAGCGATGGACTGCCAGGCGGAAAGCGAAAGCGCCGTGGCGCCTTTCGAGAAACGGTAGGTGAAGGAGTCCACCACCTGCTTCGCGCGGTAGCGCGCGTCCCACGAAAGCGGGATATATATCAACTCTTTGGCGGCGCGGAAAAGCGAGTAGTCCATGCTCTTGAACGCCCCCAGCGCGAACGCGGAGACGAACAGCGTCGGCGTGGCGAGCAGGAAGGCCGAGTTCGCCAGATGCAGCGCCGGTATCAGCAGCATCACCGCCGCGAACGGCAGAAAACGCAGCAGCGCCGGCGTCAGCACGAATTGCAGCAGCGCCACGCCGCCGTTGACATACATCCAAAAGCCGCCGAGATAAACCGAGCGCGCGTCTTTCCCGGGCACCGTGGCTTCGAGCAGCTGGTAAAGCTTCAGGTTGAGGGCGGTGGCCACCACCTGGGAAAGGAATATGGCTCCCAGCAAAAACAGCAGCGCCCTGTTTTCCCGCAGCAGCCGCAGATGCAGATGCCCCTGTTTTCCCCCGGCCTCGCCGGGCGCGGGGCGCGGCTCGCCCGCCAGCCGGTAGGCGGCCCATATCAGCAGTCCCGCCGGCACCAGCGCCGCCGCGGAGAGCAGTATGAGCTTTTCCGTGCCGAGCGCGGCGCCGCGGGTTTTGACAAGTCAGTCCGCCGCCAGCGGGCCGAGCGCGCCGCCGCCGGTTATCGGGCCGTTATAGAGCCGCGCTTTGGCGACGTCTAGCGTGCCGTTTATGAAGGACCAGTACTGCTCCACCAGAATGACCACGTATA
>JAQTYB010000089.1 GCA_028688475.1 Elusimicrobiales bacterium
GCTGACGATATTAAACGCCATGCTCAGAAACGGCAGTTACTGGTGTGAGCAGGCGGCGACAGGTTCAAAACTTTCGCCATCAGCATGAACACAGTTGCTCTCTTCCGTAGTGAAAGCGGCGATTTTGCCCCTGAGACGTAGCGGACTAAGGCGAACAGGCCTGTAGGCCTGTAAGCCGAAGACCGCGAAGTATCAGGGGTAAAAGCTGCGCTTGCAGCAGAATACGGAGACTTTAGACAGGCTCTAAGAAAATGGCGAAAGCGGGCAGGTTCTCGAAAAAAGCAAAGACCGCCGCGGCGGCGCGGCACGGCATGCGCGAGCGCATTCTGGACGCCGCCATGTCTCTGATGTCGGAAAAAGGCATGGACGCGGTCTCCATGCGCGAAATCTCAGGGCACGTGCGCGTCACAAAACCGGTTCTGTACTATTATTTCAAGGACAAAGACGACCTCTGCTGCCAGATGTTCGCGCGGACGCTGAAAGGGGCCGATGTTTTCACCACGGAGCTGGAAACCGGCAATCTGCCGGCGCTGGCGGCGGTCACGCGGCTCTTCGAGGGCACGTTCCGGTTGATGCGCTGCAAACCGGATTTCGCGAGACTCGTGCACCGCGAAATGTCGAATCCGCGGGCTTGCAGCAAATTCGCCCGCATGATAATAGTCATGCGGGAACGCATGGTCAGAATACTGGGCTGCGTGCTCGACAAAGCGGAAGCGGCCGGGGAAATACCGCCGGGCAGTTCGCGGGACGTGCTGTATCTGATTGACGCGGTGCAGGGTTCCTTCATGCGCATGGCCTGCTGCGACGAATTGCGCAGACAGGACGCCGGCCTGCCCGCAAGGCTGGCCGCCATGATAATCGCCGGCGCGAAAACGCGCGGGAAAGAACGCAAATCATGCTGAAAAAACTCTCATTGTCCTTTCTTATGGCAGCGGCCCTCGCTGCGCCGGTTCGCGCCGAAGACCTTACGGTGGAGGGCGCCGTCGCCGCCGCGCTGAAAAACAATCCCTCGCTCTATAACGTGGAAAAGGCGCGCGACGCCACGGCGGAAAAAGTGCGCGAATACTGGGGCGGCGTCTATCCGGCGGTAGGGGCCGCGGCCACCTACACCCGCGAAGCGGAGCAAGTGCCGAAAACGCTCACTCCCTTCGTCTATCCCGACAACATCTACAACCTTAATATAGGGCTTACGCAGGTGGTGTGGGCCGGAGGCAAGGTGCGCACGGGCATAAGAATGGCCGAGTTGTTTTCGGACTCAGCCGAGCAAAGCGTCCGGCAGGCGCGGATGGGGCTCGCAAAGAGCGTGCGCACGCTGTGCTACGATATCATCCTGTCGTCGGCCACCGCGCTGATACAGGATGAGAATCTGCGCCTCGCGCAGCAGCATCTGGAACAGATAACCGCCCGGTTCAGGCAGGGCCTCTCCAGCGATTTGGAGGAGCTGCGCCAGGAAGTAGAGGTGTCAAACGCCAAACCGGCTGTCACGCAGGCGCGCAACCTGCTGGAAACAGGGCTGCTGTCCCTCAAGCAGATACTGGGAATGGACCCTGACCGGAACCTTTCGCTTATAAAAGCCGAAGACCCCGGTTCCGACGGCGACGAAACACTGGACGCGCTGTACAAGGAAGCCATAGCCCGCCGCCCCGAACTCATCAACGCGCGGCTGCAATACCGGCTCGCCGGCGAGCAGATAACGCTCGCCCGCTCGGAATTCTACCCCTACATCAACGCTTTCGTGAACCGGACATATTCCGGCTATACAAACAACGCCTTTCCCTCCGGCGGCAGCGAAAGCGCCTGGAGCACCACGGCGGGGCTGCAATTGCAACTCTCCCTGTTTTCCGGCGGGGCGACAAACTCCCGGATACGGCAGGCGAAAATAGCGCAGGACCAGGCCCGCGAAACCCTTGAGGACACCGAGCGCGTAATCCGCATAGACGTAAAACGCGCATGGCTCAATCTCAAGGAAGCGCGGGAGCGGCTCTCCGCGCAGGAAGGCGCCGTCGGTCAGGCCAGGAAAGCGCTGGTCTCGGTGGAAATACGCTTCAAGAACGGCTTGTCGAGCCAGTTGGAACTCAACGACGCAACGCTGGCGCTCAATCAGGCGCAGCTTTTGCGGGTGCAGGCGATGCGCGACGTGTACGCCTCGCTTGCCGACCTGGAATGGTCACGCGGGAAATAATTTATGAAAAAAATCCGTTTTGTTTTTATCGCACTCGCAGCCGCCGCCGCGCTCGGCTGCCGCAACAAGGAAATGGCCGCCCTGAACCAGCTGGAAAAAGACCGGTTCATGGTCAAAGTGGAACGCCCCGCGGTGCGCGCTCTCGACGAGGAGATACTGCTCACCGGCTCGGCCAAGGCGCTCGACGAAGCCGTTTTGTTCCCCCGCGTGTCGGGCAAGCTGCTCAAGAACGTGCTCACCGAGGGCGACCCCGTCAAAAAAGATGAAACCGTGGCGGTCATAGAGCGCGACGAGCCGGGCGTGGTGTTCGAGCCCGCGCCGGTCCCTTCCACGCTCACCGGCGTGGTGGGGCGCATATATCAGGATGTGGGCACCAATGTGACGCCGCAGACGCCGATAGCGCTCGTGGTCAACCAGCGCCAGGTCCGCGTGAAAGTGGACCTGCCGGAAAGATACCTCGGCAGCGTGCGCATCGGCCAGAACGCGACGGTTTCCGTGGAGGCGTTTCCCGACAGGTTTTTCTCCGGCAAAGTGTACAGGATAAGCCCCGTCATAGATATGGCCTCGCGCAGCGTGCCCATCGAAGTGCTGGTGGACAACGCCGACAACCGCCTCAAATCGGGCATGTTCACGCAGGTCAAGCTGATTGTGGGGCATTCGGACGCGTCGCTCACCGTGCCCGCGTCCTGCATACAGCAGGACGGCGCCGGCTCCTATGTTTTCATCGCCGCCGGCGGCTTCGCCGCGCGGCGCAATGTAGTGACCGGCATCAAAACCGTCGAGTACACGCAGATAAAATCCGGCCTCAGGGACAAAGACAGCGTAATCATCTTCGGACTCTACGGCCTCAAAGACGCCAGCAAGCTCGAGATAGTGAAGAACTGACCCCGCGCCATGCAGATAATAAACACCGCGATAGACCGCCCGGTCACCACCACCATGCTCAGCATGGCGCTGATAGTGCTGGGCCTGTTCTCCTACATGGGCCTCGGCGTGGACCTGTTTCCCAACGTGGAGCTGCCCATCGTGACGGTGCAGACCTCGCTCAAGGGCGCGAGCCCCGAGGAAATAGAAACCTCCGTGACAAAGCCCATCGAGGAATCCGTAAACACCATTTCCGGCATAGACGACCTTAACTCCACAAGCTACGAGGGGCTCTCCGTGCTGGTCATAAAATTCGTGCTGGAGAAATCGGTGGACGTGGCCGCGCAGGAGACGCGGGACAAGGTAAACGCCGTCCAGCGCGACCTGCCGCAGGGAACGGACCCGCCCGTGGTGAGCAAGCTGGACTTCGGCGCGTTTCCCATAATGAACATCACCGTTTCAGGGAACCGCGACCTCGTGGACCTCACCCACACCGTCAAAAAAAAGCTCAAGGAGCATCTGGAAACCATAAACGGCGTCGGCGCCATCAATATAATCGGCGGACGCGAGCGCGAAATTCACATAGTCATCAACCCGCTCAAGCTGGCCGCGCTGGGTTTTTCCATCAAGCAGGTCAGAGACGCCATCACCCAGCAGAACATAGAAATACCCGGCGGGCGCGTGCAGCAAAAGGAGAAAGAGTTCGTCCTGCGCACGCTGGGACGCATTTCCAACGTGGCGGATTTCGACAATATCGTAATCGCCAAGGTCAACGGCACCGCCATAAAGATTGCGGATATAGGCCGCACGGAGGACACCGGCGCCGAGGCGCGCACGATGGCTTTCCTCGACGGAAAGCCGACGGTGGCGCTCTCCGTGACCAAGCAGTCCGGCTCCAACACGGTGGCGGTGGCCCGCCTGGTGCGCGAACGGCTTAAGGAACTCAAGACCATACTCCCCCCCGATTTTTCCATCAAGATAATAGGCGACCAGTCAACTTTCATAGACGAATCCGTGGCCACGGTCAAGGAGCATCTCATATTGGGAGCGCTCATGGCCGGGCTGATGGTGCTGCTGTTCATGGGGGACTGGCGCTCCACGCTCATCTCGGCCACGGCGATACCGACGTCTCTTATCGGCACTTTCATATTCATGCGCGCGGCGGGATTTACACTCGATAACATGACGCTGCTGGGCCTCACCCTCTCAGTGGGCATAGTGGTGGACGACGGCATCATCATGCTCGAAAACATCTACCGCCACATGGACGAGCTGGGCAAGCCGGCGATGCAGGCCGCCAGGGAGGGCGCCGACGAAATCGGGTTCGCGGTCATCGCCACCTCGATGTCGCTGCTGGTCATCTTCCTGCCGCTGGCCTATATGGGCGGCATAATAGGCCGCTTCATCAAGAGCTACGGCCTCACCATAGCGTTCGCCATAGCCATCAGCATTTTCGTGGCGCTTACGCTGACTCCCATGCTGTGCTCCATCTTCCTCAAAGTCAAGCACGGCGCCAAAACCCGCCTGGAGGAAATAACCGACGCGGTCAACGATTATCTCAACAAACGCTATCTCGTCCTGCTGGACTGGGCGATGAGCCACCGCAAGACGATGGCGGCGCTGTCGGCGGCGCTCATACTGTCCATGCTGCCGATGCTAAAATTCATCGGCAAGGATTTCATCCCGCAAGACGACACGTCCCAGTTCGAGGTGGTGATAAAGGCCCCCGAAGGCACCACGCCAGACAAGATGCGCGAAATATTCTCCCAGATAACCACCGAACTGCGCCGGCAGCCGCATATAAAATCCGTGCTGCAAACCATAGGGCAGTCAACCAGCGGCACGGCGGCGGGCAACGAAGGCCAGATAATACTGGAGCTCGACGACCTCAAGCGCCGCAGCATTCCCATGAGCAAGCTCATGAAGTCCACCCGGCAGATAATGTCGAAATACACGGCGCTGCGGGTTTCCATACAGCCGGTCGGCGGCTTCGGCGGCGGCGACAGGGACGTGCAGTACATTATTTCCGGCCCGGAACTGGGCAGGCTGCAGGAATACGCCGGCGCCATCGCCAATGAGTTGCGCAAGCACAATGGCCTCGTGGACGTGGACCTCAGCTTCTCGTTCGCCAAGCCGGAATACCGCGTGGAGATAGACCGCAGCCGCGCCCACGACATGGGCGTGAAGGTGGAAGACATCGCCACTTCGCTGCGTACCATGGTGGGCGGCGAAGAGGACATAACCAAATACAAGGACGGCGACGAACTCTATCAGGTGCGCCTGCGCGCCGAGGAAAACTACCGCAACCGGCTGGAGGCGATAAGGGCGCTCATCGTGCCCACCGCCAAAAGCGGAGTGCTGCGGCTTGACAGCGTGGCCACCGTCGCCGAAGGCTTCGGTCCCACGCAGATAGACCGCTATGCCCGCCAGCGCCAGATAAGCGTGCTGGCCAACCTAGACGGCATGGCGCTGGGCGACGCGCTCAAACTTTGCGACGCCGAGTTCAAAAAACTCCACGCTCCCGCCGAGTATCGCGCCGTCGTCACAGGCCGGGCGCGCGAAATGGGGCGCATGCTGACCAACTTCCTGATGGCTTTCCTGCTGGCGTTTTTGTTCATCTACATGATTCTCGCCAGCCAGTTCGAGAGCTTCGTGTATCCCATATCAATCATAATCGCGCTGCCGCTGACGATACCGTTCGCGCTGCTGACGCTGTTCATGACGGGCCAGAGCCTGACGCTGTTTAGCATCATGGGGCTGTTCATGCTGGTGGGCATAGTCAAGAAAAACGCCATTTTGCAGGTGGATTACACCAACACGCTGCGCGCGCGCGGTCTCAGCCGCCACGACGCCATCATGGAAGCCAACAAAACCCGACTGCGCCCCATCCTGATGACCACGCTGACGCTTATCGCCAGCATGCTGCCGACGGCGTTCGGCACCGGCGCGGGCTCCGGCACGCGCAGAGCGATGGCGTGGGTGATAGTCGGCGGGCAGGCGCTTTCGCTGCTGATTACGCTGCTGATGACGCCGGTAACCTACTCCCTGCTCGACGACTTGAGCATTTGGGCAAAAAAACGCTTCGGCTGGGAAACGCGCCCCGACGCGCATTCCTGAAACTGCCTCAGCAGCCTCTGTGGTATAATATGGCAGGAACTGGCGTTTACTCAAGGAGAAATACCGCTATGCTCAAACTGCTCAAATGTATGTGTGCAGTATTCGTTTTTCTGATTCCCGCAGGCGCTGCCGGAGCGGCCGAAAACAATCCCGGCAATGCCTCCGCAACCTCCCTCGCGGACGCGCAGCCGTATCAAACCGCTCCGGGAGGCGAATGGTTCGGGCAAATCCTGGTCATGGACGATTTGAAAGCATTCGCCGTTTTCCTGGAAGAGAAAGGCGGCAAGGTGAGCGGCGAGGGACGCCTCGCGAGGTTTTTTCTGGACACTCCCGAACGCGAAATCAACACCAAGTCCGATGTTGACCTGCTTGTCAAGGAATTCTCGCAGTGGAAAGGGAAACTATTCAACGCCCGGTCCACGTCCGCCAATGACATGGAAAAAATAAGCGGGGGTTTTCCGGTTTCCGACACTAAATGCGTCTCACCGGGAACACATTGCACTCACACCTATGAGTGTTGCGACAGTTCGGTGTGCCGCGACAAGCACTATTGCAGTCCCGGAACCGGCTGTTTCCAGCCGGGAACGCCCTGCGATTATTCCGCGGACTGTTGCGGCAGTTCCCGGTGCGACGGCTACTGCGACGCCGGAAAAGGTTTCGCCAAGTCGGGTGAAAAGTGCGCGTCAAGCATAGACTGCTACGGCAGTTCTTTCTGCCAAAACCACCAGTGCGCCTGACAGCCGCCGCAGCCGTGAAACATTTTCGCGGCGAACCATTTCCGCCGGCCATCGTTCCGGTCCGGGCTGTCTGTTGCACAATCCGGCATCAATTTCGCACCATCCCCGCGTCCAGCTTTGCAGCCAGCCGCGCAACCGCCTTGAAAAGTTTGGAGGCGGCAAGCGCGCGCGGATTGCCCAGCGTTTTCTCGTAACCGGAATCGAACGGCACGCGGTCCAGCGGTTTATCGCCGACGGCACGGCCATTTCTGTCCGCCATATTCATTACGGTTCCGGCAACCGGAATGCGCATCGCCCTGAAAAGCTTCAGAGAGCGCCTCAGCGTTTCCTCCGCCAGCACGGAGGGCGTGGTGACGACAAGCATCTCGGCGCGCGGAACCAGCCGGATTATGTCGAGGCTGGCGTCGCTTATTCCCGGCGGCAGGTCTATTATCAGATAATCCAGCTCCCGCCACTGCGTGACGCAGAAAATCTCCAGCAGCGACTGCGTTATCTCCTCCCCGCGCAGCGCCACCGCCCGACCGCCGGAAAAAAACGAGGCGGACATGAATTTTACTCCCGCCACGAGCGGCGGCTCAAGGCCTTCTATTTCCTTCGGGAAAGACCGCCGCGCTCCCAAAATGACATGGCAGGAGGCGCCGGTGAAATCCGCGTCCAGCAGCCCCGTTTTTAGCCCGGCTTTGGCGAGCGCCAGCGCCAGCGCGCAGGCAATGGAGCTTTTGCCGATGCCGCCTTTCCAGCCGGTAACCGCGATTATGCGGCGGACTTTGGAAAGCCGCATCCCTATGGAGAATACGCGCGGGTCGGTCATCTCTCGCCCCTTATTTCCCTGACGTATATCCCGCGGCCCCGCGCTATTTCAAAATCGCGGCTGGCGCAGGCGGGACATTCCGTGTAGACATGCGCCATTTCAGGCAGGAAATGCACCGCCTCGGACTCCTTGTGCGAAAGCTTGTTCAAATCCCTGAGGCCGAACGTCTTGCCGCAGGCGCGGCAGCGGAAAACGGCTTTTTCGGCGCGTATTTCCAGACGGGCGCGATGCAGCGCCTTTTTTTTCGTCTTGCGCAGTTCCGCGAAAAGCCGTCTGGCCGCCGCGCGGTCCACATTCTGCAATTCGCCCAGCACGACCACCACGGCGTCAACTTTTTTGAGTTTTTCCTGCTCGGCGGCGGTTTCAGCGGCGGACGCAACCGCGTCCACGAGAGCCCATTCATGCATGATGAATCCTCCAAAATCAGCTAGAAAAATTCTAACATAATCATTATGAAAGCAGGCGTTTATTACTCGCTGGCGGCCAGTCTGCTCTTCGCGGCGGGCGTGCCGGCCTCGAAAGTCCTTCTGGCGCACACAACCCCCATGCTGTTTGCGGGGCTGTGTTATTTCGCCAGCGGAGCGGGAGTGGCGCTTCTTTCACTCTTCTCCGGCGGAAAACACGCCGAAGCGCCGCTTTGCGGCAGGGACTGGTTGTGGGTCTGCGGCTCCATACTGGCCGGCGGCATAATCGCGCCGGCAATTTTGATGACGGGAATTGCGCTCTCCCCCCACGCCTCAAGCGCCTCGATACTCTTCACTTCGGAAATCGTTTTCACCGCCGCGCTGGCGCGCGCTCTCTTCGGCGAGCATGTTTCGGCGAAGGTCTGGCTGGCGGCGGCTCTAGTGACGCTCGGCGCCGCCGCGCTTTCCTGGAAGGGAGGGCTGGCGTTCGGCATGGACGCGGGGCTATGGCTCGTGATACTCGCCTGCCTGATATGGGGATTCGACAATAATTTCGTCTCGAAGGTCTCAGGCCGAAACCCGACAGCGTTGATTGTATGGAAAGGCCTTGCGGCGGGAGCGTTCAATATCGCCCTTGCGCTTTGGCGCGGCGCGCAGTTCCCGCCGGCAACGGCGTTCGCAGGCGCTATGGCCACGGGTTTTGTTTCCTACGGCCTCAGCCTTGTTTTTCTGATACGCGCCATGCGCGAGCTCGGCGCGGCGCGCAGCGCCGCGCTTTTCGGCACGAATCCATTCGTAGCGGCAACGCTGTCGGTGGTTTTTCTGCGCGAACCGCTAAGCCCCGGCCTGGCGGCGGCTTTCGCGTTAAATGCGGCGGCGGCTTTTCTGCTATTCAGCGAAAATCATTTGCACGAGCACGTTCACGAAAGCTTCACCCACAACCACCTGCACAGCCATGACGAACACCACGCGCACGGCCATTCGCCTTCAGACCCGCAAGGAGAGCCGCACTCCCACCCCCACGAGCATTCGCCGCTGACGCACAACCACCCGCATTCCCCCGACGAACACCACCGGCACGGCCATTAGACTTGCAGCTATTGCGGCTTCGGCAGGAACGGGAGCACAAGGGCCACCTTTGTCACATCCTCTCCACGTCCGCCGTTCTGAGGATTCACGAGTGAAACGTTGCATCCGTTCTGCCAGACAAAATCATTATCACCGCGGACAAGAATGCCCTCCACAAGATGCGTCTCGGCGTTGAAAACCGCCGAACCGGAATTGCTTATATAGGTATCCGTGTCTGTGACGAAAAAATCCGGATGTGAGGCATCCCGCACAGTCGCGCCGCCTGCTATCTTCAGCGGAATCCCGTAGGGATGTCCCATTGCCACGACTACGGCGCCCGCCTCGATGCGCCCTGTGCGGTTAAGCCGGAGCGGAACATGGTTCGTTACAGGCCTGTCGGTTTTGAGCAGGGCGTAGTCGGCGCTCCCCTCCTTGAATTCCTCGGCAATTATTCCAGCGCAGCCGTATATCTCCTCAGGCGGTATGCGAGAAGGCATTACTCCCGCCTCCCTGACCGCATAGCCGAAAACAATCTTTGTTTTCGCGCAATCAAAATGCATGGAACAATGCCCTGCCGTCATAACAATGCCGGGCGCCACAAGCGCACCTGAGCACATCGAAGCGCTCGGCTGGGAATAAAAACGCTCCGTCGCGCAAAGATTCCTGTTTTTGCCGAAGGTTTCAGTCAAGTCTATATTCAAGGCGCCATCCGGCCCGACCTGCGAGGCCGGGAAAAACGTCACTGTCGAATCGGCCAGTTTTTGCAGCTCCGGCGAAACGGCGAAGAAATCCATTCTGTCGTCCGCACCGTATATCGTTCTGCTTCCCGCCGCGCACGGAACAGCTATGGCCGCACCGAGGCTGATTAGCGGTAAAACCAGCTTTATGAATTTCATCCGGCTCTCCTATGGCTTGGATATCGCATGGCGCTGCCAGAAATCAAGAACTTCCGGCGACGCGGCGGGCGAACACGCAGCGGAACACATCTGCACCAGATAGGAATCGGCGTTGTCATCAATCGGCCGTCTGGCCATAACCTTAAACACGGCTCCGTGACGCAGGAGGATTTCACTCTCCTTTTTGTCAATAAGAATTCCTTTTTCGCCGGGCTGATCGAAATAGATAACAAGAATCGCCGCACGGGCGGTTTTGTCCGCGCTCAGGTCAAATGCAAAATGGCTTGCCGTCGCAGCCGAGACGGAGGTGGATACGTACGACTTGTCCACATACTCTTCTCCCG
>JAQTYB010000090.1 GCA_028688475.1 Elusimicrobiales bacterium
CATTTTGAATCCATGCGTCATGGCTATATTTTGCAACACCGTGACGCCCCGTCGATTTCGGTACGATTTGGGTTGGCAAGATGTATTGCCCTATGGTTAGATTATAGCTGGCGCGATTCGGGGGGTGGACCGATTGCCGCTAAAAACTTACAATTACTTTTCGCATCCGCTATCGAAAAAAAGCAAAAGAGGTTTTTTCGCGGCGCAGCAAATCCGAAGCTGTTTTGAGGTAAACCGGTATGAGCGAAATAGGAAACTTCTCAGTGGTCATCGTTGACGACCACCCAATGATGCGTGCCGCGCTTTCCGACATGCTTAAGGTGAAAACAGGCCTTAAAATCGTCGGCGAAGCGTCCAGCCTGGCGCAGGCGCGCCAGGTCATAAAAAAAACCGCGCCGGACATCGTTGTGCTCGACATCACCATGTCCGACGGCAACGGGCTGGAATTGATATCCGAGCTTAAGTCGCGTTTTCCGAAAATGATTTTCCTTGTCTTCTCCATGCATGACGAAAACGTCTACGCCGTGCGCGCCCTGCGCGCGGGAGCGAGCGGATATGTGATGAAAACCGACCCGTTCGAGACGGTGCTCAAAGCCATCGAGTTCATTCTCAAAGGCGATATCTATGTGAAGGAAGAGCTCAAAAACGACATCCTGCTCAATCTGCTGGACTCCGGCGACGCCAGCCAGTCCCCGGAACGCAAGCTCTCGGACCGCGAACTGGAGATATTCCGCGCGCTGGGCCGCGGCCAGACCACGCGCGACATAGCCGAGCGCTTCAGCCTCAGCATAAAAACCATCCAGGCGTACCGCGAGAGGATAAAGGCCAAGCTGGGCGTCGCAAACGCCAACGAGCTTATACAGCGCGCCGTGCAATGGGCCAGCGAGAACGATAACGTCTGACATCGGTTGCCGCCGGCAATCCCGCCCGTCCGAGTTTCGGGCGGGCGGCTCATTTCTCTCCCCCACAAGCTTGTAGGATTTTTCCCTAACAGGCCCGCTATTTTTTCCTACAAAAGAAAAGGCCTTTTCCCGCTTCACGTTCCGCCGCCGCGGCGCAATACTACGCGTGAAGGCGGCAAACCCAAAAGCGGAGGACAATTTATGATGTTTTCCAACGAAGGGAGAAGGCGGCGTTACGCCAGACTCAAGGCCAGCTACGTCGCGAACTGCGCGAAGGTGCGCGCGGACTCGCTGCCCGCCGGCGAGCGCAGGCTCGCCGAAGCCGCGGAAACCCGCACCGGCGGATTCATATTCGAGACCGGCAAGACTTTCTCGGTGGGCGACATCGTCAGGCTGGACCTCTCCATTCCAGGCTGGGGAGATTTCCTCCAGCGCCTGCGCCTTAAAGCCGGCCATGAGGGCGACCGCATATCGGTAATCGGCAAAATCGTGCTGGTGGAACTCCTGACCGAGGACCGCTACGAAGCGGGCGTCTGCTTTGCGAACATAGACAGCGGCAGGCGGGAACTGCTCTTGCGGCACCTGATAGCGGGAATGCACTCCGCCCTGTCGCCAAAGCAGCCTTAGCTCCGCGCCGGCGACCGATTGCCTGAAACGGACAAGGCCGGCCCGAGAAACCACCTGCGGGCCGCCTGCCGCGGACGCCGGAGCCACCCCCCCGGCGTCCGTTTTTCCTTGCCGCGCATTTCCTTTCCTTGCTTGACAGGGGGAAATCGGTGGGGTAACAGCAAAGCATTTTTTCGCATGGGCCTAAAGACCCATGTCGCCAATAGGTCTTTAGGCCCATGCGAAAAAGCCGTGGATAACGCATAGTATTGCTATGAAACCCCTGATTCATGCCTTGCTTGCAACCGTTTTGTTCGCCCTTTCGGCCCGGGCGGGGAATTTCGATGACATGGTTCCAAGCGCGCCGGCGGATGGCCATTTCAAGTCGCGCAAAATGCATGTCATCTCGCCGATGTCGAACATTTACAACCGGATGCCCGGTACCAAGCCGGCGCAACCCGTTGACCCGGACGAAGGCTCGCCCGACGGACTTGTAAGCCAGGCGTTCATGGGCGAGGATGTCGAAGTGTCGGATCTGCGCGGCAGGTTCGCGAAGGTTAGGCTCGACGGCCATGAAAGCTGGATGAAGGCCGGCGATCTGGCCGATGGCGGGATGGATTGCCATGTGAACAGCCGGGTCGGTTCCGTGAGCGCGGCGGCGGATGTGAAAGGAAAGCCTCTGGAGCTTTTCATGGGTACAGGCGTATGCGCCACCGGTAAAACCAGCGGCGAGCGCTCCGAAATCAGGCTGGGCAACGGCCAAACCGGCTGGATCAATACCGCCGACCTGATGCCGCAAACCGAAGGTGAGCACGCCGATGGAGCGTACGGCATCAACTCGTCGAACGGAAACCAAAACAGTAGCGGCAACGACGGCGGCACCAATACCGCGGTGGAGCAGGCGCGCAAATTCAAGGGCGTTCCTTATGTATGGGGAGGCACCTCCAAAAACGGCATAGACTGCTCGGGCCTTACCAGCGTGGCCTACCGCTCCGCGGGGAAATCCATACCGCGCACGGCGCATGAGCAGTTCAAATCCGCACAACAAATCAAGCGCGAGGAATTGCAGCCGGGCGACCTCATTTTCCTCGGGTCAACAGCGAAAATAACGCATGTAATCATGTATACCGGCGATGACAATGTAATTGAGGCAGCGCGGCCTAGTGTTACGGAACACGGTTATAACAGGGGCCAGTTTTTCGGAAGGGTTGGTGATGGTCAGGGCGGGGGCCAAAGCAACGGGAAAAGACAAAGCGGCAAAAAACGCGGATAAAAAGACAATCTGTACGAAGGGATGGCGCAAGCCGTTCCTTTTTTTTGCCCGAAAGTCCTAGGTGCGCATAGGCCCAAAGTGTCCCTGAAAATGGCCCTTTCGGCCCTGTGTGAAACTCATATTTTCCGCTAGACTATACCAGTATCCATGCATCTTGTTCAGAAAAGCACTACAGGAGTTGCCTAATGCGCACAACAGCGATAACAGCGGCGTTAGTCGTATCACTGGCGGGGCTGGCGGCAGCCGCCCCGCTTGAAGAGCTTGCGGGTTCCGTGCCGCCTTCGGTGTCATTGAAAACGGCGGACTCCGTCAGCCAAAGCGTTCCGCCCGCCGTCAAGGCGACGCCGGAATATCCGATTGCGGGCACGGCGCAGATTATATCCGCTCCAGACGGGTTGCACAGAGTCTACCGTGTGGAAAGCGGATTATATAAAGGGAAGTACCACGCCGGCGGCGTTCTCGACAAAAAAACCAGGGCGTACTATCCCCCCTCCAATGACGGCGCCGGCGGCTATATAACCCCCGCCGGACCGGCCGGCGTTGTAATTTCCGGCAGACAGGCCGACGAGAACGGCACCGCCGACCGGTATCGCTGCGCCTGCGGCAGGAAAGACGGCTGCCGGTTGGAAAGCAAACCCTACCGGCGCGGCGCCGAATACGGCCCTACCGGCTGCACATCCAACGCGTTTGTTCTGAAACTGGTGAAAGACCAATGCTCCGCGCCCGCGACGGCAGCGGCAGGGTTTGAAATGCTGCTCTGCCGTCAAAGCTCCGGCGGAGGCAGTTCCGGCGGCAACGGCGCAGGGGGCGGCGGCAACAACGGTCCCTGCTACGGCCCCGATTGCGACGATGACGGCGGCCCCGACGGCGGCGGCTCCGGCGGCAATCACAACGGCCCCGACAGCGACGACGACGGCAGCGGCAACAGCCACAACAACGGCGGAGATGACGGCCCCGACGACGATTATGATGGCGGCGGCTGCTGAAATTATCAGGTTTAGCGCAAAAGCACCGGCTGAAAAGCCGGTGTTTTTGTTTTTAAATACGCGGTTGTCAAATAGTCTCACTGTGTCATAAAAACAACAAAGCTACAGGGCTGCATTTTAGCCACGAAACACACGAAATACACGAAAACTGAGGAGCCTTTTCAACAACATAACTCAGCCGCAGATGAACGCAGATACTCGCAGATTAAAAACAAAACTGCTTTTGTCTGCCTTATATCCGCGAAAATCTGCGTTCATCCGCGGCTAAAACTCCGTTGTTTGTGTTGTTTGTTCCTCTTTCGTGTATTTCGTGTGTTTCGTGGCTTACATTCATAAGGAAACAGTTGTTTATGACACAGTAAGAATAGGTCCTTTGGCCCTTTTCAGATGGGCCATTGGGCCCCTTGAAAACCGGACGCGATAGGCTATACTATCTCTATGAAAACTCTAATTTCCGCTGCGCTTCTGTCCGCCGCTTTCTCAATCTCCGCTTTCGCGCAGGTTGATATGTATTTCGGCAAGTTGAATTCCGCAAAAGGCCAGCCAGCCGGCGCTCCCGCTGCGGCTCCGGAAAAGGCGTCCGCCAAAAACCAACTGGACGGCATGTCCGGCTCCGATGACGCCATGGTCGCCGAGGCGCTTAAACGGGCCGAGGACAAAAAGCGTCCGCGCGGCTATTCCAAACCGGCGATGAGCCCGGTTGTCGAAATGCTGCACCGTCCGGCGGCAAGACAACAGGCGGGCGGCATTCCGGAACCGACGATGAGTCCTGTCGCCCCGACTCCGCCGCCGGCGCAAGCCCAATCGCCCGGCAAAGAAAGGTCCGTATTGGCCCAGGGCGACGACCCGCAGGCGCAACAACAAAAACCGGCTTCCGACCCCGACGCAGCCATCCGCGCCAACGCCCAGTCGGAGCATGACGCGCTTATGAACAGATATATGCGCGAGAGCCGCCTCTCCAGGCCGGAAGCGGAAGCCAGAATCGAAAAAGAGCAGCAGGATGACATCAAGAGACTGCAAGACGACTGGGGTTCTCATGGCTGGCAGTTGACCCCGGACCAGGCCAGACAGATGCTCAGCGACCCGGAAACCTACGACGACGACCCCGATGCGGGCAGCTATAAGCAGGAGGATTTCACCCCCCGCGGAGGTCATGGCGGGCATGGAGGACATGGCGGACAAGGCGGCCAGGGCAACCAGGGCGGCTTTGAGCCGTCAGACCCCACCATCAACGTCCGCGGCGACGGCTCGCTCACGCTGAAATCCACCCATTCCGGCGAAACGATATCCGTGCGCCGCAACGGCGATAAATTCGACGCCGCCGCGCTTCAAAAGGTGACTCATCTCATGCGCTGCCGGCTGACCGGCCAGGAAATGCCGATACCGGAAAAGCTCGTGGAACTGCTGTCGGCCATAGACGCGCATTTCCAGCACAGGGGCATATACATCACCAGCGGCTACCGCAGCCCGCGGCTTAATTCCAGCCTCAAAGGCGCGGCGAAATTCAGCCTGCACATGAAAGGCTGGGCGGCTGATATAAACATACCCGGAGCGAGCCCTTCGAACGTGAGAGCCTATGCCGTTGCGCTGGGGGCGGGCGGCGTGGGTGCGTATCCCTCCTTCACGCATGTGGACATAGGCAGGGTGCGCCAGTGGGGTAGCAATTGACATCCGTTCCGGCGTTAAACCCGGATTGTGCAATAGATGGCGAGGACAGTTCGACGTAAAATTTGGAGCGAATAGCCAAGTCTATCCGCTCCAAATTTTACACAGAAATATCCCGCCAGCCGCTCTCAAATCCCGCTATTCTGTTGCATAATTCGGGTTAAAACAAAGGAGGCATGATCCGGTCACTCCCGGATTACGACGCACAGCACCGCGGGGCCGACGGAGATATAATCACCGTTCACAATCGCGCCCTGCGAAACCGGCTTTCCGTTTATCGTGATGCCGTTTCTGCTGCCCAAATCGGTGATGAGCACCTTGCCGCCCGAAATGGATATGACGGCGTGCTCGCGCGACACTGACGGGTCGCCCAGCACGATGTCGCAACTGGCGTCCCGCCCCATTTTAGCGCCTTCGGGGCCCACAACCCATTCCATTCCGGTCGCCGCTCCGCGCACCGCTTTTATCTTGACGGTTTTCGCCATATTTCCCCTCTTTATTCTACCCCCAAACAATTTCGGAAAGCAAGCCCCTTTTCCCGAGTGAAAAATAATTTCCATTGCTTAGGAAAACGATTTGTTATAAATTGTTAGCAACATGACAGACCCATTCGTCCCCAAAGAGCTGTTTCTCACCAAAGGAATCGGGCGGCACCGCGAGAAGCTCGCCAGCTTCGAGGAAGCCGTGCGAGACGCCAAAATCGCGCGCTTCAACCTGGTGCCCGTCTCAAGCATATTCCCGCCCAACTGCAAAATCGTTCCCATGTCCAAGGGGCAGGAGAAGCTCAGAAGCGGACAGATAGTGCACGTGGTGATAAGCCGCAACACCAGCGACGAAAACCACCGCCTCATCTCCGCCTCAGTCGGCCTGGCCATACCCGCCGACAAGACGATGTACGGCTACATCTCCGAGCATCACAGCTTCGGCGAGACCGACGAGCAGTCCGGCGATTACGCCGAGGACCTCGCCGCGCTCATGCTTTCCACCATACAGGGCGTGCAATTCGACGTCAACACGACCTGGAACCAGAAAGAGGAAATCTGGAAGATGAGCGGGAAAATAGTGAAAAGCCTCAACATCACCCAGTCCGCCATCTGCTCCAAGGACGTCTGGACAACCGTGATAGCGGCGGCGGTTTTCGTATCCTGAGGCGCCCGTGAAAACGCGAAAAACTGCCCGGTTCCTGGAGCCGGCGGCGCCCAACCGTCCGGAGGGCTCCCGCTTCGCCGTCGTCGCCGTTCCGTACGAGAGAACCACCTCCTACGGGCAGGGCACCGCAAATGGCCCCGCCGCCGTGCTGGAGGCTTCCGCCCAGTTGGAGTTGTGGGACGAGGAACTGCGCCGCGAAACCTGGAAGCTCGGCGTCTATACCGCTCCCGCGGTGAACTGCGAGGGCGCGGAGTCCGCCGTGTTCGCGCGCATCGAAGCCGCGGCGCGAAACTTCGCGGGCAAAAAAGCGGTGCCTTTTTTCATCGGCGGCGAGCACTCGATAACGCAGGCGCTCTATAAGCCCTTCCGCGAAAAATATCCCAACCTCAGCGTGCTGCATTTCGACGCGCACGCCGATTTGCGCGAAACTTACCGCGGCTCGCGCCGCAGCCACGCCTGCGCGTTGTACCCCGCCTCGCGCGACTGCCGGGTGGCGCAGTTCGGCATACGCAGCGCCGGCCCCGACGAGGCGCCGCGCATGAACTCCGGCAATGTTACCACCTTCTTCGCGCATTACAGGATTCCGGCAAAAACGCTGGCGCGCAAAATAATGGACGCGCTAACGGATACCGTCTACATCACGCTGGATGTGGACGGATTCGACCCCGCCGTGATGCCTGGCACCGGCACGCCGCAGCCGGGAGGATTATCGTGGTACGAAGCGCTGGACGTGCTGCGCCCCGTCTGCCTCGCTAAGAAAATCGTCGCGGTGGATGTGGTGGAGACAAGCCCATTGAAAGGTTCGGCGATAAGCGAGTTCACGGCGGCCAAGCTGATATACCGCCTGATGGGATATCTTTCCGCAAAAAAAACCTGACAGTCTGTTGGAAAATACTACTGGAGCCATGCGCGCATGGCTCCAGCAGCTTGCTCATTTCTTATCGTCTTCCCATATTTTCATCTGCGGCGGACCGGCAGGCGGGGGCGGCGGTTTAGGCGGCGCAGGAGCGTTCGGTACTGCGGGAGGCGGAGGCGGAACGGTAGTAGTAGGCGGAGCGGCGGGAGGGGCCGGCGGAACAGTCTCGCCGAGCATTTGACGCACTTTTTCCACCAGCACGGCGCGCGTGAAAGGCTTCCTGAGATAACCGACTTTATACAGTTTGAGCGTTACGCCCACATCCTCCTGCGGATGCGCGGTGACGAAAATAACCGGCACCGGCTGCGCCATAGAGCCGCGCAGCGCCTCGAAAACGCCCATTCCGCCGCCAGCCGGCATTTCAAAATCCAGCAGCACCAAATCCGGTTTAGCGTCGCGATAGCGCTGAAGCGCGCAAATGCCGTCCTCGGCGCAAAAAACGTCATAGCCTTCCTTTTTCAGAATTTCCGCGTAAAGCAGCAGGATGCTCGGGTCGTCGTCTATAGCCAGTATTTTTTTCACTCCCCCCCCTGATTGCAGGCCTCAGTAACGCAAATCCAGCATGTCTTCCAGCTCCGGCCCCGATGAAACGAACGCCAGCTTCGGGTGCGGATAGAGCTTGCCCAACTGCGAAAGTTCGTCAAGAAAGCCGCGGGCTTCCTTCGTAAGAGACCCGAGTTCCCTGACGCCCGTGTTGCCCTCGAACATATCTATATGCGTCACCGCCAGTTTCGTGACAGAGTTGAAAATGACCGTCTTCTTCGCCCAGTCGCTTTCAAACGCGCCGACGCGGCGCAGCCTGCCGCTGACGCTGCCTACTTCGTTGCCCTGAGTGTGATACTTGGAAAGCGCGGCCTTGTCGGTAAGCTCGCGCTCCAGCGGGCCGGGGCCGACGCGGGTGACATAAGGCTTGAACACGGCGTAAACGTCGCGCACGGCTTTGGGACCCATTCCGGCTTCCGCCATAAAGGTGGCGGCGGTGGTGTCCCGCGAGGTGACGAACGGATACTCGCCGTGCAAAAGCGACAGCTTGACGCCCTGCGTCCCTTCCAGCAGCACGTCGGAGCCGTCGTTGAGGGCGCGGTTGAGGATATCAGGCACGTCGGCGATATAGCGCGAAAGCGCGGGCTCGTCCGTGGCGAACTTAAGCTCCTTGCGCTCGATGCGCTCGCGCACCGCCTGGCCGAGGCCGGTCCCCACGCTGCCGACAGCGGTCATGAAATGGCTGTCGGCGCGCTCTGCTTCCATATGGCGCGGCTCGATGATTACCGCGCGGGGGTCTATCAGCAGCCGGTCTTCCGCGCCGACGAGCTGTATTTCCTTTAACAGCCAGTCCGTTATGATGTACGCGCCCGCGCCGAGAACTATTTTGGTTTTGGGATTGAGAAACCCGGACGATATGCTCTTGAGCGTATATTTTGCGCCGCGGAAAACGACCGTGTGCCCGGCGTTGGGCCCGCCGACGCGCACGCAATGGGAATAAGCGCCCTTGTAGGAGAGATAGGCGGATATCTTGCCCTTCCCCTCGTCTCCGGCTTGTCCGCCCACGATGATGTCAACAGGCATGAACGCTCCTTTTCAACCGCTTATGCCGAAAGCCCGCGCGCCTTCCAGCAGCACTTTTTCAAGCTGCTCCGGCCCGCGGAAAGTTTCGGCGTAAATTTTGGCTATGGGTTCGGTGCCGGACATGCGGACCAGCACCCAGGAATCTTCCAGATAAAGCTTGATTCCGTCGCTGTCGCGCGCGCGCAGAATTTTTTCGCCCGCGATTTTGCCGCCTGCAAAAGATGAGGCCTTCAGCGATTTTATTTTGGCGCGCATCGCGTCGTTTATCGGCATGTCCGCGCGGCGGTAGCTGGGCGCGCCGAATCTGGCGGTGATGTCCGCATAAAGCTCCGCTATGTCGCGCCCGGTTTTGGACATCGCCTCCGCCAGCAGCATGACGGCCAGTATGCCGTCCTTTTCCGTGGTCCAGCCGTAGACGGAAAGTCCGGCGCTTTCCTCGCCCGCCATCAGGTATCTGCCGCCGGAAAACCCGGGCACGAAATGCTTGAAGCCCACATCTGTCTCGTCGCAGCCGCGGCCCGCGGCGGCGGCGATTTTATCGAGCAGATGAGTGGTGCCTATGGTGCGCCCCGCCGCAAGCGCAGCCGGCCAGGAGGGGCGGTTTGAAAGCAGATAATTAAACAGCACGCTTAACGCATGGTTCGGCTGTACAAGCCCCGCTTTGGCGGTGGCCGCGCCGAAACGGTCCGCGTCGGGGTCCGAGGCTCCGGCGAAATCGTATTTTCCGGTCTTGACCAGTTCTATAAGCGGGCTCATCGGATATTGCGAGGACGGGTCCATGCGGATTTTGCCGTCGTGGTCCAGCGGAATGAAGCCGAAGCAGGGGTCAACCTCGCGATTCACCAGCTCCAAATTTGAAAGCCCGTACCGCGCCGCCAGAGCGTCGTAAAACGGCGCAGAAGCGCCGCCCAGAGCGTGTATGCCGATTCTGAGCCCGCCGGATTTTATGGCGGACATGTCAACTTTTTCGCCCATCCGCTCCACATACGGCGTTACAAGGTCGTCGCGGCGGACCAGACCGCGTTTTTTGGCCTCGGCAAGCGTGATGCGTTTTACAAGCGCGGGATTGTCCAGAAATTCATTCGCGTATTTTTCGATTAGCGCGGTGGTTTCGGAACTTGCGGGACCGCCGGTGGAAGGGTTGTATTTGAGCCCCATGTCCGACGGCGGGTTGTGCGAAGCGGTGCCGTTGAGGCAGGCCGACGCCAGCCCGTTCATTAAGGCGAAGGAAAAAACCGGCGTGGGCAGCGCGATTTCGGAAAGTATGACATCCAGCCCGTT
>JAQTYB010000091.1 GCA_028688475.1 Elusimicrobiales bacterium
ACTCCGTTAAGTATATGCGGCTATTTGCAAGGGTGATTTTGAGGCGGGGCAAGGAGCGAGGAGCGCGCATACTCGTTGTATGCAAGCGACGAGCGACGCGGACGCAGCCCGAAAGCGCCCTTGCCCGAAGGGGAGGCGCATATAAAGGGATGGGAATGTTTTTGTTGCTGCGGGTTGCCTGCGCGGTTGTGCGGGGCTGCGTCGGGCGTATGGGTTGTTTATTCCGCTGCGCGCCTCCAAATAGGCGCATATACTTAACGGAGTAGTGGTAGGAGGGAGCGGAACATGCAGGCAAACATAGCTTTGGGGCTTATTGAATTATCCTCGATAGCCGCCGGCGTTGAGGCGGCGGACGCCATGTGCAAGGCGGCGGGGGTGGAGCTTATGCGCTCCGCCGCGATCGCGCGGGGCAAATATGTCATCGTAATCACCGGCCCGACGGGCGAGGTGGAGTCGTCGCTGCGCGCCGGCCTCGACATCGCGGGCAAAACCGTGCTGGCAAGCTACATTATCCGCAACGTGCATTCCGCCGTGCTGGCGGGGTTCGGCGAAAAATCCCCCGTCAAAGTTCTCGGCGCGGTGGGGATGATTGAGACGAAGGACGCGCTGGCCTCCGTTTTCGCGGCGGACGCGGCCTGCAAGGCGGCGTCGGTGCATCTTATCGAGCTGCGTCCCGGCGCGGGCGGCGGAAAAGGCTTTTTCACCGTCTGCGGAGAGGTGGGCGCGGTGCGCGCCGCCATCGCCGCCGGAGCCAACGCCGTCGGCGAGGACGCGCTGGTGGCGAAAATCGTGCTGCCGCAGGCGCACGAGCATCTTTTGAAGGCGCTCTGCTGAAAAAAATGAAAGTCTGCCCCGATTGCCGCTACAACAACCCGGACCACTGGGAGAAATGCGAGGTCTGCGGGCGCGATTTGCAGTCCGTCGCCGCCGCGGCCGGCGCACCTCCGGTTTCACCCGTGATTTTTCCGGCAGGATACAAAGCGGTCCTGCTGGCGTCGGGACTGGTTGTCTGCGTCACTTCGGTTGTCGCGCTTTACACGGCGCTGCCCAGGCGCGCCGCGCAGGCGCCTCGCCGGCTGATGGATGCGGCGCCGCTGCTTAAAAGTCTCGACGACGCAAATGCGCCTGCGCGCGCGGGGGCCGCGGACTCTCTTGCGGCGCTGGTTCTTGGCGGCGGGGACTATCCGCCGCAAACGCCGGAAAGGCTGTTGCGCGCCCTCTCCGATTCCAGCCATCTGGTCCGCGCCGAGGCGGCGCAATCGCTGGCCGATATTCTGGAAAAAACCGCCGCGCGCCGCTCCGCCGGTTTTGCCGCCGCGCTGGGCAGCGCGGACTACAGGGCCGAGTTCGAGGCCGCGGCGTCGGAACTGCTGACGGACGGTTTTCCCGAAGTGCGCGCCAACGCGGCGCGGCTTTGCGGCGCGACCGGCGCAAGCCGGCTGAAGGCGCCGCTTAAGAAGCTGCTCGCTTCGGAGCGCGACCTGCCGGTGGCGCTGCAAGCGGCGGGCGCGCTGGTCCGGCTGGGGGACCCCGCGGGCGCGGATTACCTGATTTTCCGTTTCGGCGACGGCGACGAGGCCGTGCGCGAGTTGTCCGCCCAGCTGCTTGGCCGGGCCGGCGGCGCGCGCGCGGACAGGGCGCTGGAAAAACTTGCCGCCGACGACAGCGCGCCGGTGCGCCGCGCGGCGCTGGCCGCGCTGGAATACCGGCGGCGCATGGGCGAAAACAGGGGGCTTTTATGAAGCTGGTAATCGGCTCGGACCACGGCGGTTTCGAGATGAAAGAGCGCCTCAAAAAGTTTTTGCAGGAACAGGGCCACGAAGTGGCCGATTTCGGCTGCTACAGCGGAGAGTCCGCCGATTATCCCGACCCTGCGCTGCTGGTGGCGGAAGCGGTGACGCGCAGGGAATTCGAGCGCGGAATATTGCTTGACGGTTTCGGCGGCGCGGTGGCGTTCGCCGCCAACAAGGTGCCGGGCGCGCGCGCGGTTTGCGCCTATGATTTGATTTCCGCCGAATTCGCCGCGGCGCATGAGAACTGCAACATCCTCTGCCTCGGTGGCAAAACCATCGGCGAGCTGACGCTCAAAAAGATACTGTCCGTCTGGCTTTCCACTCCCTTTGAAGGCGGCAGGCACCAGAAACGCCTGGACAAGGTTGTCGCAATCGAGCGGCGGTACCTGCAATGAAACTGGCGCAGGTTGTGGGGCGCGTGTTCTGCGCGAGGCAGTGCTGCGGCATGGACGCCAAAACGCTGCTTCTGCTGGAACCGCTGAACTGGGACGACGGCAAAAACGCGGGGGATTTGCTCGTCGCGGCGGATTGCGCCGGCGCGGGGCACAAGGAGAAGGTTTTTTACGTGCAGTCCCGCGAGGCCGTCACCGCCTTCCGCGGCTATTCCGGCGAGACCGCGGATGGGGAGACCGCGCCACCGGTGGACGCCGCCATAGTCGGCATTGTGGACAATTGGTCCACAAAACTGTAGGAATGCCATGTTTATAGCGAAAGTGGTGGGCAATGTGTGGGCGACGCGCAAACATCGGTCGCTTGAAGGCCGCAAGCTGATGCTGGTGAAACCGTTTTCGCCGGAAACCGGCGCTTGCGCGGGCGAGACGACGCTCGCAGTTGATGGCGGCACCGGCTGCGGACCGGGAAGCGTCGTTTTGGTTCTCGACGAGGGCGGCTCGGCGCGCATGATATTGAAAGACGAGAACGCGCCCGTGCGCACTCTGGTATGCGGCATTATAGATTCGATAGATTCCAAGGGAAAGGCGGTCAAATATGCGTGAAGACGAACTCAAAAGCGTTGTGGGAGCGGTTATGAAGGCGCTTGAAGCCAAAGGCATCCGGGTCGAAGGCGGCGCGGCGGACCGCGCCGCGTCCGCAAACGCGGCGGCGGGCGGGCCGCAGGGCCGCGCCGGCACCACCGGCACGGCGGGCAAAGTGTTCGCCAATCCGCTGGTGAACTGGCAAAAAAGCGGCGCGCCGGCGGCCCCGCAATGCGCACAGTCCGAAGGCTCGCAGTGCCGCCCCGGCTGCCAGAACTGCAACCCGCTCAACACCATGACGTCCGGCCAGCTGCGGCAAAGCGGCGCGGACCGCGTGGGCATCTGCCATCCGACGGAGCGCTGCTCCGGCGTGGCGGGGATGATAGACCATACCCTTTTGAAGGCCAACGCCACGCAGGAGGAGATAGGCAAGCTCTGCTCCGAGGCGCGCAAATACTGCTTCGCCTCCGTCTGCGTCAATCCGGGATACGTGGCGCTGTGCGCGCGGCTGCTTAAAGGCTCCGGCGTGAAGGTGTGCACGGTTATCGGCTTTCCGCTGGGCTCCACCACGCCGACGGTGAAAGCCATCGAGGCGCGCGACGCCATCGCCAACGGCGCCGACGAGATAGATATGGTCATAAACGTCGGCGCGCTCAAATCCGGCAACGACGCGCTGGCTCTTGACGATATCAGGGCGGTGCGCGAGGCCACCCGCGGCAGGGTTCTCAAGGTCATCATCGAAACCGCCTATCTCACGAAGGAGGAAAAAGTGCGCGCCTGCCTGCTTTCCAAACAGGCCGCCGCGGATTTCGTAAAAACCTCCACCGGGTTCGGCCCCGGCGGCGCGACGGCGGAAGACGTGGCCCTCATGCGCGCCACCGTCGGCGCGGCGATGGGCGTGAAAGCCTCCGGCGGCATAAAAGACGCCGCCACGGCGGAGGCGATGCTCAAGGCGGGAGCCACGCGGCTCGGCACCAGCGCCAGCATAGCCATAGTGACCGGCGCGGGCGGCGGAGACGGCGGCAAGTATTAAAATTTGAACGGAGGATACCACAATGTCGGAACCTAAACAGGCGCTCGGACTCATTGAAACGAAGGGTTTTATCGGGATGATTGAAGCCTCGGACGCCATGGCCAAGTCGGCCAGGGTGGAACTGCTGGGCTACGAAAAAATAGGCAGCGGCTATGTCACCACGCTGTGCCGCGGCGAAGTGGGCGCGGTGCGCGCCGCGGTGGACGCGGGCGCGGCGGCGGCCCAAAAAGTCGGCGAGCTTATCGGCGTGCACGTCATACCCAGGCCGCATGACGAACTGGACCGCTATCTCGCCAAAATCAGCGTCAAGGTCAGCTAAACTGTTTTGACAGGGAGTTGTTTTGCTCACGCGGGCCGACCTTGTTGATATAATCGTTGACGCTGTCGCGCGGCGCGGCGCGGCGCCGGTTTCCCGCGCGTCCGCAAAACCCGTCCGCGCGGGGAGATTTTTGAGCGATTGGGAGCTGCGCCGCATGCGCGTTCCCGGCGCCGGAGTCATCAGGGTGCCGCGCGGCGCGCTGATAAGCCCTCTTTCACGCGACTGGCTGGATTACGAGGGCGTCAGGATAATATATGAATAGGGCGGGCTTTGCGGGCCGCGGACGCCGGGACCGGGCGCGATAAACGAATGATTGTCTATTGGGAAATAAGAGCCGAACCCTCGCTGCGCGACTCGCAGCGCCGGCGCCTGTATATAGACGGCGACGCCGACGACGTGAGCCGTATCCTCGTCAAGCTCGGCAATTTTTGCGGCAGGCCGGCCAGGACCGCGCCGCCCTACACCTGGGCCCTTTATCTTTACCGGCTTGATTCCAGGTCGTTGCCGGAGGCTGAGCACACCATCGTCGCGATAGCCGCCCAGTCCGCAAAACGGACGGGCAAGCCGTCCTCCGAACCGCGTCCGCGCGCCGCGCAGAACCCGTCTCCGGGTTTTATCCCGCCAAGCCCGGTCAGGCGCGCGCCCGCGCCCGATGCCGGCGGCGGTTTTCCCGCGTTTGTCGGCTATAATCCGACCGGCTTTCTCGACAAGCCGGACACCGGGGCGCGGGTTCCGCAATTTTCCGACAGCGCGGGATTGGCGCCCGGTTTTGCGCGCGAGCCGTCCGCTTTCGCGGGCGTTAAATCTTCCGAGCCGTTTGTGCAGGACAATGCGGAACTGCGCGACGCGGTGGAGCCGTTGCTGGGATTTGAGGATATGCTGCCCCCGCCCGAGCAGATTCAGGCCGCGCCGGACGAAGTTCCCCCGCAGCTGCCGCCGGTGGAGACGCAGATGCCGCAGCCGGACGCTATAATGGCTGTTCCCGCCGGACCGCATATCATAGACGGCGGCGAAACGCCGGCGCCCGCCGCCGAAGAACAGCTTGCGCATAAGCAACAGGGCGCGGAGGGGGAGACGCCTCAAGCCGCGCCGCTGGATTTGGAAATTTTCATGCGTTCCGGCGCGCTGCCGGGCGCGATGGCTCCGGAAACAGCCGAACCCGCCCCGCCGCCTCCCGGTCCTGAGTTCGCCGCCGGACTGTCAGGGGACACCACCGTGATATCGCAGGGCACCATGCGGGTCTTCAACGTGATGAGCGGCGCGAACGGGCCGCAGGAGCCGGGCAATATCGCCAACCCCGAAACCTTCACGCGGCTGGAGAGGCCGGGCACGTTTACGGCGCCCGATTTGGGCGGAGACGGCGAAGCCGCGCCCGGGCCCGCGCCGGCAGGGCTCGCGAACGCGCCGGCTTCGCCGGAGGCCATCAATCTCAATGAAATGCATTTCGTTGACAGCGGGATACTGAGCGGGAAGCTCGAGCGTGCGGCGGAGCACGCCGATACGCCGTTTTCCGCCGCGTCCGCGGACGCAACGCAAACAAGCCGCCGCGCGGATTTGCCGGGCGCCGCCTGGACGCCGGACCTGCCGCTGACGCCGGACTACACCTTTGAAAACCTGATGCCGGCGGTAAACCGCTTCGCTCACGCCGCCGGCGCTTCGGTGGCCGACAATCCGGGCAAGCTCTACAACCCGCTGGTGCTTTTCGGCCCTCAGGGGTCCGGCAAAACCCATTTTTTGAACGCCATCGCCTATGCGCTGGGAGCGCGCGGCTTCCCGTCCGAAAAAATCTATTTCACCGACGGGACGCGGTTGTCGCGCGGAATGCAGCGCCTGATGACGCAGGGCCGCCGCGCCGAGGCGGACAGCCTCATCGAGTCCGCGGGCGCGCTTTTCATAGACGACCTGCATCTTCTGGTTATAACCCCCGAAAACAGGGAACCGCTTTCGCGCTGGTTCAACAGCGCGTTATCGGGCGGCAAACAAGTGGTGATGACATCCGCCTATCCGCCTAAAAATCTCGCGCGCCTCGAGGAAAGCCTGGGCTTCAGGCTGGCCGCGGGGTGGATGGTGGAGCTCAAGCCTCCGTCGCAGCATGAATATCTGGTAATCATCCGCAAACTGCTGGAAAACAACGGCATCATACTGCTAGATGAAGACGTGGACCGCTATTTCGCCGAGGCCGGCGTTCCGCTGTCGCGGGCGGTCCGCACGGTGGCCGGGTTCAAAAAACTGGAAAAAATACTCATGGGCTCGGCAAACCCTGGCAGCCATAAGGAAATAATGGACACGCTGTCCGGCTTCGGCGAGGCCGGTCCGTGGGTCCCGCCGGGTCCCGCCGAAACGGACGCGGCAACTCCGGCGCCTTCGGACGGCTCGTGGGGCAGATGGGCGTTCTTTTGCCCCAAAGGCGAAATGCGCTACGCGAACTGGCTGGCCGCCGCGCTGGCGGAGCGCGCCGCGACGCTCAATCTCAAAGGCGGGTTCGAGATGGCTTTCGCGCGGGAATACGACGCGTCCGGCCTGGCCGCCTCGGCCTTCCGCATAGCCGACGCCTGCCAGGACGGCGCGGTGTCGGGCGCGCTGATAACGCTGCCGTCCGCCGCCGCGGCGGACAGGCAGGCCGCGGAGGAATTTGTCTCCATCGTCTCGCACATGCTGGAGACGATGCTCGTTCCCTGTTCGTGCGTCGAGCAGGAAAAAATGAAATCGCCCGCCGCCGTCACGCGGGCGCTCATGGAACTGCTGCCGGAGGGCGTCTGAAACGCCCGCCGCGCGGCGCTGCAATCCAGAAAGGTTCTGGGAGGGGTTATGAAAATCGTGAAACTGTCCGCGGCGCTGCTGTGCGCCCTGTTCGTGTATGGTTGTTCGGGAGGGCTCAAAACCGCGGTCGTAAAGGGCGGCCTGGCTCCCCGGTTCGAGGACACCAGGCTGGAAAAAGATTATCTCTGGGTGCGCGGCATAGCGGCGGCGAACCCGCTGCACACGAGCAAAACGCAGCGCATGGCGATGTCGCGCGAGGCCGCGATAGCCAACGCCTACCAGCGCGCGGCGGAATACGTGGCTGGGCTTGGCGTCATGGCCAGCGTGCGCGTGAAAGACGCCGTATCCCAGGACTCCACGCTGGAGACGAAAGTCAACGCGGCGGTGCGCGGCGCGGAGATTTTTTCCTCCGAGTACACCGGCGACGACGGCTGCACCGTGATAGTGCGCATTCCCAGAGCCAGGCTGCGCGAACTGGGAATAGAATTTCCGGAGAAATAAGATGAAACGAATGACGGCGATACTGGCGGCCGCGGCGCTGCTGTGCGCCTGCGCGGAGCTGAGAATCGGCCCCCCCGCCGAGGGCGAGCAGATAACCGCGGAAGGCATGGCTCCGCTGGCGGAAGGCAATCTCGCGCTCGCGCGCGACAACGCGCTTGCCGCCGCGCAGCGCAGCGCGGTGGAGCAGGTGGTTGGCGTGTTCGTGAGCGGGCAGACGCAGGTGCAGGACGCCGTGGCCGTCCGCCAGAAAATCATGGCCGGGACGAAGGGATACATCAAGCGCTATAAAATAACTTCCGAAGGCGCGGCGGACGGCTATTACCGCGTGAAAATACGCGCCGCCGTGCTGGTGCAGGGCATCAGCTCCGCCTTCGAGGAATACAGCGGCGGCTCGCGCGCGAAGGTGGCGGTGCTGGCGGCTGAAACCGTGGATTTAGCGCCGGTCAGCTACGGCGGCGCCGGCGCCGCGCTGGCCTCGCAGCTTGAAAAAGCCGGCTACTCCGTTTTGACGCCGAAGTCGGAGACGGGCGCCGACGCCGCGCTGGACGCCGCCCGCGCGGCGGGGGCGGATTACGCCGTAATCGTCCAGGCCGACGCCTACAAGCTGGCGCCGCTGCCGGAGCTTTCCGGGCAGTTTTCGCCCTACCGCGCGCGGGCGGACGTCAAAATATACTCGGTTGCGGACCGCCGCCTGGCCGGCGGGATAACAAAGGAGGCCAGCGGGCTCGACCCGGCGCCGGATATCGCCGCCAAAAAAGCTTTGGCCGCCGCGGCGGGGCTTGCGGCGCAGGAACTGTCCGCGCAACTGGCCCGCGCCGCGAACGCGGCGGGGACGATTGTACTGAAAATCACCGGACTGCGGGGGATTGAGCAATTGCGCAAATTCCAGGATGCGCTGCGCCGGATACCGGGCATAGAAAAAGCCCCGCTGAGTTCCTACGCGCGCGGCGACGCGTTTTTCAGCGTCCGCACGCGCACGCTTTCGGGCGAGGAGCTTGCCGCCTCGCTGCTGCGCATCAATCCGTTCGCGCTGGAAACGCAGAGCGTGACGCAGTACGAGCTTTTGCTAAGGGCCAACTGACCCGGGGAGAGCGGGATTCGCTGATGCTGGCTAAAATACGCAGCGTGGGCATAAAAGGCATAGACGGTTTCCCTGTCGCGGTGGAGGTGGATGTCGCGTCGGGGCTGCCGACGTTTTCTATTGTCGGGCTGGCCGATATCGAGGTTAAGGAATCCAAAGACCGCGTAGTCGCCGCTATCCGCAATTCGGGGTTTGATTTTCCGCTCAAGCGCATAACCGTAAATCTCGCGCCGGCGGAAATCAGGAAAAGCGGCACTCATTTTGATTTGCCCATTGCGCTCGGCATACTGGCCGCGAGCGGGCAGTTGGATAATGCCGGCCACACTTTGGGCAAGACCACTTTTGTCGGCGAGTTGGCTTTGAACGGTGACATCCGACCCGTCAGCGGGCTTTTGCCGATGCTTTTGTCGCTCAAAACCTCCGCTATTTCCGAGGCTGTAGTACCATGCGCAAACAATGCCGAGGCGGCGGTGTCCGGTGCTAAAGCGTTTGTGGCGGCGGATATAAAAACACTCGTGGCGGCTCTATCCGGTAAAACCCCGCTTGAACCATGCGCTGAAAATGCGGCGGTTGCGAACACGGAATCAATTCCGCATAATGGCGATTTTTCCGAAGTTAAAGGACAGGCTTTGGCGAAGCGCGCTTTGGAAATTGCGGCGGCTGGGGGGCATAATGTCCTGATGATGGGGCCGCCGGGGTCGGGCAAATCCATGCTGGCCAGGCGCTTTGCCGATATATTGCCGCCCATGAGCAACGAAGAATCGCTGGAGGTTACCAAAATTTATTCGGTATGCGGACTCACACGCGGCGGCAGGCTTATACGCCATCGTCCGTTCCGCGACCCGCACCATACCATCAGCGACATCGCTCTTGTCGGCGGCGGCTCGACGCCGCGTCCGGGCGAGGTTTCGTTGGCGCATAACGGGGTTTTATTTCTGGATGAGCTGGCCGAATTTTCGCGCGCAAGCCTTGAGGTGTTGCGCGAGCCGCTGGAATCGTTCCATGTCACCATTTCGCGTGCGAAAGAAAGTGTCCGCTACCCTGCCCGATTTACGATGATAGCTGCGTGTAACTCATGTCCCTGCGGATTTCATGGACACCCCGATAAGAAATGCGTTTGCTCTCCCCTGCAAATACAGCGCTACCGCGGCAAAATCTCAGGGCCGTTATTGGACAGGATTGACTTGAACATCCAACTTGCGCCGGTCAAATACGGCCACTGGGCGCAAACCAGCGAAGGAGAATCCTCCGATGTCATCCGGCGGCGCGTATTGCAGGCAAGGAAGATACAATCAGCCCGATTCAAAGGCAGCCATGCCAGCGCCAACGCTTTTATGACGGTCAGCCAAATCAGGAAGTTTTGCGCGGTCCCGGAAGGCGGCGGCCCTATCCTGGAAACTGCCATGAATCGGCTTGGGCTCTCCGCCAGAAGCTTGGACAAAATCCTGAAAATCGCCAGAACAATAGCCGATTTGGAAGGCGTACCGGAAATAAGGAAAGAGCACCTGATGGAAGTAATCCAGTATCGCGCCTTCGACCGCGCTCACGCCGCATAGTCGGGGCTGTGTTTCTGAAATTATTTTGTACGCGCAAATTATTTTTGAGTTGGTTTGCCCCGTCGAGCCATTTCCGCAGATGTTTTACATTTAAGGCGCAAATAAGGTCTAATTGACAGCAAGGGGCGATTACCTTGCGTACTGGTGGATGCGGGCAAATTCTGCGTGAATTTTACAATGAAACACACATGCCGTTCCGAAAATTTACCCGAAAATCGCAGTTGGATTGCGGAATTCGACGGCGGCTGCCGGGACATTTCTTTGCAGAAATTTCTCGCGAATAGCTACAGCTATTCGCTCCAAATTTTGCGTCGAACTGT
>JAQTYB010000092.1 GCA_028688475.1 Elusimicrobiales bacterium
ATTGTACTGGCGTCCGCCGCTCCATTCGGCGTACGCGACCGTTTGATCGCCGATACCCCGCGAAACGGCGGCCCCGCCAAAGGAATCGCCGTTCTCGTTGTAATAAAACAGTTCCGCGTTGATATCATTAACAGAGCCGTTGAACTTGCCCAGATAGCGCGGATAAGGGTTGGTGCGCTCAAGGCCCAGGCCGAAGCTGGTTCCGTTGGCGAGAGATGTGCCCGTTGAGGCGCTTATCTGCGGCGCCGCGGCGAAGGTAAACGAGCCGAAGGATTGTATGCTCTGCCCGAGCAGCATTACGGTGCCCAGCCGGTTGTCGCGCAGAACAAGCGGATCTTCCGAAGTGCGCAGGGCAACCGCATCTCTCTTGAAATAATCCACCGGGTTGAAACCGATGGCTACGCCGCTCTTCAAATTTATGCGGCCAGCGTCCAGATAATTCTCTCCCCCGGCTTTCCAGGAAAAATACGCCTCGTGAAGTTCGTTCTGCACTGAGCCGGACGGAAAATCGGAATAGGAATCTGTAAGCTGGTTAAGTCTGTCGGTAACGGAAAAGGAGAGATTTTCGTGCATGCGCACATCGGCCTTGGAATAAAACGTAAAACGGTTTTGCCAGCTCGGCAGATATGAGGCAGGCAACTGCACTACAGAGCTGCGGTTTTTGTTGCCCTGATATTCATCTTCTGCGAAAAACTGCAGGGAAACCCGGCCTTTTTCCACGTTCCGCTGAGGTTGCAAAGCTTCGGAGACGGATTTCGGGATAAGGTCCAGGTCGTCATCCTGCCCAGCTTGCGCAAAGGTTAAACCGCACAGCGCGGCAAATACGGTTATTGCGCCTTGAAGCGCGGCAGATAATCTTTTTGGAACCATTCCGGGGGAATCCTCTTATACTCGTAGTTACTGAAGAACATTTTTGTGACAAAATTGCGGTCAACCCCGTCTATGATAATGACCTCGGTAGGGCGGAGACCGCCCAGTTCGGTTTTATAGCCGCCGAAATAAACTATTCTGAGCAATCGGTCGCTGTCGGAATAAAACTTGGCTTTTACCGGATGGCAATTGGATTTATCAACCCAATACTCGATGCGGTAATAATTGCCGTTGTTGCCGGCGGATTTCAGATTCAGCTTGTGGCACGTTACTTTGGCTTTGCTCATGTCGGCTATGATTTCGTCACCTGCCAACTCGGCCTTGTAATCGGCATGGAGGTTGGTGGTCATAATATCCCCGTTGGAAGCCTGGCCCATAAGCCGCTGCTGGGGCGAGATGCGCGTGCTGGCTTTGGAAAGGGGATCGTAAAACCACAACTCGTTGCCATTTTTGAGCATTACTTTGCCCTTATCCTTAGCCGGAGCGCTGAAGGCGGCGATAGACTGATACTGATTGGTTTCGGAATTTTTTTTCGAATAAACCGTTATTGCCATCTGGTTTGTTTCTTTGCCTTCGCGGTACTCGGTTAGAGAATTGACCACGCTAAAAGGCTGTTCGGGATTACGAACCGCATCCGCCTTTTTGACAATATCCGCGCCAGTGTCCGCCCCGGCGGCGCAAAAACCGGGACTCGACATCAGAGCAAAAACTATTAGAAAACTATTCATAAAAACCTCCTAATGATGCCGTAACGCATCCACTATGGGCATGTGCGCGGCGTTACGGGCGGGGAAAAACGATGACAGCGTTGTCACCGCTATAAGGCCCAGCCAGCAAGCCGGAAGAAAAAACGGGGACAGGAACAGATGCACCGACAAAAGTACCGGAGTGGCGTAGTCCGGCGGGGTCCACGCCAGTTCCGCCCAGTTTATAACGGCGCTGGCCGCCAAAGCGAGAACCGTGCCAAGCGTGGCGCCGATAACGCCAAGCAGGAAACCTTCGGCGACGAACTGCGTCATTATGGCGCTACGGCGCAAGCCCAGCGCGCGGGCCGTGCCGATTTCGCTCACCCGCTCCATCACGCTCATGGACATGGTGTTTATGGTGGTGAAAAGCACTATCACACCCATGATAAGAGCTACAAAACCGAAAGTGGTAGCGAACATGGCAATGGTTTGATTGTACATTGGACTCACTTCACCGAATGATTTCACCTCATAATCGGAAGCAGGCAGAAGCTGTTGCAGGCGTTTTATGACCGCGTCCATATCGTCGGTGCGGTTAAGCTGGATCATAATGCCGGTCACGCTAGGCTGTCCTCTCCCGCAAATAAGTTTCTGGGCCATATCCAGATGCATCACGACAAGCCCATTGTTCTGCGCGTTGCTGCCGAACCGCCTGGCATTATGCACCGTCATCGTAACCACATTGGGCACGCCGCTGGAAGTGGCGGCCAGCAGATCCAGCCGCGGGATATTGGCATTTGCGGTTTCAGGCGGGAAATCCTCATCAGTAAGCGCGCTGAAATCAACCGTTTTCCCGGAGCCGGCATTATCCTTCTTCATAGCAGGGTCATCAGCGCAGCCTTCGATTTTAAGCTCTTTGCATAGCTTCATGTTCTCCGCCATGCCGTAACCGATGACGCCATCCACAACATCCTGGTCGCCCATACCGAGCGAGAGGTCGGCTTTCGTCACTTTTAAATGATACTGATCCCACGTCATAAACCGTGTCATCTGTGACGGCAGAATCCCGATTCCGGTGAACCCTTGCGAGGCATTGGCCTTGAAATTGCCCGCTATCCCCTGCAGCATCATAAAAGGCATGGCGGCGCGCAGCTTCCGCTTTACTTCAGGGTCGCCCCTGACTATCGATAGTACTCGCTCATAGTCCGTCATTGCGTAGGCCCCGGGATTGGCGGTGCCGAACCTGGAGTAACCGCGCTTATATATATGGATATGACCCGCAGTGCGCACATAGCCGGTTTGCAGGGAGTAGATTATGGATATCAAGTTTCCGCCGAACAGCAGTACCGACACGCTGCTCACCGCGATGGCCAGCACCGTCATGAGCGAACGTCTTTTGTTGCGGCAAATATTCCGATATGCAATGCTCAGGAATCTCATAGTATCGCTCCGTCCATAATCATGAACAAATTCTCGACATTATGGGAAATCTTGATGTCATGAGTGGAAAAAATGAAGGTGGTTTTCTCGCTGTTTTGAATGCTCAGCATCAGGTCGAGTATTTCAGCGCTGTTTTTGTGGTCCAGATTCGCGGTAGGCTCGTCGGCGAGAATCAGTTCCGGTTTTTTCACCAAAGCCCGCGCTATCGCAACACGCTGACGTTGCCCTCCGCTGAGTTCATTGGGGAATTTATTTATGTGGTCGAGCAGTCCGACTTTTTCCAACGTTGACAACACAAGGTCCTTGCGTTCCCGTTCAGGGGTTTGCTTGAGAAGCAGGGGATACTCGACATTTTCATAGGCCGAGAGCACCGGCATCAGATTGAAAGTCTGGAAAATGAAACCGATATGCTGTGCCCGAAAATCGGAAAGCTGGTTATCATCAAGCAATCTTGTGTTCTGGTCGCACACTTCGATGTTGCCGGATGTCGGCACATCTATGCAGCCGATAAGATTGAGCAGGGTTGACTTGCCGCTGCCTGATTCCCCGATAAAAACATTGAACTTGCCCCGGGGTATGTCCACCGTGATATCTTTAAGCGCCCGCACTGCGACATTGTCGAGCATATGCGTTTTAGCGACATTCTGGAGACGGGCGATATAGGGTGTTTGATCCATTGCGTTTCCTCTGTAATATCCGGCAAACGTAAAATTCACGGCGCTCCTACAAATGGATTGTAGCAAATCAATTCCGTCGCACATGGTACGGACCGGCAAAAACACCTGCACAACAAACCCCTAAAAAAACAGAGTGAATGAATTTGACAATTTCATTGCCAGGGGTTATTCTAAATTTAGTAAAAAGAGAAGGTGGTGTTTTTGTTCTACTGTCCTGCTCAGTGCGGGTTGAGTTATATGTCCGATAATAAACAAACATCAGTTTCCACCCATACGCGCCTTCTCAATGGCGAGCCTGTGCTTATTTCCGGGGGGATGGGAATATGGGTTTCCAACTGGCACATGTCCAGAATAGTGTCAATGCTGGGCGGAATGGGCATTGTCTCCGGACCAGCGCTGGAAATTGTTTATGTCCGCCTGCTGCAACTGGGCGACAAAGGCGGCCATGTCCGCAGAGCGTTCAAGGAACTGGCGGTTCGCATTCCGGCCTTGTCGGCCCCGTTGCTGCGTATAGTGCGGGAATATTTTATCGAAGGCGGAAAAGCGGCGACTGCGCCTTATAAATCCGCGCCTGCCGCCGGGCTTAACCGGTGCGGCGTACATGGCAATGTTTCATTATGGGAACCGGGTCGCGACTATCAGGCGCTGACGATAGCGGCCAATTTCGCGGAAGTCTGGCTTGCCAAAGAGGGTCATGACGGGCTTATAGGAATAAATTACTTGTACAAAGCGGAACGTCCGTTGCCGTGGGGCCTTTACGGAGCCATGCTGGCCGGTGTGGATTATGTGGCAATAGGCGCGGGCAGTCCGGCGGAAGTCCCCGCGCTGATAGACAAATTGTCCCGCCACGAGGACGCCGAACTGCCCATGCATGTTCGCGGAGTGACCTCATCCGCTGGGGAGTTCGCGCTTCGCATATCCCCCGGCGCATTACGCGGCGATGCCGCTCCGATAGCTAAACCAAAGTTTCTCGCGATAGTTTCTTCCTATGCGCTGGCATCTTCGCTTGCGGAAAATCCGCAAACCCGGCCTCACGGTTTTATCGTGGAAGGCGCCGTGGCCGGCGGGCATAATGCGCCGCCGAGCAAAAAAACTTTTGACACATCCGGCGAACCGACTGTCGTTTACACCAGGGAAGACACTATTGATATCGCCGCCATAGCGGGACTTGGTCTGCCGTTCTGGCTGGCGGGCGCGTTTGGCAGTCCGCAGGGATTGAAACAGGCGCTTGAAATGGGCGCGGCAGGTGTGCAATTCGGCACGGTGGCGGCGCTATCGACTCAATCCGGGTTGACCAGCGAGATTCGCGCTGCGGTTCTGGAGCTTCTGGCGGCTGGATCGCTTAAAGTCAAAACGGATGCAATAGCTTCGCCGAGCGGATTTCCGTTCAAGATCGCGCAAATTGCGGGAACATTGTCCGAAAAAGCTGTTTATGAATCACGCCGCCGCCGCTGCGATGTGGGATATTTGCTGGTCGCCTATCTCACCCCTCAGGGCGGCATCGGTTTGCGTTGTCCGGCTGAAGATATAAACGCTTTTACCTGTAAGGGCGGCAAATTGCGCAACACCAAAGGACGGGTTTGCATTTGCAGCGGATTGCTTGCGGCGGCGGGGCTTGGTCAATATTGGCCCGATACCGGCGCGGAGCCGCCGTTGGTCACGCTGGGCGAGTATCTCAATGACGCGCGCAAACTGCTGTTGGAAAAGTTGGCGGTCGGGCAACGGTCTTATACGATAGGCAGAACTTTGCAATATATTGCCGCCGGAATGATAGCGAAGAAATAACATACCATGTGCTTTTTTATTCCGAAAAGCGCGACGGAATGATGGAATAAACGGTAAAATGCTGTCACTCTTGGGAAAGATGGGAGAAAAATCGTGAAACGCAAAGTTGTTCTGACCGGTACTGGAATAGTCTCGCCGCTTGGCATAGGCAGCGCCGTTTCCTTTGCCCGCGCTGTGGACGGACACAGCGGCATACGCGCCGTAACTCTTTTCGACGCCGCCGCATTCCCGACCCGCATAGCGGGCGAGGCCGCCGACTATGATCCGAATGCCCACTTTAACATTAAAGAGCAGCGCCATCTGACCCGCTTCCAGCAGTTCGCCCTTGTGGCCGCCCGCGAGGCGGTAAAAGAATCCGGCCTGACCATGTCCTCCGAAGATACCTACCGCGTTGGCGTGATGATCGGCAGCGGCATCGGTTCTTTGCAGATTTTGGAAGAGCAGCGAGACCTCCTGCGCGATAAAGGCCCGCGCCGTGTTTCTCCGTTCCTGACGACCGGTATGATAATCAACGAAGCTCCGGCGCGGGTGGCCATAGAGCTGGGCGCAAAAGGCCCCAATTTCAGCGCCGTTACGGCCTGCGCCTCAGGAGCGCATTCCATTGGCTTCGCCATTCGCGCCATACAGTACGGCGACGCCGACGTTGTGGTGGCTGGAGGCACAGAGGCTGCTATCTGCCCTATCGGTTTCGCCGGTTTCTGCTCGCTCCGGGCGATGTCTGTGCGCAACGATGAACCAACCAGGGCCAGCCGGCCATTCTCGGCTGCGCGTGACGGTTTTGTAATGGGCGAGGGGGCTGGTATTTTGGTGCTTGAGGAACTGGAACATGCGCGCCGACGCGGGGCCAATATACTGGCGGAAGCCGCCGGTTACGGAGCCACCGCCGACGCCTACCATGTTACCGCTCCGGACCCTGCTGGCGATGCCGGGGCGCACTGTATGGAACTGGCCATGCGCGACGCCGGACTGACGCCGGGCGATATAGGCTATATCAACGCCCATGGCACATCCACCCAGTTGAATGACCCCATTGAGACGGTCATTATAAAGAAGGCGCTGGGTGAGCACGCGCAGCGTGTGGCAGTGAGCTCCACAAAGTCCGTCACCGGGCATATGATAGGGGCTGCAGGAGCGGTAGGATATATCTTCTCCGCCCTGGTCGTGAAGAATGGCGTGCTTCCGCCGACTATAAATCTGGATGACCAGGATCCGGCCTGCGACCTGGACTGCGTTCCGAACCATTCCAGGACTGCGGCGATAGGCGCAGCGCTCTGCAATTCTTTTGGGTTTGGCGGGCATAATGCCTGTTTGGCGGTAAGGAAGTATCGGGAAAATATGTTCGGCGGGGAATGACAGGAACCGCGGTTTTTTACTTCTTCTCAACTGGCTCCCAGGTAATAGCGGTGATACCATTGGATTTACGATTTGTTCAATGCATTGAACAAATTGGAAAATTGAAAAGGAGGTTATTATTTGCTAGTTTCACAGTGTAGGGGGGATAACATGAAGAAAAATTCGTCGTTTCACGGTGTCGGGCTGTCGCAGTTCGATGGGAAAGTTTTTCCGGCGGAACTTGAATTTATCAAACAACGCCGCGCCGAAATAAACGCCAATTGGGAGGCCGCTTTCGGCGGCGGGGGCGAAACAGTTTGCGGTTTCCCCGTCAAACCGCAAGCGCAAACCGCCGAGACGCCCGGCTGTCCCGAAAAGCTCGGGAAAGCGCTTGCCGGCTGGTTTGTCAGGCTTTTCAATTTTGCCGCGCGCCGCTGCGCGCCGCGCCCGGACGCCGAAGGCGGCGCCCGGGAAAAACCGGCGCAGTCCGGCGATTTGTGCGGCATCGCGCTGTCCGGCGGGGGGATACGTTCGGCTACTTTCAATCTGGGCGTGCTGCAGGTGCTCGCGCGGGAAAAATTGCTGTGGCGCGCGGATTACCTGTCCACCGTTTCCGGCGGAGGGTATATAGGTTCCTGCCTGACGTCGCTTCTCAACAACGCCGACGCGGCCGTTTTCGGCATAAAATTTCCCTTCGCCCATTCGCCCGGAGTGGAGGAGAGTTCCATATTCAAGTACCTGCGGCTGGGAGGCTCCTATCTCTCGCCCAAAGGCATCGCCAGCGCGGTCAAAATTCCAGCGTTGCTGTTATGCGGCATACTCGTCAACCTGCTTTTGATTCTGCCGTACGCGCTGCTTTTTATACTTGCGCAGTGGGCGCTGTTGCGGGAACCTGTCGCCGCGGCCAATAAAATCATCGCCGCAGACCACCTGGACGTAATCCAGCTTAAAATGCTCTGCGCGGATTTCTATGCGTGGACGCCCGTGGCGCTGGGGCTGTTTTTCGCGGCGATTATCGTTTACCCGTTTGTCAGAAAAAGCGTTTACGCCGACTGGCGCGGCAGGGACGCCCTTGAGCGCGTTTACGCTCTTTTGCTTCTCGCTTTGTCCGGCATCGTGCTTTTCGAATCGTTCCCCGCCGTCGTGCTTTCGCTGAAATTCATCCGTCTCTGGCTGCATCAGAAAGGCGTTCCTGAAATCGTGAGCGGCTGGAAAGCGCTCATCCCGCTTTTCTCGCTGCCGGTATTTGCGGAGCTTGCCGGGCGGAAAAGCGACAGTCCCGGAGGAAAAATAGCCATCGGCGTTTTGGGCGTTCTCGGCCCGGCGCTGCTTGTCATTTTCGCGGGCAACGTATTTTTGTTCAACGGCGGACCGGACTGGCTGCACAAGCTGCTTGACGCGGGACGTTTGTGTTATAGCCCCGCGTGTCTGGCGGGCGCGCCGGATTCCCTCTCTGCCATACCGCTCCTTTTAATCCTGCTGTTCGTCTATACGCTGCTGGTGGACGTGAACCATACCTCGCTGCACTGCTTCTACCGCGACCGCCTGAGCAAGGCGTACCTTATAAAGCGCGGAGACTGCGGCGCGGTCCGGCACGACGACGGCCAGAAGCTTTCCGGGCTGTATGAAAACGCGCGTTGGGCGCCGTACCACCTGATTAACGCGACGCTTAACCTCCAGCACAGCAAAACCAGCCGCGTCGAGGCCCGTCGGGCGGATTACTTCCTGTTCAGCCGGTTTTTCACGGGAAGCGAGAGCACCGGTTATTGCCGCACGGAGGACATGGAAAAGGCGGATGCTCATCTCAATCTCGGAACAGCCGTTGCTATTTCCGGCGCCGCCGCCGCTCCTAATATGGGTCCGTCAACGTCAAAACCGCTGGCGCTTCTGATGACGCTGCTCGACATCCGGCTTGATTACTGGATTGCCAATCCCGCGCGCCTTGACGGCGGGCGTCCGCCAGTGTTCGGCGTGGGGCCGGTTTATCTTCTCAGGGAATATCTGGGATTTCTCACGGAAACCTCGCCCTATGTGAACGTGAGCGACGGCGGGCATATCGAAAATCTCGGCGTCTACGAACTGCTCCGCCGGCGCTGCCGTTATATCATAGCCTGCGACAGCGAGGCAGACCCAAAACTCCATTTCGGCGGACTCTCCGAAGTTCTCCGGCAGGCGCGCATAGACTTCGGCATCGAGATAGACATAAATCTTCAGGACGTGCATCGCAACTGCAAGGGCATCAGCCGCAGGCCCTACGCGCTCGGACGCATAAAATACGGCAAGGACGAAGAAGGGTATCTGCTTTACATCAAATCCTCGCTGCCGGCGAATATGGACGAATACGTGTGGGAATACTGGAAGCGCAACCCCTCCTTCCCGCACGAGACCACCGCCGACCAGTTTTTCGACGAGGCGCAGTTCGAGGCCTATCGCGCGCTCGGCTACCACGTCGCAAGCACGCTGCTGAAGGAATTTCCTTCTCCGGCGAAGGACGCCCCCGGCGCGATGAAGGCGTGGTTCGACACGCTTGAGACGAAGCTGTACCAGCCCCCTTCGCGCAAAGAGTCCAAAAGGCCGTTGCGCGTGGAAATCTGCACGGAACAGTGAAAAGGAGCCGGAACCTATGAAGAAACCAATGATGTTAAAGACTGTTTGCCTGTCGCTGGCGTTGCTGCCGCTGTTTGGCGCAATGGCGCTGGCGGACGACCCCGCGATTGATACCGCCGCCGCGCCCGGCAATTTTGCGACGCCGACGGATATCAACCTCGCGTCGCTTTTCTCGAACGTGCGCGAAGGCACCATGATAGCCTTCTCCCCCAGAGGCATGACGCTGGCCACGGCGTACGCGCCGCTGATAGTGCTGCACAGCCAGGCGGTGGAGCGCAGCAGCGCCACTTTCGAGTACGCCAGCCTCGGCGTCGGCTACTGCCTCAACGTGGCTGACAACAAGGCGAGCCCGCTTATCATGCTGGGCGTCCGTCCGGACAATTTGCCCGCGCTGCTTGTAAACTCGCTTCGCGGCTCGCTGGGCAAGTGGGTGAAAAAGAATATTTCTTTTGCCAAACTGCCGCCGATGGAAGTCGGCATCGCGGGCTCCTGGTACGCCCCTGACCATCTCTGGATACTAGGAGCGACCATCGCCGTAAAACTCGGAAAGTAAAAATCTGTTCCCCATCGCCATTTCCGCCGCCGCGCGTTTTGCGCGCGGCGCGCCTTTTTGTGTCGCGGAATGCTGTCGCGAAATGCCGCGTTGCCTCAAGTAAAAATCTATACGAAATGCTATTAACCCGCTTCTCAAATACTATACCATTATGCTACACTTGACTGATGCAAACAAAAAGGGATTTCAGGTCTCTTGATGAAGCGACACGGGCGGAAGTGCGCAGGCTCGCTTTTGCCGATATTG
>JAQTYB010000093.1 GCA_028688475.1 Elusimicrobiales bacterium
CGGCACCTCCCTTTATATTCTCATGAGATGCGACAACGGCGCATCCATAAGAGTGGTTGAAAAGAACGCTTTTTTAAAAATAGCCGAATGCGTGCGCAAAGAACGATGGCTGCTGGCAAGATATCCCCTTTATTCGGACGACACTGCCAACACCCCATTGGCGCAGATAGAAAAAAAGCATTCCGACTGCACGATTGCGGGTAAAGAACAAAGGGTAGCGACAAAGGAAGTGCCCGTGTATGGTCCATTACTCAAGTGCGTCAAGTCGGATGGAACAGTGCTGTGTCATGGCGTGTCGGAGCGCAAGCTTTCATGGCGGGCTATGACCCTGACAAGGCTCACACATTGTTAAATGCGCAGATTCAGGCTCTGAACGATTTGCTGGTGCTGAACCGCTGGTCGCCGTAAACGGGCGAATATATCAGGTGTAAACAGGAGAAAATAATGGTAAACAAAAACAGGATGATAGCTGTGGGATTGGTGGCGGTGTCCGCTTGTTTTGGCGGTTGCACTTACACGTTTCCCCATCAGGTCGTAGCCACGAACACGCCGCTTACGCCCAATTCCTACAAGGTAATAGGTCCCGCGTCCGGCAAGTCCTGCGAAACCCATTTTCTGGGAATGCTGGTAAGCAAACCCAGACGGCTCCAGTCCGCGATTGACAATGCTCTGGACAAAACGAGAGGCGATGCGCTCATCGAATTGACTATTGATAACCAAAGCGGCGGCTTTCTGGTGGGAGAGGATTGCACGCTGGTCAACGGCCTCGCGATAAAAATCGGTAATGCCGATTCACGGGAGGGAAAATGAAGACGTTAATAAGCGGAGCTTTATTCGCGCTTCTGATAATTTCCTGTTCTGGCGAAGTGCGGGCCCAGCAGCATACGCGAGCCACCTTGAAAGATGCTGAGGGCGAGGACAGCCATGTGCGCGCCACGCTTAACGGGACTTCCGACGGGAGAACGAGCGGCGATGAAATCATTCCGTACAGCCCGTATCGCAACACCTTCGAGTTCCAATACGGCGGGTATAGTCCATCGCCTTACGAGGACCCTGAGTGGGGGAATCCCGATAGATTTAAATTCAGTTCGCTCGGTTATTTCGGAGCGAGCTATCTTCATAACTTCACTCCTTATTTCGGCATGGGATTGGGATATGAGCATTTCACCGGACAACGTGCGTATTCTGATTCTTACAATGATTCCGGTTATTCTTCCGCATCTTCGGAAAAAGTTGATTTCAAAATCGACACCTACAGCCTGCTGATGCGCTTTGCGCTTATGCCCGACAAGGCATTCAGTCCGGAATTTACAATAAGTGCGGGCGGATTTTCCGAACAGGATACGACCTCCGGCACTTACTCATATTCATATTCGTACTACGACTATTACGGGAATTATTATGCCGATTCATACTCTTATACAGATACTTCTGCTTCCAAAACAAGCGGTGCTACGGCGTCAATAGGGCTTGGATTGCGTTATCATGTAACCGAGTGGCTAAGCATAGGCGGTGCGGGAAAACTCGCTTTTTTCAAACCGCTCGCCAATGATACCAGTGTGATGGACTTGTCGTACGAAAAGGGTATGTGGCATTGGTTCCAATACGGCGTGTTCACCGGCGTGTCTTTCTAAACTGCCCTGCCGTATAACTAAAACCGCCCCGCTTGTTCGCGGGGCGGTTTTTACAAAAAATTCCTGAACCAGTAGATTACACGGCTCAGCAGGCGGAAAACCAGCGGGCTTTTTTTCCATTCGTCCAGCGTCAGGCGGCGGCAGCGTTTGAGGTCCTCCTCGAACATCCGGCGCATTTGTTCGCCGAACTCCGGGCCGTAGATGTTGGCGTTCACCTCGATGTTGTAATGCAGGCTCAGATGGTCGAGGTTGTAGCTGCCGGCGCAGGACCATTGCCCGTCTATCACGGCGGTCTTGGCGTGCAGCACGCAGGGCGTCCATTCGTATATCTCCACGCCGTCGCGCAGCAGCCGGCCCAGCAGCGACCACGCCGCCCAGCGCACCAGCGGCTGGTTGGTGACCCCCGCCGTGATGACTGCCACCCGCACGCCGCGCTTTGCCGCTTTTATCAGTTTGCGGTGGATAAAGCCGCCGGGCAGGAAGTAGGCGTTTGTGATATAGATGTAGCGCGTGGATTTCAAAATCGCGTTCTTGTAGCCGCGCCTGATGAAATTGCGCCGCGCTATGCCGACGCTCGACGCCAGCGACGCCCAGACGGCGCCGCATTTGCCCGCCGCCGGGTTTGCGGCGTCGGGCGGAACATCCTTGCCGCAGCGGCGCCAACTGTCCCAGAAAAGCTCCGCCGCCTCCCGCACGGCGGGGCCGCGCAGCTCCACGCCGGTGTCGCGCCAGCTTTCGCCGCCCCAGTCTCTCGGCGCATACTCGCTGGTGATGTTGAAGCCGCCGATGAACGCGGTATGCCCGTCTATCACCAGCAGCTTGGAATGGTTGCGCCGAAACCAGGTCCAGTGCGGCTTCCACGGCAGCACGGGGTGGTATTGCGCCACGCGCGCGCCGGCGCTCTCCATCTCGCCGAAAAAAGTCCACGGCGTCGCCACCGAGCCGATGGCGTCGTAGACCAGATGGACTTTTGCTCCCCGCCGCGCGGCGGCGGCCAGCGCGGACGCAAAACGCCGCCCCGCCCCGTCGTCGGCGATTGCGTAGACGCAGAGCAGGACGCTTTCCCGCGCGCCGTTTATCGCCTCCAGCATGGCGGGGAACGCTTCCGCGCCGTCGCGCAGCAACCGCGCGCGGTTGCCCGCCACCGCTTTGAGCGAGTTGAGGCAGTAGGGCCGCCACGGCAGACCGGCGGACTCCGCGGCGGCGCAGCCGCTTGCGGAAAGGTTTTCCATAGTCAGATTATAAATGTTTTATTTTTGGTATTATAGGGCAGCAAATTTTAGAGACCCCGCCCGGCCTTGCGGAAAGGATGTTTTCGGAGAAAGCGATGGAACACGGCATATTGGTCATAAACCCCGGCTCCACCTCGGATGATATCGGATTTTTCCGCGGGGACCGGCTCGTTTTCTCAAAAGTGATGCGCTATCGCAACGACGAGCTGACCCGTTTCGAAGGCAAAAAAGTGACCGCGCAGTTCGAGTTCAGAAAAGACGTGGTGATGACCGCGCTGGCCGAAAACGACATCACGCTCCGGGACCTGCACGCGGTAATCGGGCGCGGCGGCGTGGTAAAGCCGATTCCCAGCGGCACCTACGTCGTCAACGCAAACCTGCTGAAAGATTTGTCCAGCGGCGTCCTGGGCGACCATCCCTCCAATCTCGGCGGACTCATAGCGCAGGCGATAGCGCGCGAGGCCGGCGTGCCAGCCTTCATCGCCGACCCTGTGGTGGTAGACGAGATGGATTCCATCGCCCGCTATTCGGGAATGCCGGACAATCCGCGCGTCTCCATTTTCCACGCGCTCAACCAGAAGCGCGTCGCCCGCATGGCCGCCTCGGAGCTGGGCAAAAAATACGAGGACTGCCGCCTCATAGTGATGCACGCCGGCGGCGGCGTTTCGGTGGGCGCGCATAAAAACGGGCGCGTGATAGACGTAAACAACGCGCTCGACGGCGACGGCCCCTTCACCCCGCAGCGCAGCGGCGGCGTTCCCGCCGGCGGTCTGGCCAGGATGTGCTTTTCGGGAAAATACAAGACCGGCGACATCAAGCTCAAAATCAAAGGCCGCGGCGGGCTGGCGGCCTACACCGGCACGTCGGACCTCATCGCGCTTGAGAGATATATAGATGTAGGCGACGTAGTGCCCGGCTCCGGCATAGACCCGGAAAAACTTTCGCGCGAGCGCGCGAAGGAATGCGTCGAGGCGATGGCTTACCAGATGGCAAAGGAAATAGGCGCCATGTCTACGGTGCTGCGCGGCAAGGTGGACGCGATAGTCCTCACCGGCGGCGTGGCGTTCGACAGGCACGTGATGGGGTTTCTGAAACCGCGCATAAGCTGGATAGCGCCGATTTTCACATACCCCGGCGGCGACGAGAAACGCGCTCTGCGCGACGCGGCGCTGCACGCCCTCCGCCATCCCGGCGCGGTGAAGGTTTACAACTGATGCACTTCCGCGATTTCGACGAGTTGCTGTCCGCCGTCAAAGGCAAGCCAAACCGCGTGGCCGTCCCGGGCGCAAACAATATCGAAGCGCTCGCAGCGCTCAAAATGGCCGACGATAACGGCCTCATACAATCCGGCCTGCTGATAGGCGAACCGGCGCAGGTGCGCAAAATGGCGGGGGAAACAGGGCTGGGACTCTCTAAGTTTGAAATCATCGCGTGTTCAGACCCGGTTAAAATGTGCGAAATAGCGGCGCAGTCCGTCGCGGCGGGAAAAGCCGATTTCCTCGTCAAAGGGCTGGTGGACACTAAATATTACATGAAGGCGCTGCTCGACAAGGAACTGGGTCTCGTGCCGCCGGGCGCGCTGCTGAGCCATTTCGTCCTCATGCGGACGCCGCGCTACAAAAAACCGTTCGGCCTCGCCGACGCCGCCATACTTATAGACCCGGATATAGAGCAGAAAACGCAGATAGTGCGCAACGCGGTGAACGTGATGCGCGCTCTCGGCGTGGAAAGGCCGAAAGTCTCCGTCGTCTGCCCTGTCGAAAAACCGAACGATAAAATACCCAGCACTCTCGATGCCGTAGAGCTCGCGCGCCGCGCGCGGGAGGGAATCATCAAAAACGCCGTCGTCGAGGGGCCGTATGATATTTACATCACATTCTCGCGCCGTCTGGCCGACGAAAAAGGCGTGAAAGGCGGTTCGGTCCCCGGCGAGGCGGATATCGCACTTTTCGACGACCTGGACGCGGCCAACTCGGTTTACAAGAGCATATTGTTTTTCGGCGAGGCGGTGCGTTCCGCCGCAATATTGGTGGGCGCGAGGATTCCAGTGGTGCTCTCGTCCCGCGCCGACTCGCCGGACACCAAGCTCAATTCCATAGCCCTGGCCTGCATGCTGCGGGATAAAAATCTTGTTGATTGAAGTGTCCCCGCGCTGTTTTATAGACACGCGCGGCGCTTTTTTCCGATAATTGAACTATGGCCGGCAGGCGAAAGCGCTCTCATTCCTCCAGACTTGTTCTTTATCCGCTTTTGCTGGCGGCTTGCGTGTTTGCCGCCGTAAGTTACTACGCGGCGAAAAAGCGGCTTCCGTTGCAGCCCGCCGCGCCGGCCCCGGTGAGTTTCTGCGCCAAAATAGGGCACAAACCCGTCTACAACATCCTCAAAGACCACGGCGTGCGCGAACCGCAGCTTTCCGCGATAGGCGGAAAACTCAAGACGCTGGCGAACCCGCGCGCTTTCAAACCCGACGACAGTTATACAATTATTTTCAGCACCTCCGGCGCGTTCCTGCGGCTGGTCATAACGCACGGGCTGGACATATACGCCGTGGCGGGCCTTGAAGACGGAAGGCTGGCGGCTTATAAAAGCCGTGTGAGCGTTGACGAAAAGCGGGAAACGTTTTCGGGCGCGATAAAATCCTCGCTCTGGGAATCCATGATTTCAAAGGGGCTTTCGCCGCAGCTCATCATGGAGTACGCCGACGTGTTCGCCTGGCAGGTTGACTTTCTCACGGAATCCCGCGACGGCGACGCCTACGCCGTGATAGTTGACACGAAACGCGCCGCCGACGGGCGGCTGCTGGGCCAGACTATCGCCGCCGCGCTTTACGACGGGGAGGAGACCGGCGCCAAACGGGCGTTTCTCTACAAAGGCGAGTATTACAACCAGTTGGGCGAGACATCTAAACGCATGTTCCTGCGCGCGCCGCTCACCTACCGGCGCATATCGTCCTATTTCACGCTGCGCCGCTATCATCCGATATTGAGGATATTCCGCCCGCATTTGGGGATAGATTATGCCGCGCCGTCGGGCACGCCGGTTTCGTCAGTGGCAGCCGGCACCGTGATATTCGCGGGCCGCAACGGCGGCTTCGGCAACCTGCTCAAAGTGCGCCATTCCAGCGGCTACATCACTTTCTACGGGCATCTGAGCAGATACGCGCGCGGCATCAGGCGCGGCGCCCATGTAAGCCAGGGACAGGTTATCGCCTACGTCGGCATGACCGGCATGGCCACCGGCCCGCATCTCGATTTCCGCATAGAGCAAAACAACAAGTTCATTAATTTCCTGAAGATAAAAAGCCGTTCGGCGGGGGACATGGACCGCCGCCTGCTGCCGGAATTCAAAAAAGCGTCCGCCCCGCTGGAGGCCGCTTTGGAAGCCGCGCTGCAAAACTGAAACTGGCAGAAAAGACAGGAATTTGAGTATCATACTGCATGCACCGCAATACGCAACAGCGCATAATTTTCACCGGCGGCCCCTCCGGCGGCAAAACATCCATAATAGATATGGCGGTCCGCCGTTTCGGCAAAAAACTCGCGGTTGTGCCGGAAGCCGCCACCATACTGTATGCGGGCGGTTTTCCGCGCAAACCGGGGCCCGAGGCGATGCGCCATATCCAGCGCGCGATTTATTACACCGTGCGCGAGCTTGAGGACCTGACGGCGGCCACCTCCGGCGTGCCGGTGGCGCTTTGCGACCGCGGCACGCTCGACGGCATGGCCTACTGGCCGGAGGGCGAGACGGGATTTTTGTCCAGCGTCGGTTCCGAACGCGGGGCCGAGTTTGCCCGCTACGCGCTGGTGCTCCACCTGCGGCCCCCCAGGGCGGCGCAATCGTATCAACTGTCCGGCATGCGCGTGGAATCCCACAAGCATGCCATGGAGTTGGACCAGCGTATCGAAGAGGTATGGCAAGGCCATCCCAACCGCTTCATCATAGATGAGAATTCGGATTTTCTGCTGAAGGCCAATAAAGTTTTGGAGATACTCGACGCGGCTGTTCCAAAGCTTTCAAAATAACGGAGGCTGTCATGTTCCTAGACATATTCAAAAAAGCTTTCAAAAAGAAGGAAGCAAACAGAGAACCGGTCACAGCGGGTTCCGTCGCAACCGCGCAGGCTGTCTCCGCCGTTGCTGCGGCGGCAGCCAAACCCGCGGAGCCTCCCGCCGCGTCCGCCGCGGACAAGGAACTCGACGAAAAAGAGCTGGAGCGCCAGTTTGACGAAGAGCTTTCCAAGCTCGGCCCCGGCATACTCTCGAAAATAAAGGACCCCGCGATACGCAAAAAAATCGTGGACCTGGCCAAAAAGATGATGAAGTCCGGCGTGGACCTCAAAAACGAGAAACAAATTAAAGAGTGGCTCAAAAAGCATCCTGACGAAATACAAAAACCCGGCATCGGCGCCGAGGAGCATAAAATAGAGACTTTCCGGCGCGAGGTTCCCAAAGTCGGACGCAACGACGTTTGCCCCTGCGGCAGCGGAAAAAAATACAAGAAGTGCTGCGGCGCCGGCGCTGAGTGATGTTTTTCGAAGGCAACCCTGCGGATTATGACGTCAAAACCCGCAGGCTCAACCTGATAGCGCTGATAACGCTCGCGGGATTCGTCCTGTCTTTCCTCTATTACTATCTCCGCCTTTCGCCGCCGCAGCCGCAGTCTTTTCTTTTCCCTCCCAGCGACCGTTTCGGCGATTTTTCCGTCCTGCTGGCGGCTTCGGCAAAGCCGTATGCCTCCACGGCGTCGGGGTGCAACCATTTCCCGTTTCTGCTGCGGTTTTGCTGGCTTTTTTCGCTGCTGCCGCGCATGCTATCGCGCTGGATTTGGCTGCTGTCGTTTGCCGGCTTCGGGCTGGCGGCGCTTTATAAAGGTTTCAAAACCGGGAACAAAATAAGCGACTGGACCAACACGCTGATAATTTTCTTTCTCTCATATCCCGTCCTGTTCGCAGTTGACCGGGGCAATTTTGAAACTTTCGTTTTCATGTGCGTGTACTTGTTCGCTGTCTCGCTGTATCGTGGCAAACGCGGACTGGCGGCATTGTTTCTCGCGCTTGCTGTCGCGCTGAAGCCTTTCCCCGCCGTCTTCCTGGGACTGCTGCTCGCCGAAGGCGAGTATGATTGCGCCTGGCGCGCCGTTCTGGGCGCGGCGCTGCTTACTTTCGCCTGTTACCTTTCATACTCCGGCGATGTTTTTGAAACCATCATCCGCCATTTTTATATATTGCGCTACTACGATTACTGGTCCACGTATTGCGATGTCGGACTGGCGTTCGGCCATTCTCTGTTCGGGGCGGCGAAGGCGCTGCTGTTTGGCATACAGCCGGCGCTGCTGGCGCAGCCCGGGTTTGCCGCCGCTTTCAAACCGGTTTACGGCGCGCTGGCGTTTGTGTCCGGCGCGGGGCTGATGTGGTTCACTTACAGGCGTAGAGCGACTCTCGCTTTCTGGGAAAAGCTGGCGCTGTATGTCTGCGCCATGAATCTGCTTCCCTTCGTCTCCAGCGATTACAAGCTGCTCCACCTGCTGCTGCCGCTTGTGTTTTTTGTAAATGAGCCGGAAACCGGGCGATATGACGTTTTATATGCCGTACTGTTCGGGCTTTTGCTCGTACCGAAATCGTTTTTCCATTATTCGGTGCATGACATACTGTTTTCATATCGCGAGGGCGTGGTGCTCAACCCGCTGCTTATGCTGACGCTGGCAATCGCAATAATACACGGTCAGTTTGCGCGCCCAGCCTGTGCGTCGAATGGGGGCAATGCTGATGTTTTATGATGCGTGCGAGGCAAACCCTGCCGCCAAAACCCGCCGGCTTGGCCTCATAGTCCTGATAACGCTTGCGGGATTCATACTATCGTTCCTTTATTACTACATGCGCCTGTCTCCGCCGCAGCCGCAGTCTTTTCTTTATCCACCCCTTGACCGGTTTGGCGATTTTTTCGTTATGCTGGGCGCTTCCGCCAATCCATACGCCTCTACGGAGTTTGGCAGCAGCCATTTCCCGTTTATGCTGAGGTTTTGCTGGCTTTTTTCGTTGCTGCCGCACATGTTCGCGCGCTGGATTTGGCTTTTGTCGTTTGCAGGCTTCGGGCTGGCGGCGCTTTATAAAGGCTTCAAAACGCAAAACAAAATCGGCGACTGGACCAACACGCTGATAGTATTTTTTCTCTCCTATCCCGTGCTGTTCGCCATTGACCGGGGCAACTTCGAGACTTTTGTTGTAATATGCGTCTACTTTTTCGCAGTCTCGCTGTATAAAGGAAAACGCCTGCTGGCGGCGGTGTTTCTGGCGCTGGCTATGGCGCTGAAACCTTTCCCGGTGGTTTTTCTCGGTTTGCTGCTGGCCGAGGGCGAGTACAAATGCGCATGGCGCGCCGCGCTGGGCGCTGCGCTGCTGACTTTCGCCGGATACCTTTCATATCCGGGCGATGTTTTTGAAACAGTCATCCGGCATTCTTACATACTGCGCTTCTATGATTATTCCCGCGTTCACTACGATCTCTCCCTGCCGTTCGGCAATTCGCTTTTCGGCGCGATAAAAGTGCTGTTAATAAAAATATGTCCGGCGGTTATGTATCCGGACGGGTTTTCGTATTCGCTCAAATCCGCTTATTCCGTTTTCGCGGTTTTGTCCGGCGCGGGGCTGGTGTGGTTCACATACAGGCGGAGAAGCACCCTCGCTTTCTGGGAAAAGCTGGCGCTTTACATCTGCGCCATGAATCTGCTGCCCTTTGTTTCGGGCGACTACAAGCTTATTCACTTCCTGCTGCCGCTCGTCTTTTTTATAAACGAGCCGCGAACCGGCCCGCGCGACACGCTGTATTCCGTGTTGCTGGGGCTGCTGCTTGTGCCAAAATCGTTTTTTCACTGCCTGCTCAATGACATGCGTGAAGGCTTCATGCACGGCGAATACAACTATGTGAACGTGTCCGTGCGCGAGGGCGTTATCCTCAACCCGCTGCTTATGCTTGCGCTCTCGCTCGTAATCATATGCGGACAATTCAAGCGGACTGCAAACCCCGCCCTGCAGTAGAATCCCGCTACTTTATTGCACAATTCGGGTTGAATAGCGGAATTCGACAAAAAATGGATTCGCATCTCCGGCACAAAAAAGCGCTTACAGGCAACAGCCCTGCTTGCACTTGCCTCCTGAGCAAGCGGGGCCTAAAGGGCAAAACATATAGGTCCAAAGACCACCGCAAATTGGACCTCTCGGCCCTATGCCGCAAGCCCGATAGCGGCCTATAATAAAGGTATGAGTGCGGCAGAGTCTCTATCAACTGCCGAAAAT
>JAQTYB010000094.1 GCA_028688475.1 Elusimicrobiales bacterium
AGCCGCGGCGAAATCGCTGGTGCTGCTTAAAAACGATGGCGCGCTGCTGCCGCTTGCCGGCAACATAAAATCCGTGGCGGTGGTCGGCGCGCTGGCGGACAGTTCGCTGGATATGCTCGGCTCCTGGTCCGCCGACGCAAAACCCACCGAGGCCGTCACGCTGTTGCAGGGCATAAAAGAGACGGTTTCGCCGAAAATCAAAGTTTCGTATTTCAAAGGCTGCCCTGTCGAAGGCGGCACGGACGCGGATATAGCCGACGCTGTTTCCGGCGCGGCGGAAGCGGACGTCATAATAGCCGCCGTCGGCGAAACCGCCATGATGAGCGGCGAGGCCGCCTCGCGCACCTCGCTCGCAGTTCCGGGAAGGCAGTTGGAACTGCTGGCCAAACTAAAGGCGACGGGCAAGCCGGTGGCGGTGGTGCTTTTCAACGGCAGGCCGCTGGAACTGGGCTGGCTTGACGACAACGTGCCCGCCATCGTGGAGGCGTGGTTTCCCGGCAGCGAGGGCGCGCGCGCGGTGGCCAAAGCGCTTTTCGGCAAAGCAAACATAGGCGGCAAGCTGCCGGTCACTTTCCCGCGCGTACTAGGCCAGGTGCCGCTTTACTACAACAGCATGAACACCGGGCGCCCGGTCAATCCGGCAAAAAAAGACGAGCGCTACACATCAAGATATATTGATGTCCCCAACACGCCGCTCTATCCGTTCGGCTACGGGCTGAGCTATACCTCGTTCGAGTTGTCGGGATTGAAAGTAGGCTCCGCCAAAATAACCGCCGGCGAAACCGTCACCGTCGGCGTGGACGTTAAAAACACCGGCGCCAGGACCGGCGACGAAGTGGTGCAGCTCTACATACACGCCGCGCCCGGCGGCTCCGCCACGAGGCCGGTGCGCGAGCTCAAAGGCTTCCGGCGGGTAACGCTCGCGCCGGGGGAGTCCAAACATCTGGACTTCGACCTCGGCCCCGAGGAACTGGGCTATCATTATCCCGACGGTTTCGCGGTTGAGCCGGGAGTGTTCACCGTGTACGCCTCCACCTCCTCCGTCGGAGGGCTTGAAGGCAGATTTGAGGTATCGCAAAAATGAACAGAGCCGCTGTCTTGTCGTGCATTCCGCTTGCGCTGCTCTTTGCGGCGGCTTGCGGGAAAATTCACAAAAAAACCACGCCCGTAAAATCCGAGGGAAGCTTTGTACTGCCGCAGGAAGACGAAGCGTTTCTTGACGACCTGTCCCGCCGGGCGTTCCGCTACTTCGTCGAAAAGACAAACACGCAAAACGGCCTGACGCTGGACCGCGCCCACACGGACGGTTCGTCCGCCTCCGGCAAGGACACGCGCGCCGCCAGTTCGGCGGCGACGGGATTCGGGCTGACGGCGTTGTGCATAGGCGCAAGCCGCCAGTGGATTTCCCCCCGCGACGCCGAGGACAGGGTGTTGGCCGCGCTGAAGTTTTACGACGAAAAAGCGGAAAATCTCCACGGCTGGTTTTATCATTTCGTCGACGCCGACACCGGCCTGCGCATATGGAACTGCGAAGTGTCGTCAATAGACACCGCGCTTTTGCTGGCCGGGATGCTGACGGCCAAGCAGTATTTCAGCGGCAACAGGGAAATAGCGCGGCTGGCGGACAAAATCTATCAGCGCGTGGATTTCCCGTGGATGCAAAACGGCGGGCAGGCTCTTTCAATGGGTTGGAAACCCGAAGAGGGTTTTAACAAATCGCGCTGGGACACGTATTGCGAGCTGACTATTCTTTATCTCCTCGGTCTGGGCTCGCCGACCCATCCGCTGCCCCGCGAATCCTGGGCAGCGTGGAGCCGCCCCAGGGTAACTTATGGCTCTTACCGATTCATCAGCGGCGCGGAGCCGCTTTTCGTCCACCAATTCTCCCATGCCTGGGTTGATTTCCGCGGCAAAAGAGACGGCGGGGTTGACTGGTTTGAAAACTCCGTAATCGCCACCAAAGCCAACCGGCAGATGTGCCTCGACCTGGCCGCGCGGTTTCCCGGCTACGGCCCGGACAGTTGGGGCATAACCGCCTCCGACTCCAAGTCCGGCTACGTGGGATGGGGCGGCCCGCCCGCAACCCCTAATATTGACGGCACGGTGGCGCCCTGCGCGGCCGGCGGCTCGCTGATGTTCACGCCGGAAATCGCCCTTTCGGCGTTGCGCGACATGAAAAAACGCCACGGCGAAAGGATTTACGGAGTCTACGGCTTCGTAGACGCTTTCAATCCCACGACCAACTGGGTGGATACCGACGTCATCGGCATAGACGTGGGCATAACGCTGCTCAGCGCGGAGAATCTGCGCAGCGGCGGAGTGTGGCGCTGGTTCATGGCGAACCCCGAAATCGGCAGAGCCATGGAAATCGCCGGGATAAAAGAAGCCGCCGCAAAATGAAGAGATTCGCCGCCGCATTGTGCGCGTTTTTCGCGCTGGCCTGCGCGTCCGGCGCGGCTGAAATTGCAGACAAAGCCCTGCCCGCCAAATCCGGGCAGGGCTTTGCGCTTTCCCAGGACGACGAGGCTTTCCTTGAGGATTTATCTCACCGCGCGTTCCGCTATTTCATAGACCATTCCAACCCCGCAACGGGGCTGGTGATGGACCGCGCCCGCATGAACGGCTCCCCCGTCAACAACGTGGCCAGCTCCGCGGCGACGGGGTTCGGGCTCACCGCGCTGTGCATAGGCGCGAGCCGGCAGTGGATTTCCCCCGACGCTGCGGAGGACCGCGCGCTGGCCGCGCTGAAGTTTTACAACGAGAAGGCGGACAATTTCCACGGCTGGTTCTACCATTTCGTGGACGCCAAAAACGGCCACCGCGCCTGGAACTGCGAGGTGTCCTCGATAGACACCGCGCTTTTGCTGGCGGGCATACTGACCGCGAAACAGTATTTCAGCGGCAATAAAGAGATAGCGCGGCTGGCGGATAAAATCTACAGGCGCGTGGATTTCCGGTGGATGCTTGACGGCGACAAGGCTATTTTGTCAATGGGCTGGAAACCGGAAGACGGCTTCATAAAAGCCCGCTGGAGCACGCATTGCGAACTGATGATTCTTTATCTTCTCGCCTTCGGCTCGCCCGATTATCCGCTGTCGCACGAGTCGTGGACCGCGTGGAGCCGGCCTGTCGTGACCTATGGCGATTACCGGTATATCAGCGGCGCGGAGCCGCTTTTCGTGCACCAATACTCGCATGCCTGGGTGGATTTTCGCGGAAAAAAGGACAGTTCCACGGACTGGTTTGAAAATTCCGTCCTCGCCACGAAAGCCAACCGCCGGATGTGCATGGACATGGCGGCGCGGTTTCCGGGCTACGGGCCGGACAGTTGGGGCATAACCGCCTCGGACTCCAAATCCGGCTACACGGCCTGGGGCGGCCCTCCGGCCACGCCGGACATAGACGGCACCGTGGTGCCCTGCGCGGCGGGCGGCTCGCTGATGTTTACGCCGGAAATTGCGCTGTCGGCGCTTCAGGCGATGAAGAAAAAGCACGGCGATAAAATTTACGGAGTCTACGGCTTCACCGACGCCTTCAATCCCACCACCAACTGGGTCAACACCGACGTCATCGGCATAGACGTGGGCATAACGCTGCTCAGCGCGGAGAATCTGCGCAGCGGCGCGGTATGGCGCTGGTTCATGGCGAATCCAGAAATCGGCAAAGCCATGGAAATCGCCGGGATAAAATAGATTTTTCCCTTTTCGAGGTGGCTAACACTACTCCGTTAAGTATATGCGGCTATTTGCAAGGGTGATTTTGAGGCGGGGCAAGGAGCGAGGAGCGCGCATACTCGTTGTATGCAAGCGACGAGCGACGCGGACGCAGCCCGAAAGCGCCCTTGCCCGCAGGGGAGGCGCATATAAGGGAATGGGAATGTTTTTGTTGCTGCGGGTTGCCGGCGCGGTTGTGCAGGGCTGCGTCGGGCGTATGGGCTGTTTATTCCGCTGCGCGCCTCCAAATAGGCGCATATACTTAACGGAGTAGTGTTATGACCATAAAACAACTGCTCGCGGCGGATTCCGCGAAAGAAAATATCATCGTAAACGGCTGGGTCAAAACCCGGCGCGATTCGAAGGAATTCACTTTCATAGAGCTAAACGACGGTTCCTGCCGCGCCAATATCCAGATAATCGCGGACGCCGCCTCTCCCTGCTACGCGACGGCGGTTACGCTGACGCCGGGCACCTCGGTCAGAATCGAGGGCGGCCTCGTGGAATGCCCCCCCGGCAAGGAGCAGCGCTTCGAGGTGCGGGCGAGCGCGATAACCGTCTACGGAACCTGCGACGCCGAGAAGTATCCCATCCAGAAGAAAAAGACCTCGGACGAGTTCCTGCGCACGGTGGCGCACCTGCGCCCGCGCACCAACAAGTACGCCGCCATGCTGCGGATACGGGCAGAACTTTCCCACGCCATACACAAGTACTTCCGCGACAACGGCTTCATCTACGTCCACACTCCCGTTATAACCACCTCGGACTGCGAGGGCGCGGGACAAATGTTCCAGGTCACGACGCTGGACCTCAACAACGTGCCTAAAACGCCGGAAGGCGCGGTGGATTTCGCAAAAGACTTTTTCGGCAAGAAAACTTCGCTCACCGTTTCGGGGCAGCTCGAAGGCGAGGCGCTCGCGGCGGGCCTCGGCAAAATTTATACCTTCGGTCCCGCGTTTCGCGCCGAGAATTCCAACACCTACCGCCATTGCTCCGAATTGTGGATGATAGAGCCGGAGGCCGCCTTCAACACGCTTGCCGAGAATATGGAACTGGCGGAAGGCTTCATCAAGGCGATAATCAAAGACGTGCTGGCCAACTGCCCGCAGGACATAGACCTTTTCGCCAGATTCGTGAACAAAGACCTGCTGCCCAGCCTCGCCAATATAACGGACAACGCTTTCGAGCGTCTCTCTTACACCGACGCCCTGCCGCTGCTGGAAAAAGAAAACAGCCGCTTTGAAACGAAAATGAGTTGGGGCGTTGATTTATCCTCCGAGCACGAACGCTTTCTTGTCGAGACTTATTTCAAAAAACCCGTCGTACTGCACGGCAAGCCGAGCACGGTCGGCGCGTTCTACATGAAACTCAACGACGACGGCAAGACCGTCCGCGGCATGGACGTGCTGGTGCCGCGCATCGGCGAAATAATCGGCGGCAGCGAAAGGGAAGACCGGCTGGACGTTCTCCTGCAAAAAATGCGCGCGCAGGGCATGCCCGAAGACCCGTATTCCTGGTATATAGACCTGCGCCGCTTCGGCACGGTGCCGCACGCGGGTTTCGGCCTGGGGTTTGAGCGGGCAATGATGCTGCTGACCGGCGTATCCAACATCCGCGACGTTATCGCCTTCCCCCGCGTCCCCGGCTGGGCCGAGTTTTAGAGATAATCGCCCCCCTTTCCTGTCGAGGCCCCTGTCAAGGGGGGCAAGATATTTTCGCAAAACCCTCAAACAGGCCCCTCCGGCGTTTTCAAAGTTCCCGCGCAATTCTCCGACGACAAAACTTGCCTTCCCGCATTTATTACCCCATAGGGCCTATTTCCCGCATGGGTCCTTTGGTCCCTTGACACTAGGTCCTTTGGCCCCTTGACAGTGGGTCTTTCGGGTGCTAGAACAACGCCATGAGAAAAACCTTCCTGACAGCCGCGCTGTTCTTTTTCGCAGTATGCTCGCACGCCGGAGAGTTGGGCGAATCGCTCGACTTCAACGGCAAAGGCTCCTATATGAGCAAGGCCCTGTCGGCCTCCGCCGGTCCCGGGCTGATACATGAGACGGGGCAAAGCGCCGCGCCGGAAAAGTCCTACGACACTATCGTGCTGAACGGAATTCTTCCCGACAAGGGCGTAATCGCGCAGGTGCAGACGGCCCCCGATAAATGGGAGGCGATGCATTTGGAAACATACGACGGCGGGCGTTTCTGGGGAAAATACAGCTTCGCCGAACCGCGCAGGGAAAAAGTCAGCCTGCGCTTTTACAGCTCCGCCGCCGCGTCAACCGGCACGCTGAAAATTTACGATGTGGAAACCTTCCTCTCCACGGAGCCCGCCGAGGAGGAAGCCGCAGCCGCGCAGCCGCGCTCGGCCCTGTCCGCCGCTCCTCCGGCGATACCCGGCATAACCCTCGTAACCCGCGCACAGTGGAACGCCAACGCGCCGACAAGCGCCTATTCCCCCCAGACCCCGAACATGATAACGGTGCACCACACCGCAGCACATTTCGCGATGACAAAAGAGGAAGGCCTCAGGGAGATAAAGTTCCTCCAGGATTTCCACCAGAAAACAAAAGGCTGGGCGGACATAGCCTATCATTTCATCATTGACGGCGCGGGCAACGTTTACCAGGGCAGACCGGTCAACGTCATGGGGGCGCACGTTAAGGGGAGAAACACCGACAACGCCGGCATCTCCCTCATGGGCAATTTCATGGAGACAGGCCCCACGGACGCGCAGCTTGCGGCGCTCAAAAAAACTATACAGGGCGTGGCGAAGGTTTACAATGTAAAGACGTCAAAATTCTACGCCCACCGCGAAATCGGGTCCAGCGACTGCCCCGGCAACATACTCTACGCCAAGTTCCAGAATATGCGCAAGGAACTCCAGCGCGGCCCCGACAGCGAACTGGCCAGCCTGTTTTCCTCCCCCCGCAACCGCACGCTGGAATCGCTGGATACGCTCCAAAGCATCCAGTCCGGCACGGCTATCTGGTAACCCGTACCGCCCTTCCAACAGAAAGCCCCCCGTTGTTCGGGGGGCTTTCTGTCAAACTGCGGACCGCGAGGCTGCAAGGCAAAAGCCTGAACGAGTCTAATTGGCCGCGCAAGTGCAGGTGCCGCCGGCGCCTACCGCCGACGTGCAATGCCCCAGCGCGTGGGCGGACGTATAGCAAACCACGTATGTGGCCGGTCCAGCTTCCACCGTTACAACTCCGTTCACGTCCAGCGTCGTTGACGGCGCCGTGGTGCCTATGCCCACCCTGTTTCCGCCTGAAGCGTAAGCAAGGTGCAGAATTTCCGGATTTATGGCCAACCCGTCATCGAAACCCATTGCTGTAACGTATCCTGTCCCTGCCCAGTTATTCTGAATGCCAAACCCATTATTGAGATGCTGGAGCTTCCAGTGGCTCTGTCCGGGACGATACAGTTCGACATACGGAGCCCCGGTTGCTGAGACTGTCAAACCTCCCGCAGCACTCGATAACGTGAGGAGGCTCGTTGGACTCGTAGTGCCGATGCCCACGTTGCCCCTCAACACCGTCGTAGCAATGCTGCTGTTGCCCAGCACTACCGAGTTCGCCCCTATGCCTATCGCGTTCGCGCCGATGACTATGCTGTTGCTGTCGCTGTTATTGTAGCCTCTGGCGGCATAGCCGATATAAACCGAGTTGGTGGGGGTTTCAAGAGCGGTTGAGCCATCCGCCCAAAAACGGCCGGCGGCCTGTCCCACAAAAACGTTCTGAGCGCCGGTCGTGTTGGAATAACCGGCGCGGTTTCCGACTGCAACGTTGCTGAGCCCGGTGGTGTTGGAAGTGCCGGCGGCGCGCCCGACAAAAGCGTTGTAGTAGCCGGTGTTGTTAGACTGTCCGGCGGAGATTCCGACAAAGACGTTCTCGCTGCCTTTGTATGTCGCCCCTGATTCGCCGACGCTGCTTTGCCCGCCGTCGCCGATGAAAATGTTGCTGCCGACGGAATTCGCTCCGTAATAGTTGTTTATAGTGGCGTTCTGGCCGCTTGTGTTGAAGTTGATTTTGCCGAACACATCCAGTTTCTGCGACGGCACGGTGGTGCCGATGCCGACATTGCCGCCCTGAGCAATGCGAAGCCTTTCAATGGAATTCGCATTGGTAGTTCCTCCGGTGTAAAACGCCAAATCGTCAAGAGGCGTCGCAATAACACTTCGGTAAGTTGAATCCCCGCCTTTGAAAAGAATGCCTACTGCGTTTCCAATGCTCATTCCGGCGTCGGCAGTGTTGGCCAGAAGCCAATACCGGTATGCGTCAGCAGGGTCGCCGCTATATCGGTAACGAATATCACCCCAATAATTAATTTCCACTGAGTGGGCGCCATCCTGGACTACTTCAAGCACCGCGCCGGGCGCCGTCGTGCCGATGCCGAGGCGTTTGGCGGAATTGTCCCAAAACAAACCGCTGTCGCCGCCGAAGTCGCCTGAATTGTTGAATTGGACATAGCCGTTCAAGCCGCCGGGGGTGCCGCTGCTCATGGAAACCCAGTTTGCGCCATCGCAGTATTTCATGGCCGGGGTCAGCCACTTCATCTGCCCCGCAACGCCGGCCGGACTGCCGCATTGCGCGAACGCCGCGCCGCACGAAAGCATTGCCGCCAGATAAACTGATACTCTTTTAAGCATTTTTATTCCCTCACCTTTTTTAAGCTCAAAGCGGCATGTCCTGAAAATCGGGCGACACCACCTGAGCCATAAGGATAACCCAAAGCAATATCGCCCTGCCCCCTTGCGGGAGCATATGAGCGACTTACCTTTGGCTCCTTATGCGCCTCTGCCGATGCGGCTGGCAAAAGCTCAGTCTGCTCTTACGCAGACTCCCAAAAACAAGTCAAAATTATGGAAACTTCTTTCCTATCCGGTTCTAAGCAGCCTCCGTATGGCAGGTTATTCAGCGAAGCATGCGCGTTGTCTAAGGGAATGGTACAAGAAAAAGCAACAGCTTTCAATACATTCAAGCGGTGTCTGTATTGGGGAGATTACGCTAAAGAAGTTATGCGGAACCACTAATCTTACTGTGTCATAAACAACTATTTCTTTATAAATACGAGCCACGAAACACACGAAATACACTAAAGAGGAACAAACAACGGAGTTTTAGCCGCAGATGAACGCAGATACTCGCAGATTAAAAACAAAACCGCTTTTGTCTGCCTTTATCTGCGAATATCTGCGTTCATCTGCGGCTGAGTGTTGTTGTAATTGAAAAGGCTCCCCATTTTTCGTGTCAATTTCGTGTGTTTCGTGGCTGAAATGCAGCCCTGTGGCTTTGTTGTGTTTATGACACAGCTAATCCGCGGCTTCGTCTTCGGGCATGTCGGGGCGCTCGGCGCGTTTGCGCAGGTGGCTTACCAGTATTTTTTTGCGCAGGCGGATGGACTTCGGCGTGATTTCCACCAGTTCGTTCGGCGATATGTACTCAATCGCCTGCTCAAGCGACATCTGGCGCGCCGGGGTAAGCACCAGCGCTTCTTCCGCCGCTTTGGTGCGCATGTTGGTGAGTTTCTTGAACCGGCAGGGATTGACCACCAAATCGTTGTCCCTCGAATTTTGCCCTATCACCATCCCTTCGTACACTTTGACGCCGGGACCTATGAACATGACCCCGCCGTCCTGAAGGCTGTGCAACGCGTAAGCGGTGCTTTCGCCCGCTTCCTTGGCCACGAAAACGCCGCTGCGGCGCAGGGGCTGCACGTTGGCTTTCGGATAGTAACCGCTGAAGCTGTGGTGCATGATGCCGTTGCCGCGCGTGGCGGTCAGGAATTCGGACTTGAAGCCGATGAGAGCGCGCGACGGGACGAGATATTCCAGCCGCAGACGGTCCGCGCCTTCGCTGACCATATTTTCCAGTTTCGCGCCGCGCGAACCGATGATGTTGAACACCGCGCCCTGATATTCCGACGTGATGTCTATCACCAGATATTCCATCGGCTCGAGGATTTTGCCGTTCTCCTCTTTATAAATGACTTCCGGGGCGGTGACGGCCAGTTCAAAACCCTCGCGGCGCATGGTTTCGATTAATATGGTGAGGTGGAGTTCGCCTCGCCCCGACACTTTGAACTTGCCCTCGCCTTCAAGCAGTTCAAGCCGCATTCCCACATTGGTGCGGACTTCCTTCTCAAGCCGCGCTTTTATATGGCGGCTGGTAACCAGCTTCCCCTCGGTTCCGGCGAGAGGGCTGTCGTTCACCAGAAACTCCATCGAGATGGTCGGCTCGTCAATGGAAAGCGGCTTGAGCGGGCACGGACTGTCGAACGGGCAA
>JAQTYB010000007.1:0-23414 GCA_028688475.1 Elusimicrobiales bacterium
GTGCAGGACCAGGCGGGCAACGCCAGCGCGGAGTCCGTGGCCGTTTCCACCGCGACGCGCGGCCTCGTCTATGCCGTCTGGGTGAGCACGGCCTCCTCATCGGCGATGCAGTTGTCAACCTCCGCGATGCTCTACGCCACATTCCATCTCGGCGGACACCCCACCGTCCCCGCCTCGCTCAGCAGGATTAACGTAACGCTGACCAGCACCGGCACGCTGCGGGCGGCCGATGTCGCCAATGTCAACATCTACCGCGACAACAACAATAACGGCGTGCTCGACGCCGGGGACCCGATGATAGGCAGCAGGGTGGTAAACGGCGCCTCGGCGGTCGCCGTGGACCTCACTTCGCCGCTTGTGATTCCAACCGACGGCAGTTCCAAAAGCGTGTTCGTGGTGTACGAGTTCGCCGCGGACGCGGTGGTGGGCCATACGCTGGGCGCCAGGATAAACAACCCGGCGGACCTGGTTGTCAACGACCCGTTCTCCATAACGGACGCGACTTTTCCGTTCGTCTCGTCCCAGACCACGGTGCTCGACGGCCCGAACCTCCTCAACGTTTCCATATCGGACGCCGGCCCCGGCAGCGTCCAGCCCGGGCAGTCCAATGTCTCCGTGCTGAAATTGCAGATGCAGACCAACACGGGCAGCAGCATACTCCAGTCGCTGACCCTTCATATTGACGGCACCGCGGCGTTCAGCGACCTCGCCAACGTCAACGTTTATGAAGACGCCAACCAAAGCGGCGCCTGGGACGCCGGCGACACGCTGATAGGCAACGGCACTTTCGCCGCCGCGGATTCCGCCATAAACTTCACTTCCCCGCCGGCGCCGCGCACGGTGGGCAGCGGCGCGCCCTCTTATTATTTCGTTACCGTGGACATCTCGGCCGGCGCTTCGCTGGGCGGCTATTTCCGGCTCTCGGTTTCCACGCCGTCGGCGCTGGCGCTGGCCACCGCGCCGGAGGATGCTGTCGTTTTGTCCACATACCCCGCTTATTCGGGCGACGTTTATATACAAAGCCAGAGCACGGCCACCATAACGCTTTCGGCGATACCGCATTCCGAATTTTACCAGGGCGGGCTCTATATGGTGGCGCTGGCCTCCTGCTCGGTGGACACCGGGAAGGCTTACCTGCACACGGTTAAAGTCAACCGCACCGGCTCCAGTGCCGATGCCGACGTGTCCGACGTACGCGTTTACCAGAAGGGATTCGCCGACGGCTCGGTCAACCTGTCGTCTTATGACACGCTCATAGGCTCCGCCGCCTTCAGCGGAAACTCCGCCACGGTGCATATAGCCACGGTGACGCTGCAATACCCCAACCCGAAGCAGCTGCTCATCGCCTATAACGTCGCGCCGTCGGCCAATCCCGGCGGCATGCTGGGCCTGAGCATCACTAACGGCGACTATTTCGTCATGTCCAGCTCTTACGTGACGGTGAATATGACTCCCGCCCCCTTTACTGTCACGGCGGCGCAGGTGAAACAGACAAGCAATCCGTTCCGCATAGTGAGCTTTCTGGATATGACGGGCGGCAGCCTGATGCAGGGCACCACCAACAACGCCATGCTGAAGCTGACCGTCCGCTCCGAGCTCAACCCTGTGACGTGGACAAGCCTCACGCTGCACGGCACCGGCAGCGGCATACTGCCGCCGCACAACTACGTTACGCGCGTCAAGCTCTACAAAGACGACGGCTCCGGCTTCCATCCCTCCGCCGCCACGCTGGTGACCTCCGGCTCCGACGTTTTCGACAGCGCCGGCAACGTCACCCTGGCGCTGGACCAGCAGGTGTACGCCCCCGCGAGCTACTATGTCGCTTTCGACATGCATGTTGACGCGCAGGTCGGCTACGACGCCGGCGTGGAGATAACCACCACATCCTGGTTCTCGGTCAACTCTCCCAGCTTCATTTCCACGAACTCGCTGTCCGCGCCGTACTCGGCCGGACCGGTTGACATAACCCAGTACGCAAACACAGTAACGATAAGCACCTCGTCGCTGGTGCCCGGCCAGGGAGCGTATCCCGGCGCCACGGACGTCGGCGTGATGAAGCTTGCGCTCAATACCGACGTGTCCAAAGCGAATTTCCTGTCCATAAAGATAAACAGGGGAGGCACCTCCTCCGACTCCGACGTTTCGGCGGTGAAGGTTTATTACGACGCCAACAACTACGGCGATTTCCTGCACCCCCTCGCCCAATATCAACTGATAACTCCCAGCACCGTGACATTCAACACGGACGGCGTGGCTTATTCCGTGACTCTCGGCATATCCACGACCGGCAGTGCGCAGCAGCTAACGCCGACGCCGGCCAACTATTTCGTCGCGGTTGACATCGCCCCCGGCGCGACTGTGGGCAGGACTGTCGTGCTGCGCTCGCTGGACAAGAACTATTTCAGCGTCAGCGTGCCCAACCGGGTGGCCGACGGCGCGTCGTTCACCTCGCCCGCGCTGCTGATAAGGACGCCGCCGCAGACCGTATCCTCTTACTTCGAAAGCAAGATATCCACCACCGTGCTGCAGGGGCAGACGGCGGTGCTGGTGGCCAGTTTCACGGTGGCGGCGTCCTCTTATACCGTCAGCTTCACCAGTCTTCAGGCGCAGCGCGCCGGCAACGGCGCGGACAGCGATGTCACGAAGCTGAGCCTGTACCGCGACAGCGGCAACGGGACATGGGGCGGCGCGGGCGAGGACGTATTCGTCGCCTCGGCGGCCTTCTCCGGCCAAATCGCCGCTTTCACGCTGCCGTCGGAAACTATTACGTGGCCCGCGCCGAACCTCTATTACATCGTCGCCGACATGTCGCAAACGGCGAAGTACGGCAAATACTTCGGCATCTCCGTTTCCAACCCCGCCTGGCTGACGTTCAACGAGCCTCACGAGGCGGACGCGGTCAGCACCAACATACCGTTCGCCAGCACGCAGGCGCTGATATCGGCCGTCGTGAACACGCTCGTGGTGGACTCGCACAACAGCGCCGTCCTCGCGCGGCAGTGCGACGCCAACAAGGCGCTGGGTTGGTTCGACATGCATACGGACAACAACGCGGTCCAGCTCAACAGCGTGCGCTTCACCGCCTCCGGCACCGCGTCTGAAAGCGAGGTCTACAACATCCGCCTCTACAAAGACAACGGCGACAACACTTTCACCTTCGACGACCAACTGGTGACGCAAAGCAGCAACGCCTTCTCCGGCGGGCAGTTGAGCCTGCAACTGCCTACCGCGCAGACGATAACCACCGCCCCGCAGCGCTATTTCGTTACAGCCGACATAAGCTGCACGGCGGCCTGGGGGGCGACATTCGGCATGACGGTTTCCTCCGCCGCCATAAGCGTGTCCGAGCCCAATATAGTCAGTGTTACGGGCTCCACCGCCGCGTTCAGCATGGATTCCGGCGGCATACGCCACCTGCCCAGCACCGTCTATATGCGTTTCGCCGACCAGGGGCTGCAAAGCCTTTATGTCGGCAAAACCGACACGCTGCTGGCCCGGCTGGATTTCTGGAACGACCGCGACAAGGCGTACCTGGGCGCGATAAAGCTCAAAGTCTCGGACGTGACTCCCGGCGGCCTTTCGGCGGCGGACCTGGCGGCGGTTAAAATATACCGCGATTCCGACGGCAACGGCGCGTTCAGCCTGGCAGACGACGCGCTGCTGGGCTCCGCCGCGGTGGATGCCGGCCAGGTCGAATTCAGCCTGCCCTCGTCGGGCGACCTGATAACTCCGGCGACCCGCTCCTATTTCATCGCCGTGGATATCGGCGCCGGCGCCGCAATCGGAAACACGGTGAATCTGAGCATGACGGACAGCAGCTATCTCAGCCTGCTGAGCAGTTCGCTCGGCACCGACAATATGGCCGCTTTCACAAGACAAGCCACGACAGACGCCGGCATCCGCGACCTGCGCACGCCCACGCCGCCGGCGGTGGCGCTCTATAAAGCCAACGGGCTGCCCTTCGGCGCTTCGGAGACGAATTACAACGCTTACAGGACGCGCCTCTCCTACTCGTGGAGTTCTCAGGCGTACCAGGGCACTGTTGCGAAATCGTATTACCGTCTGGACACGCGCCCCTCCACCACTGCGGATATCATCACGGGGTGGACGCCGGTCGGGCTGGACGCCAGAATAGTCATCGCCGACCTCAATCTGCAGGAGGGCACCACCTACTACCTGGCGGTGAAAACCCAGAACTCGGCGAGCGCCTATTACAGCGACATAACCAACGTTCCTTTTCTGGTGGACTCGGTTGTGCCGTACTTCAACACGGCGGACAAAGACCTTCCCGCGCCCAGCCGCGAAACCGGCGTGATGATAATGACCTGGAACCAGGCGCAGACCGGCGTTTCCGGCCTGGATTATTACCAGGTGCAGGAGCAGCCGTCCTCCACCCCGTTGTGGACGACCGTCAGCACCACCACCGCGCGCACGCTGATGATTTCCAACAGCGGCATAACGGCGCAAAATTATGCCGCGCAGAAGATGTCCTTCGCCGGCGGCGCAAAGGGCGCCGCGGCGGCCCAGCTGGTCCGCGCGCCGGGCGTCTACTCCTACCGGATTGTGCCGGTGAACCGCGCCGGAGTCGCCGGCACGCCCACCAATTCGCTGCGCACTGAAGTCAATCTCAGCGCGCTGGCGGCTATCGCCGACGCCTCGGCTTATCCCAATCCCTTCGACTCCCGCAAGGAAGGCGTGACAATCTATTTCGCGTCGAACCAGTCCGACGCCGCGACGGTGACCATATATGATATGTGGGGCAGGAAGGTGACCAGCCTGTCCGACGGCGCGGCGAACCCGCACCGGATACCCTGGGATGGCGCGGACGGCGGCGGGCGCAAGGTTTCAAAAGGAGTATACCTCGCGGTCATCAAGAGTGGCGGGACGCAGACAGTGGTAAAGATAGCGGTCATACATTGAGGCCTATATGCGGCTGCGCGTGAACAACAAGGGAACGGCGAAGGCGGCGAAAACCGCGCTGAAGTTATGCGCGGCGCTGCTGCTGCTCGCCTGCGCGCGCGCGTCCTTCGCCGAAACCGGCGGCATGGCGGGCTCCATTTTCAGCTACGGCGCGGGCGCGCGCCCGCTCGCGCTCGGCGGCGCGTGGACCGCGATGGCGCACGACTCGATGGGCGCCTACTACAACCCCGCCGGGCTCGCGCTGCTGCCGGGCAGCCAGGTTTCTTTCATGCACGCGGCTCTGTTCGAGGGCGCGGCCTACGATTTCATCGGACTTTCCAAAAACTACAAGCGGGTGCCCGGCGGCTACGGCCTGTATCTGGTGCGCACCTCCATCGGCGGCGTTGACGGCAGGGACGCGAACAATGTCCCCACGGGCTCGGTGGATTATTCGGAAATGGGGCTGGGCGCGGGCATGGGCGTACGCGGCATACTGCTGCCCCGGCTGTCGCTGGGCGCCGGGGGAAAATTCCTCAACCGCTCGCTGGGCAGCTCCTCGGACAAGCAGTTGGGCGTGGATTTGGCCGCGCAGTACGGTCCCGTCCTGCTCGACAAGGTCAATGTCGGCCTCAACGCCAAAAACATACTCGGCCTCTCCTCCGGCGACACGCTCGACAAGCTCGACCCCGATATCTCGTTCGGCGTCTCCGCCGCGCCGTTCGACTGGCTGCTGGTGCTGGCCGATGTGACGCAGTCCGCGGGACTGCGCGCCGGCATAGAGTATGCGCCCAAAAACTGGGCGGCGCGCGCGGGCTACGACGGCGGCTATTTCACTTTCGGCGTGGGCATGAAGCTGCTGTCCTCGTTCGATGTGGATATCGCCATGCTCAAGCACCCCGACCTCGGCAACACCACGCGCGTCTCGCTGGCGTACCGCTTCGCCGGCGCGCGCGCCAAAGACAGGCCGCGGACCGAAACGTACTCCCGGGATTTGCTCAAGCTGTTCAAGCGGGATTTTGAAAACCTGCGCTACGCCGCGGCGCTCAACGATTTGGAGCGGGCCATGGGGCTCGACCCGAAACTTGAAAAGACAATACTGGGCGAGCAGGAGGCCCGCCTGAAAAAACTCGTGCAGGCGATGAATTTCGACACGCAGCCCGCAAAGGAAAGGATTTTCGCCTCACAGGGCGAGCAGACCGCGCTGGCGCACGCCGCGGTCATCGCCTACCTGAACGGGTTGGAGCTGCGCAGCATAGTGCTGGCGCACTGCGCGCTCGGCGCCAACACCAAAAACGCCATCTTCGAGGAACTGCTCATGGTGCTGAGCCAGTTCACGGGCCAGCCTGTGAGAAAAGACGAGATACTGTCCAAAAACGCTTTCGTGCAGCACAAGCTCAAGCGTTCGCTGCTGGACTTCAACGCGCGCAAATTCGAGGTGGCCATACGCGAGCTTCAGGAACTGCTGATAATAGACGAGAACAACACGCTCGCGCTCACGCGGCTGGGCTCCTCTTATTACGCCATAGGCGATATGGACAAGGCGCGCGCCGCTTACGAGGCCGTGCTGAAACTCAACCCCGACGACCGGTCCGTGCGCTCTTTCATGAACCTCAAAGGCTGGACGCCGCCGGCGCAGACGCCTCCCGCGGTTGCGCCCGCCGCCGCGGAAACGGCAGCCTCCGCCGCGCCGCAGCCGTGACGTCATGGAAGAGCTGATAATACTGGGCGTCATTTTCGCGTTCGTGGGCGGCGTTTTCCTCTGGATGTTCATGATGATGTCGGGCACCATGCGCATAGCCTCCCGCTCCAGAAGGGACAAAGCGGCAAACCAGATGGTGGCCCAGATAGTCAACCAACTGGCTCTGGCGCGCACAGACGTTTACCGCCGCGCGCACCAGTTGGAACTGCTGACCGACAGGCTGGAGCTTTCCAACGAGGAGTTGGCGCGCCTTAACGACATGAAATCCAAATTCCTCTCCATGGTGGTGCACGACGTGCGCACTCCGCTGGCCTCGATAAAAGGCTTCGGCTCGCTGCTGGAAACGAAACTGTCCGGCGACAAAGACAGCAGACTCTACGTCAATTACATGATTTCCGCCAGCAACCAGCTCAACAAGCTCATCACCGACCTCACCGACCTGGCCATGATAGAGGCGGGAAAGCTCAAGGTGGAGAAGGCGCCGTTCGACTACCGCGTCATGGTCGAGGAGCTGATGCCGGGAATACGCATCAACGCGCAGAAAAAAAACATAAATCTCATGGTCAACCCCGGCGCCGCCGGGCTTATGGTCAACGGCGACAAGTTCCGCCTCTCGCAGGTGCTGATGAACCTCGCCAACAACGCCGTGAAATTCACCCCCGCCGGCGGGACGGTGGCGGTGACTGTCGCCCCCGACGGGCGCAACAGCCTGAAAACCAGCGTCAGGGATTCCGGCCCGGGCATACACCCTTCGGAGACGAAATTGATTTTCCAGAAATTCTACCAGTCAAAGCACCAGAAGGACGCGGGGCTGCGCAAAATGGGCTGGGGGCTGGGGCTCTGCATAGCCAGCGAGATAATACAGGGGCACAAGGGCGTTATCACGGTGGACAGCAAGGGGTTGGGAAAAGGCTCCACTTTCTGGTTTTCGGTGCCGATAAAGTGATATTAGTATAATATAGCGGCGGGTATAGCGGTATATTTGAACGGGAGAGGCTGCGGGCTCATGGATTTTTCGATGATGGCGGGAATCGCCTCGGTGGCGGTTCTGATATATATAGGCATTTCGACCCACCAGCTTACGGCGGCGCTGGTCAACGTGCATGGCGTGTTCATGGTGTTTGGCGGCACCGCGGTGTCCATGCTGCTGGGCACGCCGCTGCGCCTGCTGGGGCAGACTTTTATCCGCTCTCTCGGCCTGTTGAGAAAATCGGATTACGACAGCCCCGAAAAGCTTGTGCCCGAAATAGTCGCTCTCGCCGAGCAGTGCAAGCTGCGCGGGCTGTCGGCGCTGTCCGAGGCCAATCCCAAAGCCGGCGAGGGTTTTCTGAAACACGCCGCCGACATGGCGCTGGACTTCAACGACCAGCAGTTCGTGCGCCGCGTGCTGGAAGAGGAGATAAACGGCAGGTTCGACGCCAATAACGACATCGAGAACGTTTTCCGCACCATGTCGGTGCTGGCGCCGATGTTCGGGCTGCTGGGCACGCTCATCGGCATAGTGGGCGTGCTGCGCGAGCTTTCCAACCCTGAGTCCGTCGGCCCGGCCATGGCCGTGGCCATCACCTCCGCGTTTTACGGGATAGCTTTCGCCAACATGTTCTGCGTGCCGCTGGCTGGCAAGCTGCGCATGCGCACCGTAATGGAAAAACGGACGCAGGGGCTGGTGCTGGAGGGCTTGCTGGAAATAATGAAAGGCAGCATTCCCATGATAGTGGAAAGGAAGCTGCAGGCGTTTCTCGTATGAATATTGTCAATCTCTCCGCCAAATTGCTGCGCGGCGCATTAGTGGCGGCGGCGCTGCCGGTGTTGTTTGCGTCCGCCGCGCGGGCGCAGAACTATATCCCGCTCGACGAGCAGGCGAAATTCGAGAAGATGCTCGAGACAAAGTCCGAGGAGGCGCTCGCCCAGATGCTCGGCCCCGGCCAGGCCAAGCTGGCGATAAGCGCCTCGCTGGATTTCGACAAGACAGAGAAAATGGTCCTCAACACCACGGGGGAGGAGCGCAAGCCGGTTTCCCAGTTCCTCTACGACGAGGGGCAGGAGTCCGGCCCCCAGTCCGAGCTGCTGCCCGGCATACCGGCTCCGGCGGGCATGAACTATTCCCCCAAGGCGACCGAGCACCGCTACCAGCGCGAGCTGATATTCCCCTCCAGTTTCGTAAAACAACTGCGCGTGAATCTCATCATCAACGAGACCGTCCCCGCCGAGGCCGCCGGGAAAGCCAAAGCGGTCGTGTCGAGCCTGCTGGGCGTGGACGATAAACGCGGGGATACTATCACCGTCATCAGGACCCGGTTCACTCCGCCGTGGCGTGCCATGCTGGAAAAACCGGAATCGTTGAATTTTCTTTTCAAATACGCGGTGCTGGCGCTCCTGGGGCTGCTCACGCTGCTGATAGTGGGCGTTTCGTTCTTCAAAATGGCCTCCGCGATGAACGAGCTCACCAAGGCGCAGTATCACCAGATACAGATGGAAATGCCTAAGGGCGACTCCGCCCCTTCCGATGTCGAGCGCATAGCGATACTCTCGGACAGGCGGGGCGGCGGCGCGCCGGAACAGGCCGGCGGCGCCGCGAGGCCCGCGCCGGAGGAATCCGGCGGCGGGGAGGGCAGGATACTCTTCAACGTGAAGCCGGACCAGGTGGATTCGCTGCTGCATCTTCTCGGCAAGGAAAATCCGGTGGATATAGCGCTCGTGGTGGCGTATCTTCCCGACGAAGTCAAGAAAAAATTTCTCGCGGGGCTGGCCCCGCATGTCTATTCGGACGTGCTGCTCAACATGGGCAAGGTGCGCTATGTCGAGCCCGGCGTGGTGGATACTCTAAAAGACGAGCTGGAGCGCCGGCTGGCCAGCATGGTGGGCGGCGTCAAGCACGCGCTGGAGATAGTGGAGCAAAGCAGCCTGCGCGAGCAGAAAGCCCTGCTGGACAATATGAGCGCGCGCGACCCCGAGTTCGCAAAAGTCATCCGTTCCCGCGTGCTGCTGCCTGAGGACATGGCGCGTCTCGACGACAGGGAGCTTGCCCAGTTGGCGGCGCTGCTGCGCTGCGAGGTCTGGGCGGATGCGCTTGCCTCCCTTGACGACGCGCTGCGCGAAAGGCTCCAGGCCGTCATGCCGCTCAAGACCTGGCAGATGGTGGAGGAAACCGCCAAGTATGTCACCCCCACGCAGGACAGGGCGGACGCGGCTCAGGCGCAGATAGTGGACGCCGCCAAAAAACTGATAGCCGACGGCAAAATAAGCAATCCGCTTTTCGTCTGCGCGCCGCAATCCCCGCTCGCGGCGGATAACGCCGCGCTCGCGCTGGAGAGCGCTCCGGACGCGACGGAAAGGGCCTGATACATGGCAGACACAAACGATTCGATGTTCGCCGCCCTGCGCAAAACGCCCGATGCCGCGCCGCCGTCCGCGCCGCCCGCCGCGCAGGACGCCGTTTCCGGCGAATTGCAAAAGCTCCGCGCGCGCGTGGACGAGTTGGAGACAAAACTCGCCAGACAGCCGGATTTTTCCGTCCTTGCGTCGCGGCTGTCAGCCATCGAGCTTTCGCTAAAAAACAGGCCCCCCGCGCCGCCAGCCGCGTCTGTCCCTCCCGATATGGTGCAAAAGGCCCAGCTGGCGGCTCTGCTGGCCGAGCAGCGCCGTGAGCTGGACGGTAAAATCGCCGAAACCGGCGCCGGCTCCGCGAGGGCCGCGCGCGAGATTTCCGCGTCGCTGGCCGAGCTGGAGCGCCGCCTGTCGCGGCTGGAGCCCGCCGCGCCCGGCATGCTTGCCGAGGCGAAACAGCAAATAGATTCCTGCCGGCGCGAGCTGATGATGATGGTGGAGGCGGCACGCGCCATGGGCGACAGCGCCGCTTCCGCGCTCAGGCATAACCTGGCGGAAACCGCCGCCCACATGGAAAAGCGCATAGCAGGCCTTGAGCTGCTGTCGGCGGCGCTGGACGGCCTGCGCAAAGATGTCTCCGCGCTGGGAGACAAAAGCTCCCGGCAGCAGGAGGCGGTGTCCGCCCTTTCAGAGAAACTGGCGGTCGCCCAGGAGAGTGTCGCGCAGCTCCGGCGGCAGTCCGCCGGGCTGGAAGCGGCGGTGAAAGCCATTCCCTCCGACACGGACAGCCGCGTCGCGGATATCGAGGAAAAACTGTCCGGCCTGCCTTTGGAAATCGAAAAAGCAGGACGCGCATCCGCCGCCGCGCAGTCGGGCCTGGCCAGATTGTCCGCCGAACTGGAAAAAGCGGTCAGGCACGCGCTTAATATGGAGTCCCGCCTCGCCGCCATAGCCGCGTCCGCCGTGGAGTCCAAAAGCGGCGCCATAACGGACATGGCCGGCGGCATAAAGAGCCTCGGCGCGGAGATAGCCTATCTCGAGCGCAAAATGGTGTTTTTCCAGGCGCGCCTGGAGGATTTGTCGGCGCAAGCCCTGCGCTCGCGCGGCTTGTCCGGCGAGTCGGGCGGGCCCGAAGAACGCAGCTATTCGTTAATCCAGGAGCAGCTTGACCATACTCTCGACATGCTCAACAGGCTCGGCCATTCAAGCCCGTGACGCGGCGTTGCGCCAATGATAAGACGGCAAAGACACGACGAACTGGAAAATCAGCTCAACAAGGGCGCGATGTGGGCGGTAACCTACGGCGACCTGATGAGCTATATGATGATTTTCTTTCTCGTGCTTTTTTCCTTTTCCATCTCCAAAAAAAACTCCGCCGCAAGCAGCCGCTATGAGGAATCGCTGTCCAACATACAGCGCACTTTCGGCGGCAAGACGAACGTGAAGATGCTGGAAAAAGCGAAGGCGCAGCAAAACGAGGACGCTCTCGCGCGCCAGGTGCGCGACGACAAGCGGCTCGCCGGCATGGTGCAGGTGGAATCCACCGAAACCAAGGTGCGGCTGGTGCTGACGGAGGCGGTGCTTTTCGATTCCGGCAGGGCGGAGCTCAAGAGCCGCGCCCGCGGGATTCTCTCCAATCTTTCCGAAAAACTCAAGGGCCTGCCCAACGACATCGTTGTCGAGGGCCATACCGACAACCTGAGGATACGCAAAGGCCGTTTCGCCAGCAATTGGGAACTGTCCATGTCGCGCGCCTACGCCGTGATAAGCTACTTCGAGGCGACAGGTATGGCTCCGGCGCGGCTGGCCGGCATCGGCTACGGCGAGAACCGTCCGCTGGAGGATAATTCCACGCCGGAGGGGCGCGCCAAAAACCGCAGGATTGAAATAGACCTGATAAAGACGCGCTAGCGTTTGCGCCGCCGCGCGGAGCCGGCGGTTTATTGAGGCTTGCATGAATGATAGACTTGGCCCCCAATAACTTTTTGGACAAAAATCACGGCTTTTGTCTTGCGGCTTCGCGGCTTTCGGCTTACACACGCCCTCACGGGAGTGTTTTCGCTTCATCGGAAGTTAAATTCCAATTCGCTGAAACCCGCCGTAAACCAAGTCGAAAACAAGCCAATGGTTTTGCGGCATTCGAAGTTGGAGTTATGCTAGACTATGTCGTAATTGTCGGGCCGCACCAAATTGCGACGGGCCGCCGCAACCATCAGACTCTATGAAATCGATTCCGCGTGCCAAGCGCAACAGGGGGACCAGAATGATATTACATGCAAAAACGTATCTCACGGCGACATGCATTTCAGTAACGATGTTCGCCTCTGACATGGCCTGCGCTGAGACAACTCCCCCGCTCGATATCGCACAAGTCAAAGTGGTGTTCGCTGAAGCGAAAGACATATCCGACAGGGAAGGCGGACGCCTTTGGGGCATGAAGCTTTACGGTGGGATGTTCTTCGTCGATACAGAGACGCGCTATGTCGTCGCCAACGAACCAGATCCGCAAGGCGTTCTGCATGCTGAGGACGGCGTCTATGTCGGCACACTGCCCAAAGACGTCATAATCTCGAATGCGCCTACGGTGTGGGAAGGCAAGTGCTGGACGCAGCTCATGTGGCCCATGTATGGCGATGCGCTGACGCAGCATATCGCGCTGGCGCATGAGCCGTTCCATTGCATCCAACCTGCGCTTCATCTCGATGCGCCGGATTCATTGAACCTACACCTTGACACGCCGGAAGGCCGCCTCTGGTTGCAACTCGAATGGCGCGCGCTTGCCGCCGCGTTGATCGAAACGGGGCCGAGCCAGACGCAGGCTATCGACGATGCGCTTGCGTTCCGAGATTATCGTCACCAATTGTTTCCCGGATCTGCCAAAACCGAAGCGAGCCTAGAAATCGCGGAAGGTGTTCCCGAATATACGGGCGTCGTGGCTGGCGCGCCGGATCGCTATTCCGGGCTTTGGCGCGCGACCTCAAAGCTCAGCTATCCCGAACAGAGCGGGACGTTCGTGCGCTCGTTCGCTTATACGTCGGGTCCGGCTTACGGATTGCTGCTGGATGAGCGCCTGCCGGGATGGCGTACGAAACTCAACATGCAATCCGATTTGGGCGCGTTGATTGCATCGACGTTACATGGTAAGACGCAAACCTCTGCGGAGAAACGCGCGCCATATTACGGCGAAGCGGCGCTCCGCATGACCGAAGCCGAACGCGCGGCAAAAGCGGCGGCGGAGAAAACGCATTACCGCGCGCTGCTGGTCGACGGTCCCACGCTGACCTTGCAGGCGACGGGCAAGTTTGCCTTCAGCTTCAATCCCAGCACGCTAGTGGGTCTTGGCGATGTGGGGGCCGTCTATCCGACCTTCCATGCGACGGATGTCTGGGGAGCGCTGGACGTGAAAGAAGGCGTGCTGGTGCCGACCGATTTCAGCCGCGCGATCGTTGCTGCGCCCCAGAATCCAACGGGCTTGCACATCGACGGCCCCGGCTGGACGCTCGATATAACGCCCGGCTGGAAGCTTGCGCCTGGCGCCAAGCCCGGCAGCTACACCATGCAGAAGGACTGACCGAAGGATCTGCGCAAAATTTTGGCCTTATTCGGGGACAAGTTTAGTGATGGGACGGGAGCGAGTCTGACGGATTTCATCCAGCGCGGCGACGTTCTCGCCGCCGCGGGGCATTTCGACGAGGCCGCCGCTCTGTTCGAGCAGGCCAAGCCCGCCGTGCCGGACAATCCGGAGCCGTGGTTCAAAAAAGGCTCCGCCCTGTCGGCTCTGGAGCAGATTGCGCAGGCGCTGGAGGAATTCCGGGGCGGCATACGGCTGCTGCCGGTTTACGCCGAAACCAAACCGCTCGGCGAAACTTTGCAGCTGGTCGCGCGGCTGGAGCCCGATACCGCGGCGGCTCTGCGCCTTATGCGGCTGGAGGGGGACTATCGCGGGTCGCTGCTGCTGCGCGGCTGGCTTAAAGCGGTGCTTGACGACCGCCGCGGCGCCCTCGCCGATTTCGACGAGCTGCTCAAGGCCGAGCCGGAAAACGCCCAGGCCTGGTACCTGCGCGGAAAAATAAAAGCGGGCCTGCCGGACCCGGACGGCGCCGTGGCTGATATTTCGCGCGCCATAGAATTGTCCCCCGGCATGGCGCGGGCGTACGCCCAGCGCGCAATCGCTTTTCTGGGGCTCGACAAGCCCGGTCAGGCCGCCGCCGATTTGGCGAAGGCGGCGGAGCTGGACCCGTCGCTCAAGCCGTGGCTGGACGAGTGCGTCGGCCAGTTCGTGGCCCTGCTGGAGCGGCAGCTTAAATTCCCGGAAGAGAGCGCGGGCGCGCCGCAGGCTCCGCGCGAATAATACTGAGCACAGGAGGAACAATGTTTTTAAGGAACGCGCTTTGCGTTGTGTTGCTTGCGTTGGCGTCCGCACCGGCCGCCGCGCAGCCGGAGCTGCCAAAGCCCTCGGCCTCCGCAACTCTTCCGGTCGTTGCGGCTCCGGCGATTCCCGGCAGTCAGTTCGCGCAATCGCCCGCCGCGCCTTACGCTCCGCCTGCGCCGGCCAAAAAAACGGAAATTGCATCCGCGCCGTCCCGGCCTCCGCAACAGCAGGTTTACGCCGCCAAATCCGCCGTGAAAACAGCGCCGGAAGAGCCCGCGTGGCGGCAAATGCCTTCAGACAAATACTCTATCGGCGAGGAATTCCCGATTGACAGGGTGTCGGGTTTTCCGTCCGCGGAGAGCGAATATGTTTCCGCCGATTGGCGGGCGGACGGTTCCATTTCGCGCACCGACCTCAAGGAGGAGGGCGACGATTTCGCGCAGTTGGGCGATATCGTGGAACTGGACCTTGCTGCGTCCGGCAGCGTCCGCCCGGGCGACGTGCTGCTAGTCTACAGGCGCGGCTACCGCATCGAGGACGCCGGCGGCGGGGACAAACTGCTGCTGCAACGTTCGGCCCTGCTGCGCGTCACAATGGTGAAGAGCTCCGCCGCCGATGCCGAGATAGTGCGCATCTATAATTCCGTTGAAAAAGGCGACGTCTTCAAGCGCGCGCAGGGCACTACAACGCGGCAAAAATAACAGGGATGTGCTGACGCAATGACACAGTATGCCGGTGTTTTCCGCGACCTGGTGCGCGGCGGGATGGAGCGCAAAGGCTTCTCCCTGCGCGAGCTTTGCCGCCGGAGTTCGCTGGACCCGTCTTTGATGTCCAAGGTGTTCGCCGGCAAGCGCAATCCTCCGCTCGACGATGCCGCCATCGAAGGCATCGCCGACGCGCTGGAATTGGATTGCGCGGCGCTTTTCGTCTCCGTCGGCAGACTGCCGGACGCCTGGCGCGGCCTTGCGCAGGACGGAGAGCTTTTCAAAAAAGTTGACGACCTGGTCTGCGGACGCTTGCGGCCAGCGCCGCGCGTGAAAGCCGCGTCCCGGTCAGCCGCCGGCACCTCAAAACCGCCGCGCCGCCAACTGCCCGACGAATTGCTTTAACCTGTTATGCCATTATCCGAAAACGACAAGCTTGCCCGCATACGAGCCAACTCGTTCACCTGGCTGCGCACCGACTGGCTGCTGCGGATGGAATCCGTTTGCGGCGGCGCGCAGGCGGTGCTGGGCAGGTCCGCGCGCGAACTTTCAGCCGAGGGCGGCATTTCTGAGGAAACCGCCGCGCAGTTTCTCAGGGAATCCGCTTCCTGCGACCCTGAGGGCGAACTGAAAAAATCCTCCTCCGCCGGCGCGCGGATAATTTTTCTGGGCGAGCCGGGTTATCCTGAGGCGCTGTCTGAAATCCCGGACCCGCCGGTGCTGCTGTACGTGCAGGGAAACGCCGATTTTTCAAAACCGGCAGCTGCGCTGGTGGGCACGCGGCTGCCCACGGCTTACGGGCGGCGCGTGGCGGCGCGGCTGGCGCGCGATTTGGCTGGCTGCGGACTCGCGATAGCCAGCGGACTCGCGCGCGGGATAGACAGCGTCGTCCACGAAGCCGCGCTGGAGGCGGGCGGCGTCACCTGGGCGGTCATCGGCACGGGGCTGGGCCGCTGCTATCCGTCCGAAAACCGCGAGCTGGCGCGCGATATCGCCGCCAAAGGCGGGCTGGTGATTTCGGAATATCCGTTCGACAGGGGGCCAATGCGCCACCACTTTCCCCGCCGCAACCGGATAATAGCCGGTCTTTCGCAGGCCACGGCTGTAATCGAGGCGCCGGTTACGTCCGGCGCGCTGATAACGGCCAAGCTGGCATTGGAACAGGGGCGCGAGGTGCTGGCGGTGCCAGGGCCGGTGGACGTGCCGCAAAGCGAGGGCCCCAACATGCTTATAAAGGAAGGCGCGGGGGTTTTGCGCGCCGCGAGCGATTTGCTCGACGCGCTGCCTTCCAAATATATGTTCGGTCTCGCGCGGGACGCCGCTTCGCCCGCGCAGGGGCTGCGCCCCGCGCCTCCGTCGGCGCCGTTGGGCGAGGACGAGAAAGCCGCGCTGGCGCTTGTGGACGCCGGCGGCATAACTCTCGACGGAATGGTGGAGCGTCTCGGCTGGCCGGTGCCGCGCGCGGCGGCGGCGCTGTTTGAACTGGAAACGAAAACTATTATAACCTGTCTAGTCGGAGTCTACTCAAGGAAGCTTTAGCTATGGCATCAGAAAAGAAAAAAACCGTTAAATCTCCCCGGAAAGCGGCGAAAACCGCCGCCGCCAAAACCGTTTGCGGAGGCAATTCGCTCGTCATAGTGGAATCGCCCACCAAGCAGAAAACCATAACCAAAATCCTGGGTCCGGGATTCACGGTGCGCAGTTCCTACGGCCACGTGCGCGACCTGCCGGAGCGCGAGCTGGGCGTTGACGAAAAAAACGATTTCAGGCCCACCTACCGGCTTATACCGCGGGCGGAGAAAAACCTGGCGGAGCTGCGGCGCTGCGCCGATTCGGCCCGCGGCATATATCTCGCCACCGACCCCGACCGCGAGGGCGAGGCGATAGCGTGGCACCTTATGCAGATACTCGCTCCCGACATGGCCCGCGTCAGCCGCATAGCGTTCCACGAAATCACGCCGTCGGCCATCAAGCACGCGCTGGAAACGCCCCGCGCGCTCGACATAAACCTCGTCGAGGCGCAGCAGGCGCGCCGCGTCATAGACCGGCTGGTGGGCTACAAGCTTTCCCCGCTTTTGTGGGACAAGATAGGCAAGGGGCTTTCCGCCGGGCGCGTGCAGTCGGTGGCGGTGCGTCTCGTCGTGGAGCGCGCAAAGGAGATAGCGGATTTCAAGACGGAGTCTTTCTGGCGGATAGGCGCCCTGCTGGAAAAAGCGGGCGTGAAGCCGTCTTTTGCCACCAGGCTGGTGCAATGGCGCGGCAAACCGGTGGAAAAAACCACGGTCTACAAGCTTTTCGCCGAGGATTACCGCGTAACCGCCACCGGATTCACAACGCAGGAATCGCTCTCCGAGGTCAACGCGGCGCTGCGCAAGGGGCCGCTCACCGTAACCAAAGTCGAAACCAAAACGGTGCGCCAGAAAGCGCGGCCTCCCTTCATCACCAGTTCGCTCCAGCAGGAAGCCTATACCAAGCTTGGTTTCCCGTCCCAGCGGACCATGATGGTGGCTCAGTCTTTGTACGAGGGCGTGCCGCTGGGCGGCAGCGAACTCGTCGGCCTTATAACCTACATGCGCACGGACTCGTTCAACGTCTCCAAAGACGTGCAGGCCGAGGCGCGCAAATTCATAATTGAAACTTACGGCGCCAAATTCGCGCCCGAAACGCCCAACGTCTACGCCCGCAAGGTGAAAGGCGCGCAGGAGGCGCACGAGGCGATACATCCCACCAGCGTCTACCGCCGCCCGCAGGACATGAAGCAGTATCTCTCCCCGGAGCAGTTCAGGCTTTACGAGCTTGTCTGGCTGCGCTTTGTGGCCAGCCAGACCGCCGACGCGGTGGACGACGCTCTGTCGGCGGAGGCCGCCATAGGCTCCGCGCAAAACCCCGAGGGTGTGCTGCGCGCCAACGGCCGGGTGGAAAAATTCTCGGGCCACCGCAAGGTTTACAAGGACGAATCCGAAGAGGCCGACAAGACGGACGGCGAGAGCGAGGAAAACATCCCGCTTCCGCCGCTGTCCGTGGGCGACCCGCTCAAGCTGCTCGATATCATCACCAGGCAGCACCAGACCTCGCCGCCGCCGTCGTACAACGAAGCCAGCCTCATCCGCACGCTGGAGCGCCACGGCATAGGCCGTCCGTCCACATACGCGCCCATAGTCAAGACGATAGTGGACCGCCGCTACGTCGCCAGGGAAATAAAAGGCGGCAGGCTGGGCCCCACGGACCTGGGCGTGACCGTCACCGAAAAGCTCAAGGGTTTTTTCAAGGAGCTCATGGAGCTCTCCTATACCGCCGCCGTGGAGGACAAGCTCGACGATATCGCCGACGGCGCGCGCAAATGGAGCGACGTGGTGGGCGAGTTCTACAGCCCGTTCCATGCCGACCTCTCGCGCGCTTATAAGGAAATGACCACCCCGCAGCCGAAGGAATCCGACGAGAAATGCCCGCTGTGCGGCGCGCCCATGCTCCAGCGCGAAAGCCGTTTCGGCAAATATCTCTCCTGCTCCAGGTATCCCGGCTGCAAGGGCAAAATCCGGCTTGACAGCGCCGGCGCGAAAGTTTCGCTCGAGCTGGCCAATGAAAACTGCCAGTTGTGCGGCAAGCCCATGGTGATACGCACCGGGCGGCGCGGACGGTTCGTGGCCTGTTCGGGCTTTCCGGCGTGCAAAAACACGCATTCGCTGGACGCCAACGGCAACAAAATAGCCGGCACCGCGCCGCTGCCGACGGAAAATAAGTGCCCCAAATGCTCCAAAATGATGCTGCTGCGCAGCAGCGCGCGCGGCTATTTTCTGGCCTGCTCCGGCTATCCCCGGTGCCGCAGCACCGCGCCGATAGGGGAAGAGGAAGTCAGGGCCATACAGGAAAAAGCGCAATCCGCCGCGCCCGCGAAACCGGCGGACGCGCCGCAGGGCCGCTGACGGTATGGAGCGGCTCATAAGCGAATTCCTCGTGCATTTGCGCGGGCGCAGCTTTTCGCCCAACACGCTGCTCGCCTACACCACTGATTTGCGCGAGTTCGCGGATTTTCTCAAAGAGCGCGGCAAAACGGCGGTTTCGGATTTCACCCGCCATAACGTGCGGGCGTGGCTGGCGCTGATGCAATCGGACTTGCCCAAGCGCAACACCGTTTTGCGCAAGGTGTCGGCGCTGCGCAGTTTCGCGGCCTGGCTGGAGGAGAACGAGATATCGCCGGAAAATCCATTCCTGCTGCTGCCGCTGCCGCGCAAGGAGAAGCTGCTGCCGCGGTTTTTAAGCGAGGACGAAGTTTCCTCGCTTTCGCGCGCGGCGAGCGCGGACGATAAATCAGGGCCGCGCAACTTCGCGCTGGCGGAACTTATGTATTCCAGCGGGTTGCGCCGCGCGGAGGTGTCCGGCCTCAACGCGGGCGACGTGGATTTCATGGGCGGCCACGTGCGCGTGATGGGGAAAGGCTCGAAGGAAAGGATAGTGCCGGTCGGCGACTCCGCGCTGGCGGCGCTGCGCGCCTATCTGGCGGGACGCGGAAACGTAATTGCCGGCGCGCCGTTGTTCCTCAACAAAAACCGTAAACGCCTGACCGGCCACGGCATAGCGCTTACGCTCAAAACCTCCGCGCGCAGGGCGGGCGCGGCGCGGCATGTCACGCCGCACATGCTGCGCCATTCGTTCGCCACGCATTTGCTGGACCGCGGCGCGGATTTGCGCGGAGTGCAGGAGATGCTGGGCCATAAAAACCTGGCCACGACGCAGATTTACACGCATGTCTCGCTTGAAAAGCTCAAGCAGGTGTACGACAACGCGCATCCCCGCTCCAAAAGCGGCGGCAGGAAACCTTAAGGGAGGCTGGCATGATAGGCATAGGAGTGGACGCAGGCGGAACCTTTATAAAACTGCTCGCCGCGACCGAAAGCGGCGAAACCATCGAATTGAAGCAGATTCCCACGCTCTCGCAGGATGGACCGAAAGCGTTCACCGAAAAAATCTGCGCGGTGGTCAAGGATTGGCAGAAACAATTCAAGGGCGAGAAACTGGCCGTCGGCATCGGCGTCGCCGGCGACACGGACCCGCAAAAAGGCGTGATTCGCTATTCCCCCAATCTCAGCAAATGGCGCAACGTGGCGGTTTCCGGCCCGATAACCGAGGCCACCGGCCTCCACTGCGTCCTGGAAAACGACGCCAACATGGCCGCCTGGGGCGCGTACGATTACGAGCTCAAGCGCAAATACCCCAACGTGCTCGCGGTGACGATGGGAACGGGTGTGGGCGGCGGGCTGGTGATAAACGGCGTCCTCTATCACGGCGCCACGGGCTGCGCCGGCGAAATAGGGCACGTCAACGTCGTGCCTCAGGGAGAACTGTGCCACTGCGGCGACCGCGGCTGCATAGAGGCTTACGCGGGGCATTACGCGATAGTGCGCCGCGCAGAGCAGGCGCTCATGCGCGCGCCGGAAAAATCTATTCTCAAAAAACTTACCGCCAACACCCAGATAAGCGGCGAACTGCTGGCGCAGGCCGCCGACGAAGGCGACCCCATTGCCCTTGAAATCTGGCGCGAAACCGGCAGCTACCTCGGGCGCGGCTTGGCCGACATCTGCCTTGTGCTCAATCCTGACGCGATAGTGCTCACGGGCGGCGTTTCGATGGCGCACAAGCATTTCATGCCCGCCATAGTGGAGGCGTTCTCGCTGCGGCAGATAACCACCCCGTTCAAGCATGTGAAAGTGGTGGCGGCCCACACCTCCAACCTCGGCAGCATAGGCGCCGCGCTGCTGGCTCTGGAATCCGCGAAAACCTCAAAGTAGAATGAAACGGGCCGCCCTGTCGCTTGTCATTACGCTGGCTTCGGCGGCCTGCGTTTTCGCGCGCGAGCTGCCGCCGGTGTCGGGCGCGCGCGTGGAGTATGAAGCCGACACGGCGTCTTATGACCGTTCGTCCGGCACATTCCTTCTGGACGGACATGTCGTGATAACCGAGCGCGACCGGCCCGGCAAACTGCCCGACCGCAGGCTGCGCGGCGAAACTTTCAGCATAACCCCTTCCAGCGGCGTGATAGTCTCCACCGGCGCGGTGCTGGTGGAGGAGGGCGGCAGCGCCATGTTCGGCTCCCGCGGCAGGTTCAACTGGCATAACAGGGAGGGCGAGCTCGACAGCGTCAACGCCACCATAGGCAGCTGGCGCATCCCTTACGCAAGGCATGCCGAAGTGGTCGGGGATAAAAACATATTCACGTCGGTAACCGCCACCAGTTGCGACGAGCCCAAGCCGGATTATAAATTCAAATTCAGCACGCTTACCGTGGTGCCGGGGGATTACCTGCTGGGCTGGAACGCGCTTTTTTATCTGGGCAAAATTCCGGTGTTTTATCTTCCCGTGGTCTACAAACCGCTGGGCGAGGACAGCACTTTTGTGACCTATCTAGACATGGGTTATGACAACCGCAGCGGCATTTTCGCCAAAACCACGACGGTGTTCCGGCGCAGCCGCCCGCTGCTTGCGAAGTTGTATCTCGACTATTTCGGCAAACTGAGCTGGGGCACCGGCGGAGAAATAGGCTATAACAAGCCCGATTCGGTGCGCAGCGACCTCTCCTTCTACCGCATCCACGAGCCGGGCTCGGACCAGGACCGCTGGGGCGCGGCTGGCGGCTGGTGGTACAAGCTCAAAGACGAAATGACCTGCCCCGGCTGCGACGGCGCGATGTATTTCACGCAGGGACAACTGCGGCTGGTGAGCGACCCGCAGTTCAACAACGATTTTTTCCGCTCCAACCCCTACTCCATCAGCAACGACCGCAACGCCAGCGGAGCTTTAGTGCGCCAGACGGCCTTTGCGACGGAACGCATCAGCTACATCCGTAACTGGCAGGCCAACGCCGACAAGACGAAATTTTTTGAGACGCTGCAATCGCGTCCGCGCTTCGATTTCCAGACAGCGCCGCTTTCGGGACCGCTGCCATTTCTGAACACGTTTACAGGTTATTATGACAGTGTGCGCACGAACACGACCGATTTTTATCTGCAAACCGCCAACGCGCGCTGGACGGCGCAGAAATCCATCCCGTTGGCGCGCCGCATAAGCCTTTTCACCTCGACTTTTTACGACCAGACCGTGCTCATCTCGCCGCAGTCAGGGGACGGAGGGTATCAGAACAACCAGGCCACTGGCCGTTATGGCGCCGGCGCTAACCTGCGCAGAGTCGTGTTCAACGGCTATGTGGATTTGGGCTACAGCTATATCCGCCGTCTTAAAACCAACACCTGGTCCGTGGACGCGCGGGCCGCGGATACCGGCGAGGAATCCAATCTCGCCTCTCTGCGCTACTATTACCGCCCGACAACAGCGGTTTATTTCCAGATGTCGTCCGCTTACGATTTGCACAACAGCCCGTCGCTGAAGTGGACGGCGGACGACCGGCTCCAGCCCATACTGGCTGAAACCGGCTGGCAGATGTCCCGCTCCGTCTACATGTTCGCGCGCGACGTGTATAAGAAAGGCCAGGGAAACCAGGCGTTTGTCACGCAGATGGATTTCGGGCTGCCGCTTGGCAACAGCACGTCGCTGGGGCTGTCGAACTACGCCTCTAATCCAGACGTATATATGCTTAACCAGTCCGCCACCTGGTACCCGAAAGACGCAAGCTGGCATCTGGACGCGGGGCTGAACTGGGCGGTATTCACGAGGGGCAGTCTGGGCAACGTGAGAACAATGGCTGTGGCGGCCAAGACGCTGACGATATACAAGGATTTCCACGATTTTCACACCGAGGTCAATTTTCAGCTCCGTCCCGGCGTGAAAACCGCTTCCATAAAGCTGAACCTGCTTTTCAATCCGACCGGCAAGCGCGTCATCAGCCCGGAGGAAGACGAAAAATTCTGGCGTCCCTGGCAAAAACCCGGCGACCCGAGGGGTTGAACCGGATTGTGCAATAGAGTAGCGGGATAACTTTTTTGAGGCAGGCAAAATACACTCCCGCCCGTGCAGCGTGCCGCACGGGCGGGGGTGCGTTTTATTGCAATTTACTGTTCCGCCATGAAGGGGTAGCGGCAATCCGTCGGGGGAACAAAGGTCTCCTTGATGGCGCGCGGCGAGGTCCAGCGGATGAGGTTTAGCATGCTGCCCGCCTTGTCGTTGGTGCCGGAGGCTCTGGCGCCGCCGAAGGGCTGCTGGCCCACCACCGCGCCGGTGGGCTTGTCGTTTATGTAGAAGTTGCCCGCCGCGTTGGAGAGCGCCGCCGTCATTTTGACTATTGCCTTGCGGTCCCGCGCGAATATCGCGCCGGTCAGCGCGTAGGGCGAGGTGCGGTCGCACAGCCGCAGCGTTTCGTCGAGCTTATCGTCGTTGTAGACATGCACGGTCAGCACCGGGCCGAATATCTCCTCGGTCATGGTTTTGAACGCGGGGGCTTTGGCTTCGATGACAGTCGGGTGTA
>JAQTYB010000007.1:23424-44722 GCA_028688475.1 Elusimicrobiales bacterium
CTATTATCCCCTGCGCGTCTTTCTTTTTGGCGGTTTTGGCGTAATCTACATAACCCTTGATAGTGCTATAGGCGTTGCGGTCTATGACGGCGTTGACAAAATTGCGGAAATCCTCCACGCCGCCCACTTTCATGCCGGCCACCTGCTCTTCCACCAGCGGCCTTACCGTTTTCCACAGCGACTTCGGCACATAAGCGCGGCTGGCGGCGGAGCATTTCTGTCCCTGATATTCGAACGCGCCGCGCGTCATCGCCGTCGCCACCGCCGCGGCGTCCGCCGATGGGTGCGCGAAGATGAAGTCCTTTCCGCCGGTTTCGCCGACAAGGCGCGGGTAGCAGCGGTATTTGGCGATATTGTTTCCCACGGTGGCCCACATGTGCTGGAACACGGCGGTGGAGCCGGTGAAATGTATTCCCGCCAGATGCTCGCTGGCGAGCACCGGGTCGCCCACCTCCGCGCCGGAGCCGGCCACCATGTTGATCACGCCGTCGGGCAGCCCCGCCTGGCGCAAAACGTCCAGCACGAACCATGCGGAATAAACCGCGCTGGACGCCGGCTTCCACACCACCGTGTTGCCCAGCAGCGCCGGTGCGGACGGCAGGTTTCCTGCGATGGAGGCGAAATTGAACGGCGTCGCCGCGAAAACAAAGCCTTCCAGCGGGCGGTATTCCATGTAATTCCAGGTGCCGCGCGGCGAGATGGACGGCGTTTGCGAGAATATCTTCTCGGCGTAATAGGCGTTGAAGCGCCAGAAATCGGCCAGTTCGCAGACGGCATCTATCTCTGATTGGAAGGGGTTTTTGCTCTGGCACAGCATTGCCGCCGCGTTCACCATAAACCGGCGCGGGCCGGAAAGTATGTCCGCCGCTTTGAGAAATATCGCGGCGCGGGCGTGAAACGGCATGGCGGCCCATTCCCTCTGCGCGCGCACGGCGGCGGCGACCGCCAGTTTCACCTCTTTGGCGCCGGCTTTGTGGTAGCGACCCAGCAGATGCTTGTGGTCGTGGGGGCAGCGCGCGTCGCCCAGGTTTTTCGTTCTGAGTTCCTGCCCGCCGATGAAAAGCGGTATTTCAATTTCTTTCGAGCGCAGTTCCTGCAGCGCCGCTTTGAGCGCTTTTTTCTCCGGCGAACCAGGCGCGTAGCCTGTTATGGGCTCGTTCGACGGGACTGGAACATCGGGTCTTGCATTCATGGCATATCTCCTTTTTGAATTTGCACAAATCACAGGGGCGCGGACATTTCATCGCCGGCGGTTTCTGTTCGGGACGTATGTTCCACCGGCAAAACCACCGTTGCGGCCGTGCCTTTGCCGGGTTTGCTTTTAAGCTCTATCGTGCCGTTGTGCATGCTGATAAGCTGGCGGCAGACCGAAAGGCCGAGGCCGGTGCCCTTCGCCTTGGTGGTGAAAAACGGGTCGAACACTTTTTCCAGCAGGTCCTTTTCGATGCCGGAGCCGTTGTCGGCGACGCTGATTTTGACAAGCCCGCCGCTCACTCCGGCGGCGATTTCCACCCGTCCGCCGGAGTCGGCGACGGCGTCGCAAGCGTTGTTGAGGATGTTCTGGAAAATCTCCCTGAGCTGAAGCGCGTCGGCCTCTATGGAAATGCTTTTCAGCGGCGCCAGCTTTTTTTTGAGGGAAATGGTTTTTTTTGACTGAGCCTGCGCGTTGGCGGCGCACTCCTCCAATATCGCGCGCAGGTTCGCATTCTCAATATGGGGAGGCCTCAGGCGCGAGTAGAACAGCAGGTTGCTTATTATCTGGTCGCTTTCCGCTACTTTTTTCCTGATGTTGACCAAATGTTTTTCCAGCAGCGGGTTTTCGGCCTTCCGTTTTATATTGGAAGCCGCCATGCTTATGGCCGCCAGCGGATTGCGCAGCTCATGGGCCACCGTGGCGGCCAGCGTGCCGATGTCCGACAGGCGGCGCGCCTTTTCCAGCTCGCTTTGAATGCGCAACACGTCTTTGGTTTTTTCCCTGACCAGCCATTCGAAAATTTCCTTGTCGCGCTTCAGGACAGCCTCTGCCTTTTTGCGTTCCGTGATGTCCTGGCCCTGGGCTATGGTGGCCAGCAGGGTCTTGCCGTCGTTGGCGTAGATGTCGGCGGAGTTCCAGAGCATCAGCCGCGTGGCGCCGTCTTTGCAGCATACTGGTATTTCCACGCCGTCCCAATTCTTTACGCCGAGGGCGCGGCGTATTGTGCCCAGAGATTCTTTGCGCTCCCCCTTGGGAAACAGCATGGTCAAAGCCTTGCCGAGGACTTCCTGGCGTTTGTAATTCGTCAGACGCTCGAAGGCGCGGTTGAAGCGGGTGATTTTGAGCGCGCTGTCCCAGCAGATTATGGGGGCGTTGGCGTAGGTTATCAGTTTTTCCAGGTAATCGTGTGTCTGGCGCAGGGTTTCCTCGATGCGTTTGCGCTCGCTTACATCGCGCAAAATCACCTGGGCGGACCTTCCGCCCTGGTAATTTATAATGCCGCCCACGCCTTCCACGAATACGACTTGCCCGCTGCGGCGCACGATTCTGCTTTCCCATAGCGGCAGTTTGCCGGTTTTGGCCGCCTGTTTCATCCGGGCTGACATTGCGGGGCGGTCATCGGGATGCACCCAGTCCAGCACCCGTTTAGAAGGCAGTTGCTCCGGCGCCCCCACGCCGTAGAGGCGCAGCGCGGCGGAATTGGCGTACAGGAACCGTCCGTCGCGGAACACGATTACCGCGTCGGGCGCCGATTCGGTGAGAACGCGGTAGCGCTCCTCGCTTTCTTTCAGGGCCGCGAGCGAGCGTTCGTGGGCGGCGCGCAGCCGCAGCGAGGTTATTCCGTAGGAAAGGTCGCAGGCCAGCTCGCCGAGCAATTTCGCCTCGTCGTCCGTAAACGGGTCGGTCTCTTTCGAGTAAATGGTGAGCGCGCCGAAAGCCCTGCCGTTGTGCATAAGAGGAAAAGACACGGAGGCGGCGTAGCCGCGCCCCACCGCTTCCTGGCGCCAGGGCGCAATCCTCGGGTCGGTCCGCATATTCCCGCAAAAAACCGGCTTGCCGGTGCGTATGCTGGCGCCGGTGGGGCCGCGCCCGCGTTCCGTGTCCGCCCAGGTTATATTCAGGCGGGAAAGATAGCCCTCGTCAAAACCGTAATGCGCCACAGGCCGGACCGTTTTGGCGGAATCATCCTCGGCAAAACCAATCCAGACCATGGCGTGCCCGCAGTCATGCACGACTATGCGGCACACCTCTTCCATATAACCGGCCTCGTCTTCGGCGCGCATCAGCGCCTGGCCGCTGTTGCTCAACGCGCGGAGCATCTTGGTGATTTTGCGCAACTCGGACTCTTTTTTCTTGCGTTCGGTTATATCGGTGAAGACGGCCGCGACCTGCTCCGGACAGGGGGAATAGGAATATATTTCGAAATGTTTGTCGAGCGCGGGAGAATACTCCGTGAAGTGCGCCGAGTTGCCGGTAAGCGCCGCTTCGCCGTAAAATTGCGTCCAGAGCGCCTGCTCGCCCGGCAGCGCTTCGCCGCAGGTCCTGCCTATTATATCGCCGCGTTTGAGTCCCGTGAGCCGCTCGAACGCCGGATTGATGTCAAGAAAACGGTAATCGCAGGGGCGGCCTTTCTCGTCGCGGATTATCTTGTGCAGCGCGAACCCCTCCGTCATGCCGCTGAACAGAGTGCGGTAGCGTTCCTCGCTGAGCCGGAGCGCCGCCTCCGCCTGTTTGCGCGCGGTGATGTCCAGTAGGGTTACCAGCGCGTGCGGGCGGCCCAGAACGCTCAGCCGCGCGGTCGAAAGCAGCAGCGTCAATTCGCGCGCCCCGCCGTCTTTCGCCGCCACGGGACGGCTGGTCTCCAGATGCAAATGTCTCCTGCCGGTTTTAATGGTTTCGGTTATGCTCGCGCGCACGGGGCATTGCGCGCAGTGCGGCCCGAAACCGCAGCCACCGGGGTCGTCAAGCGCGTGCAGGCAGCACAGCACTTTGCCGGCGGGCTGGCCGGCCAGTTCGGCGGAGCTGACGCCGGTGAACCGCTCCGTGAACCTGTTCGCGGAGCGGACACGGCATTCTTCATCAACAACCAGCAGCATCAGCGGCGCCGCCGTGTAGATAGCGGAAAGCTCGGCGAGGCGTTCGATGAGATTTTCCTGGGTCCGCTTTCTATCCGTTATGTTGCGGGCATATATGCGCAGCCGCTCCGGTTGCGCCGCCAGGCATACGGACTGCTGGTACCATTCCCCGTTCACCTCTATTTCGCGCAGGATTGACGTTTCCTTTCCCGCCGAAAGTTCGGCCCGCGCCGTGCCGAGGCCGGAAAGCCAGGTATGCTCAAAACCGGGCGTGTCCCAGCCGGGAAACAGGCGCTGTCCAGCGGGATTTAAATAGGCGAGCCGTCCGTCCGCGTCCGCTTCGGCCACAGGGTTGGGATTGAGTTCGGGAAAAGAGGCGAGCCAGGCCATTTTGCCTTCCGCTTTTTTTTGCGCGGTGATGTTTTCCAGCGTTTGCAGCGCGGCGGTTATTTTTCCGGTTTCGTCAAGCAGCGCCCGCGCGCCGGCGCGCACGGTTATCCGCGAGCCGTCGGGGCGCTGTATGGCCAGCTCTTCGCCGTGGACGGTTTCGCCGGTCGAAAGCGCGCGCTGCAGCGGCAGTTGTTCGCAAGGATACTCCTGTCCGCCGTGAGTGAAGAACCTGACTTGCGCGCCGGAGACGGCCAGGCCGAGCGCCTCGGCTGATTTCACTCCGTAAAATTCCAGCGCGCGGCTGTTGGCATAAACGATTCCGCCCGACGCCTTTTCCGCCATTACGACGCCGCACGCAATCATGTCCAGCAATGCGTTCAAACCGGCGCCGCCGTTTTTTTCCCCCGGCGGCGAAACGCTGGACAATTTCAGTATCGTCTCTATGCTCGTCATCAAAGCGCGGGTTGCCCGCCCGATACAGGGCAATCGCAAAACCATTCTATCAAAAAGCCTCGGAAAAAAGAGTTGACGGTATGGCTGTTTATGAACGCAAAAATCCACGCAAACCGTACGTTTACGGAACCCGCTTGAGGTGGAAAAAAATCAACGACGCGCGGAATCAGCTCCTTAACAGTCTGCGGGGAGGGTTGCTAACATTATTCTGGGGGAAAGGTGGACGGCGAATCGCGGTGGGGATTGCGGTTCGGACCAGGGAGGCGTATCCGCGGCGGCGCGGAATTTTTCCGGTTGCACGGAGTCGGGCGGCCACATGCGAAATCAGATACTGCTGGTGGATGACGACGGAGTGTTGCGCAGCGAGTTCAGGGACTTTTTTCACGAGTATGACATACTGGAGGCGGCCAGCGGGCCGGAGGCTCTGGCCATCATAAAAAAGCCCAACGAGGTGGATCTGGTGCTGCTTGATTGCCGCATGCCCGGCATGGACGGCCTGACCGTCCTCGCCAGGATAAAGGAAATGGCGCCGGACAAGCGGGTCATCATGATTACCGGCTTCGGCTCGAAAGAGACGGTCATAGCGGCTTTGCGCGCGAAAGCCGACAACTTCATCGAAAAGCCCTTCGATATAGAAAAGACAAGGTTCGCGATAGAAAAAGAGCTTGAATATATCCGCAAAAAAAATGGCGCAGGAAAAGCGAAACCGGACAGTTCGGACGACGAGGATAAAATCGCGCGCGTAAAGCGTTTCCTCGAGAGGAATGTTCTCAAAAAAACCACGCTTTCCGATGCCGCCGCGGCGGTGCATCTCAGTCCTAAATACCTCAGCCGCATTTTCCGGGAGCGCGCGAAAACCGGTTTCAACGATTACAAGTTAGGGCTGAAAATAAAGGAAGCCAGGCGCATTCTGGTTTCCACTTCATGCAGCGTCAAACAGGCCGCGGCGAAGCTGGGCTATGAAAGCAGCGAATCGTTCATAAGGCAGTTCAAAAAGCTTGCCGGCGTGTCCCCGCTGGCGTACCGCAGGAAAATGAAAGAGCGCAATCCGCGCGCCGGCGGCGGGAAAAAGTCAGCCAAAATGGGTTAACTGTTTTTTTGGAAAATCTGCTAAAATAAGAATAGAGACACGGGTCGTTAGCTCAGCGGAAGAGCGTTCCCTTCACACGGGAAAGGCCATAGGTTCAAATCCTATACGACCCACCATTATTTCAGAATAGAAGCGCGGCTCTCGCCGCGCTTTTTTTTGCCGGGGAATTCCTGGCAGCGCCGCTATTCCGCTGTTACCGCGAAATCCTTTAACGCGGGATTTATATCCACGTTTAGGATATCGGCTCCGACCAGCGGAGGGCGTTTGTCGAGGCCGCTTTTTTCCTCATAAGTTTCTTTGGCGGTCTCGTAAATGACGCCCAGCGGGATGCGGTCGCCCAACTCGCAGGCTTTGGCGAAGGCGGCAATCCTGTCAGCCGGATTGTATGAGGAATCCAGCTTGTAAACCCGCTTTGAATACCATTGATAAGTGTTCACCTTGTTGAACGATACGCAGGGCTGCAAAACGTCAATCAACGCAAATCCCTTGTGGCTCATGCCCTTGACTATCAGTCCGGCAAGATGCTCCGTGTCGCCGCTGAAGCCTCTGGCCGCAAATGACGCTCCCATCGCGATAGCCAACTCCAGCGGGCGCAGCGGCTCCAGTATCACGCCCGCGCTCTGGATCTTAGTGATATGCCCCTGGTCTGTGGTGGGCGAAGCCTGGCCTTTGGTGAGGCCGTATATCTGGTTGTCATGCACGATGACGGTGATGTCGAGATTGCGCCGTATGTTGTGTATGAAGTGATTGCCGCCCTCGCCGTAGCAATCGCCGTCGCCGGTGGCAACGACCACGGTCAACTCACGGTTGGCGATTTTGGCCCCCGCGGCGGCGGGCAGCGCCCTGCCGTGCAGTCCGTTGAAGCAGTTGCAATTTACATAATGCGGCAGCTTCGCCGCCTGACCTATGCCGGAGACAAGCAGTATTTGCGACGGCGGCCTGCCCGACTGCGCCAGCGCGGTCTTCACCGCGTTGAGGATGCCGAAATTGCCGCAACCGGGGCACCAGGCTATCGGGTCGCCGGTGTCAAAATCTTCCGGGTTCATTGCAACCTCCCTGTCTCAAGCGCTTCCACAAGATATTCCAAATCGAACGGCCTGCCGTCGAATTTCAATATGGAGCCGGCGAGTTTTATCCCCGTCTCGCGCCGTATCAGCCGGGCAAGCTGGCCGGCGGCGTTATTTTCGACTGTCACCGCTTTTTTGGCGTTTTTCAGCAGCGCCTCCATTTCCTGCGCCGGAAAAGGCCAGACTTGGGATAAGTGAATAAAGCCTGTTTTGATTGTTCGCGCGCTTTCCGCCGCCTCGCGCATGACGTCGTAGGTGGAACCGAACCCCACCAGCACTATATCCGCGTTTTCAACGCCGACCGCCTGCGGTTTTTCCGTTTCGCGCGCCAGCGCCGCCATTTTCAGGTGGAAACGCTTGCGGACCATCGCCGCGCGGACGGCGGCGTCTTCGGTTATATGTCCCTCTTCGGTATGCTCGTCGCTGTCGGCATAGACGACGCAGTCCGCCAGCCCCGGCAGGGCGCGCGGCGAAATGCCGGTGTCGTTAAGGGCATATCTTTTATAATCCGGCGCAATCTTGCCGGTCAGCGCATACCGCTTCACCGGCGGCATGTTCAGGTCGGACAGCCTGACGCTGCGGTAGGATTCCGCCAAATGCTGGTCCGACAGGATGAATACCGGTATCTGATAGCGCTCGGCGGTGTCGAACGCCTTTGCAGTGAGAGCGAACGCCTGCTCCGGCGTGCCGGGCGTGAAAACGGCCCGCGCGAATTCCCCGTGCCCCGCGTGCAGCGCGAAATCGAGGTCCGCCTGCTCCGTTCTCGTCGGAAACCCGGTGGCGGGCGCAGGGCGCTGCATGTCGGCTATCACGACCGGCGTCTCGGTCATGGCGGCGAGGCTGATGCCTTCCGTCATCAGGGCGAAGCCGCCGCCGGATGTCGCGGTCATCGCCCGCGCGCCGGCGAACGAGGCGCCTATCGCCATGTTCACCGCCGCTATCTCGTCTTCCGCCTGCTCGACGGCGATGCCGAATTGTTCCGCATATTGAGACATGGTTTCCATAAGCCCCGTCGAAGGCGACATGGGGTAGGCCGAGTAGAATTTGCAGCCTGATTTTATCGCCGCGAGCGCCATCGCGCCGTTGCCGTCGAGCAGCAGCGCTTCGCCGCCGGCGGCGCCCGGCGCGAAGCTCCGGCAATCCGCTTGTTGCAGTGAAAAATCGTAGCCCGCTTTGGCGGCGGCGATATTTTTGCTGATGATTTCCGCGGGTTTTCCCTCGAAAGCGCGCCTGATGGCCGATTCGGCGTGCCTGAAATCCGTGCAGGTCGCGCCCGTGAGAAAACCGCACGCCACGGAATTCATAAACAACTCCGCGCCCGCAGCCTGCGCCGCCAGCGCGTAAAGCGGAACGTCGGCGAAACCGGCGGTCCCCGCGGCGAGGCCGTATTTTTTGGCGTCGGCGACGAGAAGCCCGCCGGCGGCCAGCGCCGGCCTGTGCAGTTCGACGCTTGCCTTGTCGAGCGCCACGATTATATCCGCCCGCCGTCGCGGCGCATGCACGGGTTTGCTGCAAACGCGCAACTGGAAGAAATTGTTGCCGCCGCGGATGCGCGACATGTAATCCTGATTGGCGAACACGTTGAGTCCGGCGGAAATGAATGCGCGGCACAAAACCGCGCCGATGGTTTGCATTCCCTGTCCGGCCTCCCCCGCAATTCTTATGGTGAGCTCGTTTTTCATGCTTTCCCCGCCTGGTTTTATCCCGGATTGTCCGTAGTTCAAGGATACCTTACTTTTTATTGATGCAACCTGATTTTTTTCGCATTAAAATGCGCATTTTTCCTTATTTTTCACTCCGCCGCGGTTTATAGTAAAATTGTTAAAGCGCAGACGGCATCCGGCATATCTGTGCGCGCGGGGGATAGCATGCGGGATAAAATACTTCTGGTTGACGACGATAACGAGCTGCGCAGCGAGTTTTGCGATTGCTTCGACGAATACGACATCGTAGAGGCGGCCCGCGGCGAAGACGCGCTGGCCCTGCTTAAAAAACCCAACGAGATAGGCCTTGTAGTTCTGGATTTCAAAATGCCTGGCATGGACGGGCTGACCGTGCTGGAACATATAAAGCGGCTGGACCCGGAAAAGCGTGTGGTCATGATAACCGGCTACAGCTCCAAGGACGTCGCCATAAAGGCGCTGCGGGGAAAGGCGGACAATTACATAGAAAAGCCTTTCGATGTGGAAAAAACGCGGGCCATCCTCGAGAGCGAGCTGTCGGCCAAACGCGGCGACGGCGATTTGGACAGCATGGACAAGGAAAGAAAAGTGAAGCGCGTCAAAGAGTTCATCGAGCGCAACTGCTTCAAAAAAGTGACGCTGGCCGACGCCGCCGGCGCGGTCTGCCTGAGCCCCAAGTATCTCAGCCGCATTTTCCGTGAATGCGCCGGAACGGGATTCAATGATTACAAGCTGGGTGTCAAAATGCGCGAGGCCGGGACGCTGCTGTCCGGCACGGGACTTACCGTAGAGCAGATTTCGGCGAAACTGGGTTATGAGAACGCTGAATCGTTCATAAGGCAGTTCAAGAAAATCGCCGGCAGCACGCCTTCCCGCTACCGCGCGCGCGCCGCGCGCAAAAAACCGCCGCCGCGTGCCGGAAAAAGACGCTGATTTTTCCACGAAAAGCGGCCCGCCGGGTTTTGAACCCGGCGGGCCGCTTGCTATTTATGCAAGCGGAAATAAATCAATAAAAGGACGACTCCGGCAATGCTGCCCGCGCGCGGGTTTTCTGTAGCATGATATGCGGCTGCGCAAATTCGCAAAAAAGGGGGGGGTATGCTTTTCGGACGCAACGTTGTGCTGGTGGCGGACGATGACAGAGAGTTCGCCGAAGAATTGCAGGAGGCGCTGGCCGGCAGCGGCTATATTCCGGTAATAGTCGGGGAGGAAGAGATAATGAGCGCCGCGCGCGAAATAACGCCGGATTTGATACTGCTCGACGTGAAGCTGGGCAAAGCTGACGGACGCGCGATCGCCGCGAAAATACGCGCCAACCCGCGCCTGTCGGACATACCGGTCATTTTGATGAGCGGTTATTTCGGCGGCGCGGGCAGGCGGCTTGAGACAGGGCCGGCAACCATCCGGTTGGGAAAACCGTTCAGCCAAAAAGATGTCGTTACGGCTATCAACGGAATGCTGGCGGACAGGAATGAGCAGGCCAAAAACCGCGTTCAGACGGCAGGCACAGTTTGCGCAGACTGACTTAAGGAGAGAACACATAATGGAGCAGATAAAAAAAGAACTGACGGACATGCTCAACGAGGCGTTGAAGCTTGAGCACGCGGCGAGAATCCAGTATCTCGCCCACGCGGAAATGGTCAACGGCCTGTATTCCGAGAAAATCATTGAAAGGCTCAAAGAAATCGCCTCAGACGAGGAAAAGCACGAGGCGAAATTCCGCGCGCTCATAGGCGACTATCTGCAGGGCGAGCCTGTCATGTCGCTGGCCGCCACGCACCGTGCGGGCGAAGTCGCCGAAATCCTGACGGTCAACATAAAAGGAGAGAAAGACGCCATAGACTTTTACAAGACCATCTACCAGAAAGTCGCGGCGAACAAAGCGGCCCTGCCGTACGAGTATGAAACTCTAGAACATGAAATAAGGCATGTAATCATGGACGAGCAGGAGCATGTGTCCGAACTCCAGCGGCTTCTTGGAAGATAAAAGGGGGAATGAATCATGGCGGAACTTAAAGACCTGCTTCAAAGCGCGGATTGGAAAACGGAAAAGCATGTGCCGGTGATTGAGGCGCCCGAAACGGTGAAAAAAGGCGAGCTGTTCAAAGTCACGGTTTCCGTCGGCAAGGAGATAGCCCATCCCAACCAGACCCAGCATCATATAAGGTGGATATGCCTCTATTTCCGTCCCAGGGAGGACAAGTTTCCGTTCCAGCTCGGCGAATTCGCGTTCACCGCGCACGGTGAATCCGCCCAGGGGCCCGACACCAGCGGCGTCTATTCCCATCCCGAAGCCTCCGTGTCGTTTAAGACCGACAAGCCCGGCACCATATACGCCATAAGCTATTGCAACATACACGGCCTGTGGCAGAACTCCGCCGAGTTGAAGGTAAAACCGGCGTGATATCAAGCCCGGGGCCGTATATTGCGGCATGTCCGGCGACATCTGTTTAAGGGACGGAAAACTTTCTCAAGACAACGAAAAGGAGCCGGCTATGAGAAAACCAATCGCAAGAAAAACAGCCGCTAAAAAAGCACGCCCGAACGAGTCCGCCAAAAAAAAGGGCGGCAAATACGAGTGCGTCGAGTGCGGCCTGCTTGTCACGGTGGCCGAACCCTGCGGCTGCGTTGAAGCCTGCGAACTTGTCTGTTGCGGGCAGCCGATGCAGTTCAAGCGGTAAGCCGCCAACGCCTGTGCCGCGCCGCACAGCTCCCGTCGGCGCGGCGCAGGGTCTGATTCGGATGGAGGGAATATGAAGAAAATCGCGTTCAGCTTTTTGATGTTTGCCGTGTCAACCGCGGTCTGGGGGGAGGCCGGCACGGCTGTTATGAAAGGAACAACGCCGGATTCCAAACTCGGCGGAACGGTCACCTTCAAGGACACAAAAGAGGGTCTCAAAGTGACGGCCAGGCTTGCCGGACTCACACCGGGTCCGCACGCCTTCCACATACACCAGTTCGGCGATTGCGGCGATACCGGCATGGCGTCGGGCGGGCACTTCAATCCCAAGCACGCTCCGCACGGCTTTCTTCCCAAAGACGGAATGAAAAAAGCCCATGCGGGGGACATGGGAAACATTACCGCCCTGGAAGACGGTACGGCGGCGCTTGATATCACGCTGCCGCGAATGTCCCTGTCCGGCGGCAGGCTCAGCGTCGCGGGCAGGGCCGTGATAGTGCACGAAAAAGCCGACGATTTCAGCCAGCCCGCTGGCAATGCGGGCGGACGCGCCGGCTGTGGAACAATCGCCATAACCGGAGAATAAAAATGGAAAACACGGTTGCCAGCGCGAAAAAGACGCGGGACTACTTGTTTCTTCGCCGCCAGCGCGCGTTGTCGTGGCGGACTGGCTGTCCGCTTGCGGCGGACTGCGACTTAAACTGCCAGGACTGCCGCGTAGCGGCGGATACCCGGCTCAGCCACGCGCATCACATGCGCAATAAAAGCGTTTTGCGCGGGCTGGTTTTCAAACCGGAGGAAGCATGAAGACAATTTATACGGCGGTTGCAACGGCCCGCGGAGGCCGCGAGGGGCATGTGCGCTCCTCGGACGGGATTCTAGATATGGACCTGGGGTCCCCCGGAAAAGCATACGGTTCTCTCGTGCGCACAAATCCCGAGCAGCTTTTCGCCGCCGCTTATTCGGCGTGTTTTGAAAGCGCGCTGCGCGGCGCGGCGCGGGAACAGAAAAAAGAAATCGGGGCCACGAGCATAACCGCCCAGGTGGCGCTCAACCGCACCGACGACAATAAATACGCGCTGGCGGTGGAGCTGCGCGGGCGGATAGAGGGCGTGAGCAGAGAGGAGGCGGCGGCCCTCATGCAGGCGGCCCATCAGATTTGCCCGTACTCGCACGCCACGCGCGGCAACGTGGAGGTGAAGCTGTTCGCCGAAGACGCGGAGAAGACTGTTCCGGCCTGAGCATGGCCGTTACGGGGGCAAGTCTGGTGGAAACGAAGAAAGTCAAGACCGCTGGCAGGGAGAAATGTATGAAAAAACTCGCAATCGGCTTGTTGTTTGCGGCGGGGCGTGTTTCGCCGCGTGGTTTGTGCGCGCAATCCCCAAAGGCCCTGCCGCATTCCGCGATGCATGCCGCGGCGCAGGGCACGCTCGACAACCTGATGGCGGCTTTCAGCGCCGAATCCAATTCACGGGAAGAGGCGCTGGCCTGGGCCAAAAAGGCCGACGAGGAAGGCTATAAAAAAGCCGCCCAGTTGTTCAGGGCGGTGGCGAAATCCGAGGAAATCCACGCCGGATTTCACGCGGGCGTGATAAAATCGCTTGGCGGCAAGCCGGTGCCGGAAATGAAAACTCCCGTCGTTAAAAGCACGAGGGAAAATCTGGAGCGGGCGCTTCAAAACGAGACTATGTCCGCCGAGAAGCTTTACCCGGGTTTTGTGGAACAGGCCAAAGCCGATAACGTGAAGGAAGCCCGGATGGCTTTCGGTTCCGCGATTAAAATCTACTCCGGGCGCAAGCCGCTTTACGAAGCGGCCATAAAGAACCTGAAGGCGTGGAAAAAGGCTTCAAGGGGATTCATGGTCTGCACTGTATGCGGCGAGCTTGTCGAGCATATCAATTTCATGAAATGCCCGGTATGCGGCGCTGCGGCGGGCAAATTCATCAGGGTCAGGTGAGCGGCGCGCCGCGCCGGAAGGAACTCCCGTGAAACGAACTCCGCTGGTCTGGCTGACGACGCTTCTTGTAGCAATTCCGCTCCTCGTCTCCGGCAGGGACGAACATGAGCGGCAAGGCTTGGGCGGCATGCAGGAAAGTGTCCGGCAGCCGGGCTCGTTCCGTGAGGGGCGCAGCATCATCAAAATGCGGACGGTCAGCGTTCCCCGCCCCGAACGGATTGAAAGTCCGGTGGGCATTGTCAACGACAACCGGCGGATTAACGAACCGGTGAAATTCGAAACGGGCGCGGCTATAACGCAGCATTCCGCATTGCTGCCGCCGCAGCATCATAACGCGGTTGCAGGCAACCGCGCCGTCGTCGGGGATATCATGGCGCGTCAGCGCGGTGAGGGCATGCGCAACCATTACTACTGGCATACCGCCGGCGGAGTGAGGTACGCCCATTATTTTGACGACCACAACGTACACTGGTATGGTTTTTACCACGGGCCGTCTTTCTACTGGACGCGCTTTTACGAAAACCGGTGGTGGTGGTTCGACCCGGGTTTTGCGCGCTGGGTTTTCTGGTGGGACGGTTACTGGTGGTGGCAGGGGCCGGGAGCCGCGCTCTACGTGTACGTGGACAACAGTTATTATCCTTATGAAGCGGAGCAGGGGAACGTTATCGTAAAAAAACCTGAAACCATGCTCCCGCCGGATGAGCAGCCCGCCTCGCCCTCAGAGGGCAGGAACTGGACCAGCCCGGACGGCAAACGCATGGTGCAGCTGACGGGCCCGAGGGCGGAAGCGTTTCTTTACAGCGTTTCCGGCTCGTCGGAGCCGGTGTTTGCGGCCTATCTCGGACAGGGCGTCGAAAAAGTCCGGTTTTCGGGCGGCAAGCCCGGCCAGCCGCTGCAAATCCTGCTGGACTTCAAGGATGGCACCTTTGCCCTTTACGATATAGACGGCAACGCGCTGGACGGGCCTGTCCCGCCCCCGTCCGGAGTGAAACAGCCGCCCGCGACGGATTCTGTTCCCCCGCCGCCGACTTCGGCGCCGGGGCAATAGACTTGCTCCCGAATAAGGTTTATGAGGCAAAAAGACAGCAATTTCAGGCGCAGAGCGTGTTTATTTTTGCCACGAGGACTTCGGGGTCGAAGGGTTTGTTCGCTATGAAATCAACCATGCCTTCAAGCTTTTCGTCTTTCAACAGTTGTTCCAGGGACGGTCTGCCGGAGGCGAGAATGATTTTCGGGCGGCGTTTTGACCTGGACAGCGCTCTAAGCACGTCTACGCCGCCGAGCCCTGGCATTTTGAAATCCAGCACAATGACATCATATTTTTGCCCGGTTTGCCCGGTGGCCAACCGCGCTCCGGTCTTGCCGTCATTTGCCACTTTGGTTTTATAGCCTTCGCTGGACAAAATGTCCGTCATTTCCTCGCAGAATTCAAGGTCGTCGTCTATCAGCAATATATTCTTTTTCATGTAGCCATAGTATACAAAACACATTACACAGCACGCATTGCAATTTTCGCCTTCAACCGGATTTTCTTGCGTGGTTTGGCAGCTCGGCGGGCAGTTCGAACGAAAGCTCCACTATGCCGCCGAATCTGCCGTTGTCATGCCAGGGGGACTGGCAGACGATTTTTTTGACGCCGTTTTTTTCAACGGTGTAGACATTGCTGCGCGGGTTTTCCAGCAGGCTGACGAATTTCGCGCGCGCAGGCTCCGGATGATAATCCAGCGCATTCTTGCCGACAAGCGACTTGCCGCCGTATTTGGCGAAGGTTTTGCCGGCCCTGGCGTTCATGGCGATTATAACGCCGGTCTCGTCGCAAACAGTTACGGCCACATCCATTCCCTCAATCCAGTTTTCCATCGTCTCCACTTTTTCCGTCGAAAATAGCGCCCGCGAAACTGACGGCGCCGCCGGTCGGGTCCGGCGAACTGCCGTAAGCGAGCAGCCTGCCTTTTGTCTGAGGCGCGCACGCGCGCAGCAGCCGCGTCGCCGTATACAGCGCCGAAAGCCCGCAGATATGGCGCGGATTGCCGCCGTCCGCGACGGCTTTGTAGAACCCGTCCGCGTCAAGCCGGAAGCAATGCCCCAGGGCCGTCTTGTCGTCGGCCTCCCGTTTTGCCCGAGCCTCTTTTGTCAAATCGGCCTTGTCGCCGAAGCGCGGCCCGACATGGAACAGGTCCACCGCCGCCAGCACCATGACGCGCCGGCCTTTTGAAACCTCTCCCGCCAGTATCGCTTCCATCTTCAGGAATCCGTCCTCTAGGCTTTTGACGTCCCTCGGCGGCTTGTCCGGCGAAAAACGCTCGAAGGCCGAAACCAGAACCGGCACCCAGGCCGGCGCCTTGTCGCGCCAGAGATATTTCAGCCATAAAGCCTGGAATTCCAGCGAATGCTCGGTTTTGTGCGCCATCTCGTCTGCGGCGGGGTCGTACCACAGGCCTCCCGCCAGCGCGTTGTAAAGCGGCATGTCCACCGCCATATCGCCGTACGGCGTCCGGTAGCTTTTCGCCGTGAAAACCCACGGCGAGGCGGGTTCGGCGTGCGCCACGCCCACGGCCACGATAACGTCCGGCGGCGGGAATTTTGAAAGCTCCTGATAAGTCCTGGCGTACACGCCGGCGCCGCGCGCCAGGTCTATATGCGGCGCCACAAGGCCGGACGGCGGGACGGAGTAGACGGGCCTGGCGGCGAATTCCAGCCCCGGTCCGTCCGGCCCGTTCAGCAGAGAGCCGATGAATTTTGAAAGCTCCAGCGGGTCTTCCGGATATGAAAGTCCGGCCAGTGCCGGTTTTCTGACGGACGCGGCCTTGAAATCGGCGGCGGCCCTGCGGCGTTTTTCCGACACTTCGGGCGTTTCCAGAAAGCTCAACTTGCCGAATTCCTCCACGAGTCCGGCCAGGCTGTTTTCCGGCATGACGGCGCCGGTGTGTTTCATTATAAGCGCTTTTATGTCCGACAGGCTGTTTTTGCCGTCCAGCAGCGTTATCAGCAGCAGCGCCGCCGGGGAGACCAGCATTGCCTGTTCGGCTATGCCCTCGGTGTCGCGCAGCAGGAGCATCGGCTCGCCCTGATGCTCCACCATGGCGGCGTCTATCGCGCGCCTGAAAGGCGGCAGCGGGGCGGACGGGTCCAGAGGCAGGTTTTTCATACCAGGAGTTTATTTCTCATATTGCACGCGAAGGCGCCGGTATTCCGGCGTCGCGGCGGCGCCTTTCAGATATTCGCCCGCCGTCTCGTGCGCTTCCAGCCCGCCGAATTTTTTATAGCCTTTTTTGAAAGCCAGCTCTATGTTCTGGAAAGCCGCCGCCCGGTTTTTGCGCGCGGTCCACCAGTAGCCGGCCAGGTTGAGGCGCGCCGCCGGATAATCGGGCTCAAGCTTGAGCGCGTCCGAGAAATCCTCGCGGGCCCGCGCCCATTTTTTGAGCTTCATGAAAACCGTGCCGCGCGCGTTGCGCGCCGTGGGGTCTTTGCGGTCCAGTTCCACCGCACGGTCGAGGTCCGTCAGGGCGCGTGCGTAATCGCCCGCCGCGCGATGGAGCAGTCCGCGTTTGAGAAAAATAGCGCCGCTTTGCGGCGCAAGCTGCGCGGCTTTGGAAAAATCCGCCTCCGCCTCCGCGCCAAACCCCAGTTTCGCGTAAGCCGCGCCGCGCCCGGTCCAGGCGGCGGGATTTGCCCCGTCGCGGTTTATGGCGCGGCTGAAGTCCGACACGGCGTCGTCGTATTTCTCAAGCCGCAGCCGCGCCTGGCCCCGGCCCAGATAGGCGGCCACGTTTTCCGCGTCCAGCCCGAGCGCGGCGGCGAAATCCGTCTCCGCCGCCCGCAGCCTGCCCAAATCCAGCAGCGTCTCCCCGCGGCGGGCCAGCAGCCAGGCGTCTTCGGGGAGGCGTTCCACGGCGCGGTTGAAGTCGCCCAGCGCGGCGGAGTTTTTGCCGAGGCCGCGCAGCGCCAGCGCCCTGCCCGCCCAGGCGCGCGGCGAGCCGGGGTCGAGCCTGGCGGCTTTGGTGAAAAGGCGGATTTTTTCCGACGGGGTTTTCGCGGCTTTCGCGGCGCGCACCGCGTCGCTAAACGGCGACGCGAACGCCGCCGCCGCGAGGGCGGACAGCGTCAGGAGCGGCAGAAATATTCGCATGGCGGACATGTCCTTGAACTATTAGATAATAACGCGCCGTCGGGTGTCAAGGAAACGGAGCGGAAGCGGTTTTTCGCTCCGCCGTCATAAAATTTGACTTAAAATGCGCGGCGGTGTTTAATAGTAAGGAACGGGAAAAATCCGCCGGTTTTTCGGGGAACGGCGCTTCGCGCAATCCGGGGAGCGGCAACGAAGCCCCCGTCAAATCCGCAGGGTTTAATTTCCGTCGCCACCTGTCCAGAGGAGCGTAGCAGCATGACTACAACAGCGTCCGCCGAAACCAGAAAAATCCACCTGTCGTCCAACCAGGAGAAGGTAATAAAGGACAAGTACATACGCGACACTGCCACCACCGAGGAATGGCTTGGCGGAGTAGCCCGCAACATAGCGCTCGCGGAGCTCGTTTTCCATCCCGACGCGGAAAAGTGGGGCGTGTTCACCGGCGTGCACCACACCATGCACGGCCCGCACCAGAACGGTGTCACCACCGGCAGGATGATACTGTTCCACGAAGGGCTCTACGAATCGGAAAAGCGCGACGCCAATTTTGTCAAATTCATGCGCAACCTGGAAGACGCCTGCAAGCATTTCGCGGACGCCCGCGAGCTGGTGAGCCGCTGGCAGGCCGATTTCTACAAGATGATGTCCTCGTTCGATTTCCTGCCCAACTCGCCCACGCTGATGAACGCGGGGCGCGAGCTCCAGCAGCTTTCGGCCTGCTACGTGCTGCCGGTGCCGGACTCCATCGAGGGCATTTCAAAGGCGCTCCACGCGCAGAGCCTTATCCAGAAATCCGGCGGCGGCACGGGATTCTCCTTCGGCAACCTGCGCCCCAAAGGCGATATCGTAAAGAAAACGAAAGGCGTGGCCTCCGGCGCGCTTTCCTTCATGCAGCTTTTCGACAAGATGACCGATGTCGTCAAGCAGGGCGGCACCCGCCGCGGCGCGAATATGGGCGTGCTGCCGGTGCGCCATCCCGAGATAAAGGAATTCATCACGATGAAGTCGGCCGCCCCCGGCACCATGGAGAACTTCAACGTCTCCGTTGCGGTGGACGAGGAATTCATGACCGCGGTGGCCAACGACCAGGAATACGAGCTGGTCAATCCGCATTCCGGCGCGCCGGCGGGCAAGCTCAACGCGCGGGAGGTGTTCAACATGCTGGTGGAGAACGCCTGGAAATCCGGCGACCCCGGCGTGATTTTCATAGACCGCATGAACAGCTCCAGCTCCAATCCCACCCCGCAACTGGGTACCATAGAAAGCACCAACCCCTGCGGCGAGCAGCCGCTGCTGCCGTGGGAGCCGTGCAACCTGGGTTCCCTGAACCTCGCGCATTTCATCAAGGGCGAGACGGGACGCGCCGTGGTGGATTACGACGCGCTGGGCAGGACCATAGACAAATGCGTGCGCTTCCTTGACAACGTAATCGAGATAAACAACTACCCGCTTCCCGAAATCGAGAAGATGGCCAAAGGCAACCGCAGAATCGGGCTCGGCATAATGGGCTGGGCCGAAACCATGGTGCGCCTTGACGTTCCCTACGATTCCCAGGACGCGCTGCGCCACGCGGAAGAGCTGATGTCTTTCATAAGCGACCGCGCGCTGGCCGCATCAGAAAATCTGGCCAAAGAGCGCGGCGTGTTTCCAAACTGGAAAAACTCCATATACGACCAGTCGGGTCCTAACTTCCGCGGGCATGCCCGCACCCCGCGCAACTGCGCCCGCACCACCATCGCGCCGACCGGCACCATCGCCATGGCGGCGGGGCTTCAGGGCGGCGGCATAGAGCCGTTCTTCGCCATCGCCTACACGCGCTACAACGCGGCGGCGCTCGACGCGCTCAAGGCGGGGCAGACGCCGCAGGCCAAAGACGTTTATTTTGAGGTCAACCCGCTGTTCAAGGAAATAGCGAAGGAATACCGCTATTTCGGGCTTAAAGAGGAGACGCTCTGGTCCAAGATAGACAAGAACCACAAGTCCATACGCGGCATCGCCGAAATACCCGAGCGCATTCAGAAGCTGTTCCCCACCGCGCACGATATCTCCATCGAGTATCACATACGCATGCAGGCGGCGTTCCAGAAATACATAGATAACGCCGTGTCCAAGACCATCAACATGGCCGGCACCGCCACGGTGGAGGATGTGAAGAAGGCGTATTTGCTCTCCTACGAACTCGGCTGCAAGGGCGTCACCATATACCGCGACGGCTGCAAATCGCAGCAGGTGCTCAACCTCAGCTCGGCGGAAGACAAGGCGAAGGATAAAAAGAAAACCCGCAAGCCTTTCGGCGTGGCGTCGGAGTATTACCAGATAAACACCGGCTACGGCCCGCTGCACATCCATATCAATTACGACGACCAGGGGCCCTATCAGGTGTTCACCAACATTCCGCCGCTGGGCACGGAGATAAGCGGCCTCACCTCGCTGATGGGCATACTGCTGTCGAAATATCTCGAAGCGGGCGGAGACCCGGAGAGCGTGCTCAAGCACCTCAACTCGATTAAGGGAGACCGCCCCATCGGCTTCGGCGAAAACCATGTAAACTCCATTCCCCACGCGCTGTCCATAGCGCTGCGCAACCATCTGCGCAGGGGTGTGGCCGCCGCCGAGACCGCCGAGGGCGTCGAGCCGCGGCTGGACCTGTGGGAGGCCACGCGCACGCTTTATTGCCCCAAGTGCTACTCGTCCAACGTGAGCTATCAGTCCGGCTGCTCCGGCCCGACCTGCCACGACTGCGGCTACTCGGAATGCTCCTAGTCAGAGTGCTGGCTGCGTTGCTGTTTGTTTCCGTTCTCGTCCCTTCCGCTTTTGCCGGGGGGGACGAGAACAGTTTTCTCACCCCCGCTTATTTCAAGCGAGTGTTCAACGATGTCGTCGAGACTCCGCAAAAACCGTTGAGCTGGGATAAAAAAGACTGGCTGATTGCCGGCGGCGTGGTGGGCGCGTCGTTTGCCGCGTTCGCGATAGACGATTCCGTCCGCAAATACTACGAAAATCCAGGGCATCAGAACGCGTTTCTGGACAGCGTCAGCGACGCCACCACCCATTTCGGCGACTACAAGGTGCAACTGCCGTTAATCACGGGCAGTTGGGTCGCCGGCATGGCCACGGGAAACGAAACCCTCAAAAAAATCGCCGCCGACGGCGCCGAAGCCAGCTTCATCGCCGCCGGACTGATAACGCCCGCGCTGGTTTACATCAGCGGCCGCGCGCTGCCCGACACCGGCGAGGACGCCATGAAATTCCGCCCTTTCACGCCGATGCGCTATTCCTATCCGTCGGGGCATACCACCGAGGCTTTCGCCATGGCGACGGTGCTCGACCAGAACCTGCGCAGGCATTTCGGCTACTGGCCTACGCCGTTTTTGTACGCCCTGGCCGCCGGCACCGCCCATTCGCGCGTGTATGACGACGTGCATTATGTTTCAGATATAATACTGGGCGCCGGAATCGGCTGGGCAGTCGGTTACTGGATAGCCAACAAGCCGCGCAACGCGGACCGCGCCGTGCTGCTGCTGCCCCGCCAGGACGGCGCCGCGGTGGCGATGAGGTTTTAGAGTTAGCCCGAAAATCGCAGTTGAGTAGCGGAATTCGACGAAAAATGGCTTCGCATCTCCGGCACAAAAAAGCGCTTACAGGCCTACGGGCCTGCTCGCACTTTTTTGTAGAGTCCGTTGCGAAACTGGCATTTTTCTGAAAGTCCCTACAATTGTGTGATTTTTCTGCGGAAGGCGTGAAATTTCGTCGTTTACATCCGTTTTTTTTGCGTCAGCCGGGCCTTTTCGCCCGAATCC
>JAQTYB010000095.1 GCA_028688475.1 Elusimicrobiales bacterium
AAAAACGCGCCGAGACAGCTTCAAGACTGTTGATAATCTGATAGAAAGGACAACAGCAAGGAAAACGACAACTACATGACATTTCTAAAAAACGCAAACCATGACATTTCTATAAACTTGCAACAGCGGAATAAGCGCGTTTGTGCGCCGTCTCCGTAAAAAGTATAAAGTAGACTTGTCCCCAAATAATTTTATGGGCAAAAATCACGGCTTTTGGCTTGCAGCTTCGCGGGCTTCGGCTTACACACCCTATTCGAGTGTGCGCGCCTGCGCCCGCTGCGCTGCAAACCAAAATCCTGTCTTTTTGCCTCATAACCTTATTCGGGGACAAGTCTAGTGAAAATCGGAGGTATTCACGCATTGCGATGAGATAAAAAGCGCGCTCACGGCGGTTGCCGTGTCCGTTGTGTTTTGCATTGCGGCGCGGGCCGCCGTTCCGCGCGGGCTGACGCAGGAGGTTACGCTTACGCGCCTTCAGGACGGCGCGCGCGCAACCCGCAAAAACAACGCTTTTTTCGCGGGCGGAGTCCTGAGGCTGGAAAGCATCTCCGACGCCTCCGGCGCGCGCGCCGAGGAGTTCTACATAAACATATCCACCGGCAGAGCCTGGCGTTCCGGCGCCGGTTCCGTCTGCGGCGAAATATATCCCGACAAGGCCAAACCCGCGCCGCTGCTTTACGCGGGCCCGGTCGTTTCCGCCGGCTGGAACAATCTCACGGGACGCCAAGCCGTGATAAAACCACTGCCCGTGGGCGGTTCCGGCGGCTGCAGGGAGTATTCCATCCGGCAGGAATTTCAGATGAGCAATTTCCGCACCGGAGGCGCCAGCGAGGGCAGGCTGGAAGGGAATGCGCGGCTCTGTGCCGGAAAGGAGCGCGCCGCCGCCGGATTCGCGGCGTTCGACAAGCGTTACCGCGCGGCCACTGGCGCGCCGCTCAATCCGCTCGACGAGGCGGCGTTCGCCGTGGCGGATGTGAGCGCGATTTGGGCAATCCGCCGCGACGATGTAGAGCGGCTCGCGCGCGATATTCTAAACGGCCTCGCGCTGTTGAAAGGAAAACCGGCGAGTCTGGAATTGACCTGGTGGCTGCCGTCTCCGCCGGATAAACATTTGCGCTCGCTGCGCTTTCAGACTGATAACCAGCCGCGGCGGCGGCAGCGGTTCATGCCAATCGGGCCGTTGCGGCCCTCGACGGAGCGGCGGCGGGCATGGCCCGGGCCGGCGCTGAGAGTCCTCTCAAAAACAAAATATTTAGGCGATTCCGCCGTCATTGCCGCGGAAGTGCTGAAGCTTCCTCCCGCCTGCCGCAAGGAGAAAAAGTGAATCCTGGATATTTGACCGTTTTGGGACTCGCGCTGATAATGGCGCTGGTGCTGTTTCTGCCCTTTTCCGTGCGGAAGGTCGAGGAGGAACTGGAGGCGTTTTTGCTGCTCATGGGATTTGCGGCAGTTACGGTGTCCGGCGTGTGGAGCTGCGGGCTGGTTTGGGAGGCGCTGCGCGCTCCGGTTCCCATCGCGCTGGCGGTGCTGGGCGCGGGGTTCGTGTTTCGCGCCGCGCGCCCGCGCATCGCGGCGCTGGTCGAAAAAATGGTGGCCGCCTTCGGCTTGAAAGCCGCTGTTTTTCTGATTGTTGTCGCTCTCGGGCTGGTTTCAAGCGTAATCACCGCGATAGTAGCGGCGCTGGCGCTTTCCGAGATAATAACCGTGCTGAAACTGGAACGCAAATGCGAAGTGCGGCTGGTGGCGCTGGCCTGTCTGTCCATAGGATTGGGCGCCGCGCTGACGCCGACGGGCGAGCCGTTGGCCGCTATCATTGTTGCAAAACTCAAAGGGCCGCCGCATCACGCGGATATATTTTATCTGTGGAATTTGTTGTGGCCGTGGGTGCTGCCGGGCGTTGCGGGAACGGGGCTCATCGCAGCCGCCATCGCCTCCGGGCAGCAGGATAGCCGCGCGGCGGGGCTGCGCGTCCACGGCACGGAAACCGACGGCATTATAGCGCTGCGCGCGCTCAAAGTGTACCTTTTCGTGGCCGCGCTGGCGCTGCTGGGGGCAGGCCTCGCTCCGCTGGCCGAGATGACGGCGGCGAAAATGCGGCCCGGCGGGATATACTGGCTCAACATGGTTTCGGCGGTTCTCGACAACGCCACGCTGGCCGCCGCGGAGATAACGCCCTCGATGCCCGAAGAGACAATCCGCGCTCTGCTGCTGGGGCTTTTGATTTCGGGCTGCATGCTGGTGCCGGGCAATATTCCCAATATAGTGAGCGCCGCCAAGCTCAACATAAAAAGCCGGGAGTGGGCGGCGTTCGCGGTTCCGCTGGGGTTGGCAATTATGCTAGTCTATTTCATCATTTTGGAGGTGCTGGCCTGATGGACTTCGATATTCTTCTGAAACTGTCGGTTTCGCTGCTGCTGGGCGGGGCAATCGGCCTTGAACGCGAGTTCCACGAAAAACCCGCCGGCTTGCGTACCAATATCATCATCTGCATCGGCGCGACTATATTCACGATAGTCTCGCTGCTGGTGGGGAAGAAATACGGGCAGGACCCGGGCCGCATTTCCGCGCAGATAGTGACCGGCGTCGGGTTTCTCGGCGCGGGCGCGATAATGCGCGAAGGCTCCAAGATTTCGGGGCTCACCACGGCGGCGGGGATATGGCTCATTTCCGCCATAGGCATGGCGGTGGGCTACGGCTATTATCCGCTGGCTTTCGGCGCCACCGCGCTGGTGCTGCTGGCGCAGATTTCACTTGTGGAGCTGGAGCGTTTTTTCCGCAAATTCGCACGGTTCCAGACCATCAACGCCCGCTGCGGCGCGGACTGGCCGTCGGTGCAGCGCGTGTATGACAGGGTAACCGGCGCCGATGTCCGCATAATCACCCGCAGGGTGCGCAAGACGAACAGCATATTCACGGTAGAGCTGATGGTGTTCGGCTCCAGCGCCAACATAGAGGAAGCGTTGACCCGCCTGATGGACATGCAGGAAGTCATAGACGTGGATTATTGAAAGTGATAATGCGCCGCGGCAAAGGAATATCCCGCCAGCCGACGGCGAATCCCGCGATCCAACTGCGATTTCCGGGCAAGGGGTCGGGGTCTATTTTTGCGCGCGCCCGGCGGGCGGGGCGCAGCGGCGGGCGCTTTTGCGGATGCCGTAGCTGAAGTAAATTATCAGGCCTATCGCCATCCATACCACCAGCCGCAGCCACGTCTGCCACGGCAGCGACACCATCTGGGCAAGCGATATCAGTATTCCCATCAGCGGCACGAACGGCACCCACGGCGTGGCGAAAGGCCGCGCTCTTTCCGGCTGGGTGCGGCGCAGCACCCACACCCCCGCGCAGACTATCAGGAAGGCCAGCAGCGTGCCGATGGAAACCATCTCGCCCAGTATGTTGATGGGCAGAAATCCCGCCAGCAGCGCTGCCACGGAGCCCGTCAGAACGGTGGTGACATGCGGCGTATGGAATCTGGGATGCACCCTGCGAAAAACCTGCGGAAGCAAACCGTCGTTCGCCATCGAAAAGAACACGCGCGGCTGGCCCATCAGCAGCACCAGCATCACCGAACTGAGCCCCGCCACCGCCCCCAGCTTTATGAAGGGTCTCAGCCAGTAAAGCCCTTGTCCGGCGGCGTCCACGCCCACCGCCATGGGGTCGGGGACGTTGAGGAACGTGTACTTGACTATCCCGGTCAGCACCAGCGCCACCGCGATGTAGAGGACCGTGCAAACCGCAAGCGAGGAGAGTATGCCGATGGGCATGTCCCGCTGCGGGTTTTTCGATTCCTGAGCCAGGGTGGACACGGCGTCGAAGCCGATGTAGGCGAAGAATATCACGCCCGCGCCGCGCAATATCCCGCTCCAGCCGAACATGCCGAACTCGCCGGTGTTGCCGGGTATGAAAGGCGTCCAGTTGGCGGCTTTGACGTAATACGCGCCGAACCCTATGAAAAGCAGCACCACCGACACTTTTATCGCCACGATGGCGTTGTTGAACCGCGCCGATTCCTTGATTCCGATTACCAGCAGCGCCGTTATCGCGACGATGGCCAGCATCGCGGGCAGGTTTATCATCCCGCAGGCGTGGTGCAGCGGGGCCGGGTCTATGCCCTTTGCCGCCAGCGCCGCGGCGGCCTCTTTCGTCAACGAAACCCAGCCCTGCCCCGGCACGTCCACAAAACTGGTTCCCGGCGCGTTGCAGATTGCCGGCGGCACTTTGATTCCGATATCGCGCAGGCAGCTCACGACGTAGCCGGACCAGCCCACGGCCACGGTCGAGGCGCCGAAGAGATATTCCAGCACCAGGTCCCAGCCGATTATCCACGCGAAAATTTCGCCCAGCGTCGCGTAGGCGTAGGTGTAGGCGCTGCCGGAGACGGGTATCATAGACGAGAATTCAGCGTAGCAGAGTCCCGCGAAGGCGCAGCCCACCGCCGATAGGATGAACGAGAGCGCTATCCCCGGCCCCGCGTACTGTGCGGCGGCCTGCCCGGTGAGCACGAAAATTCCCGCGCCTATTGTTCCGCCCACGCCCAGCAACGCCAGGTCCAGCGGGCCGAGCACTTTTTTGAGGGAGTGCGACTTATCCTCCGAGAGACAAATCAGGTCATCTATGGATTTTGTCGCCAGCAGCTTTTTTATCATGGTTCCCCGTGGGTTGAAATTCGCTATTTCAAAATTATGCATAATTTGCCCATTAAAGGTAAAATTCGGTATGCAGGCATTCTTCTCCGCCGTCGTTTTCCTGTTTTGCGCTGTTCCGGCGTTTTGCCGGGAATCGTTGCCGCCGGCGGAAGGCGAGACCATAAAGCAAATAAACATAACCGCTGTCCGGGTCAGGGAAAGCGTCGTCCGTTCCCGCCTGCCGGTGAGCGAGGGAATGCCGTGGAGCGCGCGTGCGGAAAATGAAGTCAGGGCGGCTCTTCACGCCATGCGCATTTTCAAGACGGTCCTGGTGAAAAGCCGGCACAGCGCCGAACTGGGCGGCGCGGTCATGGATATAAGCGCCGAGGACGGCTGGTATCTGCTGCCACTGCCGTTTTACATGAGCGGCGGCGGCGCGCGCATGGCTTCGCTGATGCTGGCGGAAGGCAACGTGCTCAAACGCGGCGAAACTTTTTTCGGTTTCGGGCTGTCGGGCAGCAACGGCGGCCTCGTCTCCGTCGGCGCGTTGTGGGGGGGCTGGTCGGCGCGGTTTGCCGTGTTCGACATTAATTACGAGGAAAGGCATTACGCCGACGGGGCGTACAGCGCCGGCAGCATAGTGTCCCCGACGCCGCGCGATTCCGGCGCTTTCGGCGCGGTCGCGGATTCGTACAACCACAGCTCCCACGGGTTTTCCGCCTCGCTGTCGGACAAGATTCTCAGAAACTTCGAGACGGAACTGGAATTCAAGTCCGACACGGTGGGATACTCGCCGCTGTCCGGCGCGGCGCCGCAGGACCCGGGCCGCGTGAACATGCTGACGGCGCGCATGCGTTATTTCGGCGGAAGCGGGGCCGCGGCGCAGGAGCGGACGCAGGTGATGTCGTTCGGCTCCATTTTCAGGATGGGGCTTTCGGATTTGGAGGAAAGAATCAGGCCGCTTGCCGCCCCGCGTTATTTCTGGGAGGCGGGCTGGTACGCCACCGGCGCGTCCGTCGCGCTGGATTCCGCTTTCGACTTCGCCGAAATCGGCGCGGACGGCCTCTGGCGCGTCGAATCCCGAAACCGCCATATGCTCACGCTGAGGGGCAAGGCGGTGAAAGGATTCAGCCCTCCGTTTTCGCAATTTATTCCGTCCAACAGGCCGCTGGGGCTTTTGGGCCAGTACGCGCGGGAATTCCGGGGCGACGCCGGGGCCGGTGCCGTAGCGTCGTTTTCATTTTACATGCGCGGCACCCGCAGAGGGATGCTGACGTGCGAACCGTTCGCTGAAACCGCTTCGGTGTGGAACGGCGGACAGCGGCGTAGCCGCAGCGGCGCGGGCGTGAATCTGCGCTACCGTTTTTGGCGGTTTCCGATTCCGCTCGGCGTCAACTGGACGCGCAGCTTTCTGGAGCCCGACGACGTAGTGTCTTTCAGCGCCGGGTTCGGTTTCGGCAAATGAAAACATCGCCGCTTCACGGCTGGGAGATTTCTCCCGCCGACGCGATACAACTGCAAAAAGAGCTTGTCCCTCTGGTGCGCGAGCGGCGGCTTGCGCGTCCGCCGCGCGTTATAGCGGGAGCGGACTGCGGTCTCGACGTTGAGAACGTGCGTATTCATGCGGGCGTGATTCTTTTCTCCTATCCTGAGTTAAAGGAGCTTGAGCGCAGGCGCGCGACGCTGCCTTTGGCGTTTTCGTACGTCTCGGGACTGCTTTCGTTCCGCGAATGTCCGGCTCTCCTGAAAGCGTTTTCGCTTCTGAGCCGCAAGCCGGATGTCGTGATGTTCGACGGGCAGGGCAGGGCGCATCCGCGCCGGCTGGGGCTCGCCTGCCACATGGGGCTTTGGCTGGGCATACCGTCGTTCGGCTGCGCAAAATCGCGGCTTACGGGCAGGTTCGTGCCGCCCGGCAGAAAGCGCGGCTCCGTCTCGCCGCTGACGGACAAGGGCGAAACCATCGGCGCGGTCGTGCGCACCAGAGACGGCTGCAATCCCGTGTTCGTTTCGGCGGGGCATTTGATTACGCTGGCTGAGGCGGTCGAAATCACGCTTCATTGCGCGGTGGCGGGACGCATCCCGCTGCCCACCCGCGAAGCCGACCGCTGGCTGCGCGGGTGACCGGTTTGCTACCATATTCGAGAGGAGAATCCGAATTTTATGAGAAAAGATAACCTGGAGCGCTCAGGCGCAAAAAAAATCGCGATACTCGGCGCGGGCAATATCGGCACCGCCATCGCGCGGGGGCTGGCCGCGTCGGGCCGGTGGAGTCCGCGGGACATAATCCTGACCCGCCGCCGCGCGGAATTGCTGGAGCCGCTGCGCAAGGAAAATTTCGCCGTTTCGTCCGATAACCGCGCGGCGGTTGAAAGCGCGGCGCTGGTGATTATCGCCGTCGGGCCGCGCCAGACGGAGGAGTTGCTGCGGGAAATCCGTCCGCTTCTCAACGGCGGGCACACGCTGATATCCATAGTCACCGGCGTTTCCACCGCTCAGTTGTCCGAATGGGCCGGGAAAAAAGTAAAAGTGGTGCGCGCCATGTCGAACACCGCCATAGCGATAGGCTCGGCGATGACCTGTCTCTGCGCTTCGCCGGAATCCGCAGTCGCGTTGGAAGAAGCGAAAACCATTTTCGACGCGCTGGGCCACACGCTGGTGATAAGCGAGGAACTGATGCTTTCCGCCACCGCGCTGGCGGGCTGCGGAATAGCGTTTTTCCTGCGCGCCATCCGCGCGGCCTCGCAGGGCGGAACTCAAATCGGGTTCCACTCCGAGGAAGCGCTGCTCATGGCGGCGCAGACGGCAAAAGGCGCCGCCGAACTGTTATTGCGCGCGCAAAGCCACCCGGAAAGCGAAATAGACAAGGTAACCACCCCGCGCGGCTGCACCATCGAGGGCCTCAACGAGATGGAGCATAACGGCTTCAGTTCCGCGCTGATAAAGGGTATCGTGACTTCAAACGAAAAGGCCTCCCGCCTGTTCAAAAAAGATGAATAACATGAAAAATAAAATAACGCCGGCGTTGTTGTCTGGCGCAGTTCTGGTTTTCGCGGCGGCCTCCGCGCGGTGCGCTCCCATAAACGTGGTCGTGCCGACGGAAGGCTACGCCATGCCCAACGTGGCGAGCGAGTTCATTTTCGGCAACGTAACGCCGGCCACGGGCACGCTCACAATAAACGGCTCCACCGTGCCGGTGTATCATAACGGCGCGTTTCTGGCGGTGGTGCCGGTGGCCGAGGGAGATTTCGCCTTCAATCTCGAATTGCGCGACGGCGGCACGGTTTATACCTATGCGCGCCATGTCAAAGTGGCCGCGCCGGGCCGCCCGTTGCCGGAGGGCAAAACGCAGGCCGAGGAGAATTCGCTTTTCCCGTCATCCGAGCTTATGCTGCGGGAGGGGGACTGGTTCATGGCGGTGGGGCACTCGCTGGCGTTCGCCACGGCGGCGTTCAGCATCGAAGGGGTAAAAAAAGACATCCCGATGCTGGAAACCCCCGCCGGTTCCGGGCTTTACGCGGGAGCCTACCAGATTCAATCCGGCGATTCCGCCGATAACGCGGAGGTGAAATACCATTTTGAAAAGAACGGCGACTCCGCCAAATATTCCGCCAAAGGGCGGTTCACCATCCTGAAAGACCGTTACTGGGTGGTGGAATCCTCCACGGACGCTTTGGTGCCGGTGCGCGGCAGCGCGGGCGGCGGCTCGTTCATGTTTATGCCGCCGGGAACGCGCGCGCTGGCCGACGCCAGAAACGGCGCCGGCTACCGCCTCCGGCTCAGCCGCGACGAATGGGGCTGGGCGGATAAAACGCAGCTTAAAGTCCTGCCGGAGGGAACGCTTCCGCCGCAGGCCGTGCTGGGCGATGTAAGCTTCCGCGATAAAGGCGGTTCAGTGGCGCTGACCGCGCTTCTCTCCAAAAACGTGCCGTTTCTGGCGGAGGAAAACGGCAATTCCATTGACGTTACTTTTTACTACACAACGGACCACACCAACTATATAGACTACGACCCGGCGGACACTTTTGTCAAAAACATCCGCTGGAAACAACTCGACGCGCAGACCTGCCGCCTCACCGTGACCACCGACCCCGCCGAAAAAATCCGGGGCTACAACGCGGAGTATTCAGCCGGCGTTTTCAATCTCGAAATACGCCGCCGGCCGAAACTTGCCGGTACCGCCGAAAAGCCGCTTTCCGGCCTGAAAATCGTGCTGGACCCCGGTCATTCGCCGAAATATACTTTGCCCTACGACGGCGCAATCGGCCCTACGGGCTACTTCGAGTTCGAGGCCAATCTTGCTATCGCCAAAGCGGCGGAGCGGGAACTTTCCGCGCTCGGCGCGGAGATTACGTTCACCCGCAAGGGCGACGAGAACGTGCCGCTTGTCGAGCGGCCCCGCATAGCGTGGCGTGCGCGGGGGGATTTGTTCATCAGCCTGCACAATAACGCGCTGCCTGACGGCGCGAACCCGCTTGACGGCAAGCGCGGCTACACGATTTATTTCTACCAGCCGCACAGCCTCGATTTTGCCGCCGCCATGCACCGGGCCTACGCCAAAAACAGCCCGTTCCCCGACGAGGGCCTGACCTACGGCGATTATCATGTCGTCCGCCAGACGGCCATGCCCGCCATCCTCGTGGAAACCGCCTACATGACGCTGCCGGAGCAGGACGCCCTGCTGCGCGACCCCGCCTTCCTGAAAAAAACCGCCGACACGCTGACGGACGGAGTGCTCTCTTATATAGGCGCCTCCCGCCCTGAGCCAAAAAAGGAAACCCCGAAAAAATCCGCCAAAAAACCGGCGAAAAATAAACCCCTCCGCGCCCCCGCCCCCAAAAAACGCGCTGCGGCTTCCGTCAAGGTTACCCCCAAAACCCCGACGGCAACCAAACCGCAAAAACCCGCATTGAAAAAGAGGCCTGCATTCGCCAAAAAACCGGTTGTCATATCGCAAGCAGAAGTTAAGAAAACCGGGACATAGTATTAAATCCTAATTATTAATCCGCGCCCCAAATACCTCTCCTATTTGACGCGCCGCTGTATTGGTAAGAGAGGTCGGGTATTTGGGACGCGCTTAATAGGATTCCGCAGAAAAACCCCTTGTATTTTTTCAAGTGGCACTCATCTGATGTAATATTGCCTGTCAAGCCAAATAAGAATCGTACCGTAATCGTCGGTGCGAGATTTCTTTTTCCGTCTCAAGACCGC
>JAQTYB010000096.1 GCA_028688475.1 Elusimicrobiales bacterium
GTCCAGCGCGAAAAGCTCCTTGTCGGACAGTTCCTCCGCGCCGCCGAGTATGAAGAGGGCGGAAATGCGGGGGTCTATGCCCTTTTCCGGGTCGAGATGCCCGAAATCCAGCGTGCGCAGCAGATAATGGCTGTCCAGCCGCCGCGCGATTTCGGTTCCCAGCGCGTAGGGGGAAATAGCGCCGCGGCCCGTCATAAAAGCGATTTCGGGCTTGCCGTCGCTCAGCAGCGTTTTTATGCGGGAGGTCAATTCGTATTCCAGCGAGCCGGTTTCGTTTATGTAGGGCATTACCGATTTTTTGTCCCGGAAACTCAGCGTAGCGCCGAAAAAACCCTCGCGCTGCTCGAACTTGTCGCGCGAATAGATATCGAAACGCACCGGGATTATGCCGGCCTTGAGCGGAATTTCCCGGCTTTCGGGAGAGTCTCCCGCTTCGGCGAAACGGGCTTTTATTTTGCCGCCGGAGGCGGACTGGTATTCCTTCATCATGTCCCGCGTGTAGTTGCGCATGGAGGCCGCCTGCGGCGGCAGCTCGCGCGAGCTGTAAAGCGTAATCAGGACGGGGTCGGGCAGTTCGGCGATAATCTTTTTCGTCGCCGGGCTCATGGAAAAAATGCGACCGCGGGTCAAATCCAGCCGCGCGTGGGCGTAATAAGAAACAACGTTGAGCGCCGCGACGATGGCCGCCGCCAGCAGCGCGCCGATTCCTGAGTATGCGAGAATGGTTTTTTTCTTCCGTGAGGACATATCAGTCCGCCTTCATAGTCTGCAATTTGAGCCGCGTCAGAAACAGGAAAAGCGCGGAGACGCTGAAATAGTAGAGCAAATCGCGCGTGTCCAGCACCCCCCGCGCCATGTTTTCAAGATGCGCCTCGAAGCCGATAAAATCCGCCACGGGCGCCAGCGGCGCGGGCACATAGGGCGTGAGTTTGCCCGCCATGAAAAACACGAACGCCGCCAGGAATCCTGTGATGAAAGCCGTCACCTGGCTTTTCGTGAGCGCGGAGGCGAACAGCCCCGCGCTGCACAGCAGCAGCCCGGTCATAAACAGCCCCAGGTAGCCGCACGCCAGCGCGCCTTTGTCCAAATCGCCGAGCATGAGCAGTATGGCGGGATAAACCAGCGTGAAGGCCAGCGTCAGCGCGAAAATGGTCAGCGCGGCGGCAAGCTTGGCGGCGATTATCTCCCACTCGCGCGCGGGCAGCGCAAACAGCAGTTCCGCCGTGCCCGATTTGAACTCCTCCGCGAAAAGCCGCATCGTCACCGCGGGCGCCAGAAACGTCAGCAGAAGCGGCGCGGTGTCGAGAAATCCCGCCAGCGTTGACTGGTTGACGAGAAACAGCGGTATGGCGAACAGGTATCCCGCTATGAGGAGGAACACCACCATCACCACATACGCGGTCGGCGCGTTGAAGTAAAACGCCAGTTCCCGCTTGTACAAATTCCATAACGGCCCGTTGAAAAACGTTTTCATTGCGTGAGCCTCCTGAAAATATCCTCCAGCGAGGCGGTCCTGCGTTCCAATCCCAGCACGGGCCAGTTATTGCCTGCGGCGGTCCTGAAAATCGCGGCGCGCAAATCGTTTTCGGAGGAGACGGTGAACACCGCCTCGCCCGCTTTTTCCTCGTACTCGCAGCAGGCGGCGCCGGGCAGCGCCAGAAGAGCCTGGCGCACGGCGGAATCGTCCGCATTCGCCAGCGTCAGAACGAATTTATGCCCGCCCTGCGCGCAGGCCATGAGGTCGGCGGTTTTGGCGTCGGCGGCGATTTTGCCGCCGGCTATTATCATTATCCGGTCGCAGACGCTCTGCGCCTCCGGCAGGATGTGGGTGGAGAGCATTATCGTCTTTTCTTTGCGCAGTTCGCCGATAAGCGCGCGCACCTCCTGCGCCTGGTTGGGGTCGAGGCCGGAGGTGGGCTCGTCAAGCAGCAGCACGGGGGGATTGTGGAGAATCGCGTTCGCTATGCCGACGCGCTGGCGGTAGCCTTTTGAAAGCTCGCCGATATCCTTCCCCGCCGCTTGCGCGAGGCCGCATTTTCCAACGGCGGCTGAAACCGCCGCCTCAAGCTCCGCGCCCGCCAGGCCGCGCATGGCCCCGTTCCATTTGAGAAAAGCGGTCACCTCCATTTCCTCGTAGAGCGGGTTGCTTTCCGGCAGGTAGCCGACCAGCCGCCTGCATTCCAGCGAACGCTCCTCCACATTCAGGCCGTGGATTTCCGCCCGACCCGAGGAGGGGGACAAAACGCCGGCCAGCATCCGCATGGTGGTGGTTTTGCCCGCGCCGTTGGGGCCCAGGAAACCGGCCACCTCGCCCGCGTTGATTTCAAACGAAACGCCGGCCACGGCCACAGTCGGCCCGTAGCGTCTTTCCAGATTCTCGGTTTTTATCATTCCGCGTCAGTCCTGCAATATCTGCATGTAGCGTTTTAGCTGGCCCGCCCTGCGCTCGTCTTTGAGGCGGTTGCAGCTGTAAATCAGATTGCCCAGCGTGCGGCACAGGATGTGGCGGTTATCCACGGGTTTGAGGTAGTCCGGGTCCCAGTGCACTCCGCGCGAGAGCACCAGCATCTGGCATTCGCGCGGGGTGAGCCGCCGCCCTTTGCGGTAAGGGTCGAGGAACAGTTCGCCGTTCCAGGTTTTGAGCTGCAGGATGAAATGCCCCGGTATGCCCATGCCGCGCAGCGGCAGGTCCAGCCGCTTGCCCAGCAGGATGCAAAGCGAGCCCAGCGTTACCGGCATGCCCCTGCGGCTCTGGAAAAGATTGTAGAGATAGATGTTCTCGGGATTGCAAATGTCCTCGTCGCAGCCGCCGAAGCCGTGCCGCGCGAACACCGTTTCGCTGAGCGCTTCGATAACGCGCTCAGGGTCGGCCTGGGCGTCAAGCCGCGTTTTTATCTCGCCGGCCATGCCGTCCAGGGGAGCGGCTATGTCGGAAACGGTTATTTTCGGATGCGCGAATTTCGATACCAGGAAAAGCCCTTCCTCCAAATCCGGCTCGCCGCCCGCACGCGAGAGGCCGCGGAACATTTTTTCCAGCGCGTGCCAGCGCGAATTTTCCAATATGGCGGTCACCGCGGGGGGCGGATTTTCGGCGAAGCTGCCGAGGGCGATGGCCTCTATCCGCTCCGGCTCGTGGCGGACTATCAGCGCCAGGTGCTCGCGCAGTTGCGCGGCGTTGGCGTCCTCTTCGTCGCCCACGAGGCGGATGAGGGCTTTTATCTCGTTATCGGGAAGGGTTTTGACTTCCATGCCGCACCTCCGTGAATCTAATGCGACTGCAACTGCTTTTCAACTTCCTCAAGGGTATAGGGTTTTTTGAGTCCGCGCGCGGAATCGTCCGCCGTGCTCCAGAAATCCTCGCGTTCGCCGGCGGTTTTGTAATCCGGTCCCGCCTTCCCGCGCTGGTCCAGAATGTCGTAGACCTGGGCGCGGCGCAGGTAGCAGTAGGTGACCCAGCCTTTTTCGGGATAGGCGGTGCCGATGCCGCGGGTGAACATGTCGAGCGCGGCGTAGTAATTCTTTTTCATCACATACGCGTCGCCCACGGCGACATAGACAAGCGCCAGTTGGCGGGCGATGCCGGGGTTTGCGGTGCCGGCGAAATCCACTATGAATTTCATGCCTTCGTCGAGAGTGCCGTCCCAGTCGTTGGAGTTGAACCGGGTCAGGAGCTCGGAGAGGCGGAAGAAGACGTTGTCCGGCTCCGACTTGCGCAACTCAGCCGCCAGCGCGGCGGCGGTTTTATAATCCCGCTCGAACTGCACGAGTATGGCGATTTTGAAAAGCTTCGCCTCGGTGACGAAAAATTTGCCGCCGGCTATCGCCCTGTCAAGCTCCTCAAGGCCGCGCTTTTTATCGCCGTGGATGAAAAGCAGCGCGGCTATTTTGAGCGCCCCCGGCACAGTGTCGGCGTAATAATCGAATATGCCCAGTCCCGCGTAGGCGTCGGTGATGCCCGGATTCAAATCGAGCGCTTTTTTGAGATATTTGCGGCCCTTCGTGCCGTGGGTATAGGCTTTCCACCAGTGGCGCTCAACGGCGTACCAGCGGCCCAGCAGGCCGTAGGCGGTGCCCATCACGAACCAGGCGTTGGCGTCTTTGCCGTTCTTTTTGAGCGCCGACCTGGATTTGTCTATTGCCTCGTTGGCGTATTTTTCGAACGCGTCCGCCGTTTCGCGCGCCTGCCTGAGGGGAATGTCGTAATCCTGCGAGTAGCGCCACCACAGCAGCCCCGCCATGGCCAGGCTGGCGGCGGGCTCGTCGGGTTTGTCGGCAATAAGATTCTCGAACACGGTTTGAGCCTTGCCGAACTCCAGCGCGTACATATGACGGATTCCAGCCAGCCAGGCCGCGTCCACTTCCGGGCCGAGGGTGAAACCGGCGGGTTGCGTGGAGACGGCGACCGTCGAAGCGGCAACCGCAGCCGTGGAGACGGCGGGCGAGAGCGCCGCGGCGGTAGACACGTCGGCTGCGCGCGCCGTCGGCAGGCAGAGCGAAAAAATCAGAAAAACCATGCTTTTTAACAGCGTTTTCATATATATAGTCTCTTATGCCTTCCACGGTTAGGCTATAATAAACCGTCAACCTTTTCAATAGCCGATTGCGAGGGAGGGGGGATTTATGAATTTGCAGAAAATGCTCGACAGCCGCGTGCGCGCGGCGGAACTTTATAAGGTTTTGCCGGGCGGAGCCGTAAAATGCCTCGCCTGCGCGCACGGCTGCGCGGTTAAAGACGGCGCGCGCGGCATTTGCAGGATGCGATTTAACAAGGGCGGCGCGCTTTACGCGCCGTGGGGCTATGTGGCGGGGCAGGCTTGCGACCCCGTCGAGAAAAAGCCGTTTTTTCATCTGCTGCCAGGCTCGGGCGCGCTTTCCTTCGGGATGCTGGGCTGCAACTTCTACTGCGAATTCTGCCAGAACTACATTACCTCGCAGGCGCTCAAGGAAACGGAGTGCGTTGCCGCCGTAAGGGACGTTATGCCCCGCGATATAGTTTCAGCCGCCGCGCGCTGCGGGGCGAGGCTGGCGGTGTCAACCTATAACGAGCCGCTCATAACTGCGGAGTGGGCGAAATCGGTTTTCACGGAGGCCAAAGCCGCCGGGCTGTTGTGCGCCTATGTATCCAACGGCTACGCCGCGCCGGAGGCGGTGGAGTATATACGCCCCGTTCTTGACGCGTGGAAAGTGGACCTCAAATGCTTTGACGACGAGAAGTACCGCAAGACCACCGGCGGTTCGCTCAAACCCGTGCTCGATACCATCAGGCGTATCAAAGACGCGGGCATCTGGACGGAAATTGTGACGCTGGTGATTCCGGGGTTCAACGATTCGCATGAGGAGCTTTCCAAAATAGCCGGATTCATCGCGTCGGTCTCGCCGGACATACCGTGGCATGTCACCGCTTTTCATCCCGATTACAAGATGACAGGGCGTCCCGCCACCCCGCCGGAGCTGCTGGACCGCGCTGTTTCCGCCGGACTCTCGGCGGGCCTGAAATTCGTCTACTCGGGAAACATCCCCGGCAGCGGACATGAAAACACGCTGTGCCCGTCCTGCGGCGCGCTGCTTGTCGAACGCGCCGGCTATGAGGTGAAAATCGGGGAATTGAAAACGGAGCGCGGGCACAAAGCCGCCTGCGCCAAATGCGGCGCCGCGATTGCGGGAATTTTTTAGGAATTTTACCTGGCTCTCGCCAGACGGAAGCCTACGAAATAGTCCCGCTTGGCGGGATCGTGCGAGCCGCGCATGTCGGCGCGCAGGAATTGCGCCTTTTGCATATGGAAAGCGCCGCCGCGCACCACGCGCTTGACCGCGGAGTCCGAACTTTCCATGAAAGCGGTGCCGTCCTCGGGTATCTTCTCGTAGGATTTTTGATATTTGTCCTGCACCCACTGGAAAACGTTGCCCGCCATGTCGCACAAATAATCCTTGCCGAAAACCACGTTTCCGTCGGGTTTGGAGCAGACCGGCATGGTGGTTTCGCCGCCGCAGCCAGATTTGCCGATGTTTATATCGAACATCACGGCCTGCTTGCAGGTGGCGTCCTGGTCACCCCAGGGATACTTCTGTTTTTTGCCGCCGTGCCTGGCCGCGTATTCCCATTCGGACTCGCTGGGCAGCCTGGCGCCGGTGAAATCCGGCTGTTTGGCGAGGTATTCGGCGAAAAGGGCGGCCTGATTCCATTCCACGCAGTTGACGGGGTGTCGTTCTCTGCCGGGTTTGTCCCAGTTGCACCGCGTGTCCTTCGTTTCCGGCTCGGTGCAGCCGCCGTCATCCACGCATTTTTTGTATTGCTCCACGGTTACCAGCGTCTGAGACATCTCGAAATCCGCGATTTTTATTTTTCGGACCGGTTTGGAATCCGCGAACGCGCTGTCGCTGACGGGGGACATTTCGAAATCCCCGCCTCTTACATAGACCCATTTGACCGGCTTTATTTCGGCGGGTTTAGGTTGCTGCGGCTCGCTTCCCTTCGCGTAACCCATGCTGGGCGCGGGAGGCTGCTTAACGCCGTTTCCGGCGGTAATATCCGCGAATTGGCCGGAATAAGCGGTTGCGGCGCACAGGAGCGCCAGAGTAAAAAGGAGTTTTCCGATTCTGTTCATAAGCATGGTCCGCCGCACTTCACGCTATAATTCTACAAGATACGGCAGTCTTCCGCATGGGCCTAAAGGCCCAATTTTCAAAACCGCCGTTACTCGAAAAACCTGCGCAGCGGGTCCTTTTCCGGCGGCAGCCGCCAACCCGCCAGCCCGCCGAGCGCCCAGGCGGCGATAACCGGCATGGCCGCCGCCGGCGCCGGACGAAGGGAGAGGTGGTATGTCATGTACAGCGTGCAGGCGCACAACGTGAAAAAAGAAGCCGCCCACGCCGGAAGCGCCGCTTTTTCCGATGAGAAAATCCGTTTCATGAACCCCGCCGCGCAGTAATGTCCCGCCGCGCAGCAAACGGCCGTCACGGCGAGCGACATAGCGTCGTAAATATGCGCTTTGGCGGGATAGAGGACGCTGTGATATTTCAGCAGGAAATACTGGCTCAGCAGCCAGGCGAGGGCGGAATTTATGAATCCCGCCGCCCCCAATGTCGCGAAAACGATGGCGACATAAAGAGATATCCCGGCGGACTTGTGCCGGCGGAATACTTCAAGCAAAGGTTCAGCCTTCATGGTAGCCGAATTCTTTTATCATCGCCGTGTCGGAGCGCCAGCCCGGCGAGACTTTCACGAAAAGCTCCAGCCGCAGCTTGCGTCCCAGGAATTCCTCAAGCCGTTTCTGCGCGCCTTCGCGCACTTTTTTTATGGCGCCGCCGCCCTTGCCGATTATTATCGGCTTCTGCGTTTCCCTTTCGACGTGGATGACCACGCGCACATAACCCTCGCCGCCGTGGTTTTCCTGAAAAGTCTCCGTCTGCGCGGCGCAGGCGTAGGGAATTTCCTTTTCATAGAGGCACAGCAACTGCTCGCGCACGAATTCGGCGGCGAAAAAACGCTCCCACTTGTCCGTCCACTGGCCTTCGGGAAAGTAAGGCTCGTGCTCCGGCAGCAGCCTGGAAAGCGCGGCCGTCAGCGCTTCGACGCCGGTGCCGCGCGCTGCCGATATCATATGTATGGACGCGCAGCCGGGCAGCAGTTTTCCGTATTCAATGCGGGCCGCCTCGGCGCGGACGCGGGAAACGGAATCTATTTTGTTTATGGCCAGCACCGCGGGAACGCCGAGCTGCGCCACCAGCCCCGCCAGCGCGCGCTCCGTCTTGCCCGGCGGATTGGGCTCCGCCACGAAGCAGACCACATCCGCCTCCTCATGCAGCGCGCGGCGGATGCTGGAAAGCATGGTTTCCTGCAATTTGTAGCGGGGGTCGAGATATCCCGGCGTGTCAACCAGCGCGAGCTGGCTGCCGGGGCTGTTTTTTATCGCTATGAGGTTTTGCCGCGTGGTTTGCGGTTTGGGGGAAACTATCGAAAGGCTTCCGCCCGAGATGCGGTTTAGCAGCGTTGACTTGCCGGCGTTTGGCGCTCCTGCCAGCACCGCGAATCCCGAGCGGAAGCCTTTTTTCAAGAGATTATTCTCTTGGCGCGGCGTTGGCCCAGATGGGCAGCCCCGTCGCCTTGTCGGCTTTGCGGATTTTGAGAGTGCCTACCAGTTCCTGCACGAACACCTCGCAGGCGAAAACCCTGGTGCCGGCCATCAGGTGCCCGCCCGTTGTTTTGCCGGAAGAATCGGCCACCGTGATGTGGGCGTGCACCATGGGCTTGTCGTCCATGATGCTGACGTTGCCGGTGACGTTGAGCACTTCCAGTTCCTGCGCGAGCGAGGTTTTGACGTACTTGCGCTTTTTCTGGTCAAAAAACCCGAAGGTGACGCTGTCCACCGCGCCGAGCGCGGTTATCACGCCGCACTTTATCTGATAATCGTGACAGAATTCCTGAATGGCCGCAAGCAGGTCGTCGCCCTTATCCAAACGGAAAATATACGTCCTGCCTGTAAGAAACGGCTTTTCCTCCGCCATGAACTCACCTCCCTTAGAAGTTTTACTGAGCAGTAGTTCAAACACAAGATTCAGCGGCGGACGTCAGCGCCAGCAATCCGCTTTTTCTTTCCGCGCCGCGATATACGCGAGGATTTCCCTCAACTGGCCCTGCGCGTTCACGCCGGCTTCCTCCAGCACCTGATTCGCGGGTCCGCTGCCGAGGAAGCTGCCGCCCTTGAACGGATGCATGGTGCGGCGTATGCCTTCGTAAGACTTTATCCACGGATACATCGTGGGCAGCGTGAAATCGGTTATGCCCATGGCTTGTTGCGCCAGCTCCGCCGGATAGAGCGCGTCTTTTTCCGCCTCGGGCAGCAGGTCGAAAAGCTCGGCGCTGGCGACGTAGAAGGCGTTCAGGTTGAGACCGCGCTTTTTAAGCTCCGGCAGCACTTCCAGAACGAAAATCATGGCGACGCCGTTGCCCTGCAATACCACCGTGCCGTCGGACGGTTTGGCGGGGTCCGCTTTGGCGAGGGGATAAAGGCCCTTTATCGCGACTTCGGCGGGGGGCAGTCCCAGCGCGGCGCGGTCCGGCACGTTTTCAGGCGGGCGGGTCACGAACGGGGCCAGCACGGCGGGGCGCAGTCTGAGCGAGTGTATCGCCAGCGGCCATATCTCGCCCGGCTCCCACGGGGTCAGCGTTATCAGCGTGCCCCTGGGGAAATTGCCTTGAAGGAGCTGCAGCGCCTGCGGGTCGGCGTGGGTGGGGCCGTCCTCGCCGGTTTTGACGCCGGCGTGCGCGTTTATCATCACGAAAGTGTTGAAAGGCTTTCCCGTGGCGTGCTGTCTGTTCTGCTGGCCTATGGCGTGCAGCCGGGCCGGTATATGCTCCAGCGCGGAGATGAAGGCGGCGTAGGAGGAGGTCACGCCGAGATGATGGCCGTACGCCGCCACGCCGGTCATGACGGCGCCCATTGCGTCCTCGCAGATGCCGCCGAGGGGGACCAGCCGGGAGCCTTTATTGGAAACGTAATTGTAAAAACCCGAGGG
>JAQTYB010000008.1 GCA_028688475.1 Elusimicrobiales bacterium
GCCGAGAATTCCTTCAGCAGAACCAGCGCTTTGGCGTAGCCCAGTTGAGGCAGGAAAGCCGTTATGACCGCCGTGGCGGAACCGGCGCAGTTTGCCGCGCAATTCTGTTCGTCGGCTTCGATACCTTCGACGCAAAGGCGCAGCGCGGCGTCCGTTCCGCGCAGAATGTCCAGCGATTCCAGCAGCGCGTGCGCCAGCAGCGGCATGAACTCGTTTATCTGCAATGTGGCGCGCGAGGCGGCCTCGCAGACCAGCATATCGTTTGCCATCACCTTCATGGCGCACTGAATCGCCGCCTCGCAGACGACGGGGTTCACCTTTCCCGGCATTATGCTGGAGCCCGCCTGCGCGGGCGGCAGTTTTATCTCGCCCAGCAGGTTGAGCAGCCGCAGGTCGTTTGAAATTTTGGCGATGTTGGAAGCGTGCGCCTTTAAAATAGCGGACACTTCCACGAACGCGTCCGAGTTCGCCGTCTCGCCGGGCAAGTTCTCGCCGCGGTTGAGACCGAGCCCCGTGACCTCGCGCAGTTTTTCGATTACCAGAAAAATATAGCTGCGCGGCGCGCCGATGCCGGTGCCGATGGCGGTGCCGCCGATGTTGACCGTGCGCAGCCGTTCCTCGCATTTGAACGCGCGCCAGCGGTCGCGCGAAACCGCCTCGGCCCACGCCGAAAATTCCGCGCCCAGGGTCATCAGCACGGCGGGCTGCATCTCGGTGCGCCCGGTTTTTACGATATGCGCGAATTTCGTTTCGCCCGACTGGAACGCGCCCTGCAATTTGGCGGCGGCCTCGCTGAGTTCGCGCACCTTATAGATGGCGGCGATTTTGACCGCCGTCGGGTAAACGTCGTTGGTGCTTTGGTGGAGGTTCACGTGCTCCAGCGGATGAATAATCGAGTAGTCGCCTTTTTCGCCGCCCAGCAGTTCTATGGCGCGGTTGGCGATAACCTCGTTGAGGTTCATGTTGGTTGACGTGCCCGCGCCGCCCTGCATGGCGTCCAAAGGAAACTGCGCCGCAAGTTTTCCGTCAATAATTTCGCTACAGGCAGTGGTTATCGCGGAGGCTTTCGACACTTCAAGCGCGCCAAGTTCCCGATTTGCCAGCGCGGCGGCCTTTTTAACCATCGCAACCGCGCGGACAAGCCCGCCGGAAGTTTTTATTCCGCTAAGCTGGAAATTCGCCAGCGCGCGCTGCGTATGCGCCCCCCAGTATGAGTGGAGCGGCACGCTGATGTCACCCAACAGGTCGGTTTCAGTTCTGTATTCCATAAAATAGTTTCTCTAAAATAATGATAGTCGTTCGACTTCGGGAATGGCTAAGCGTCGGCCTTTTTGAGCCAGAATTTTTTAATTTTTTCGAAATGCTTTATTCTTTCGGTGATTTTGGATATTTCATTGGGGTAAAATTCCGCCAGCGTATCGCAAAGCTGCAACATCCATTTTTTGCGGCTTTGAGGGACAATCTCGATAGTATTGGAATTAGCTATCTGTATTTGCCCCCATCCCAATGCGCCAATGGTCAGGCAATTCCACGATAAAAATTCAATCGGCACAAAATGCACTTCTTTGATTTTTATATGGGTTCCTTTTATGCTGTATGCTATGTTGAGAATGACAAAATAGTTTTTGTCATCCTCATAAAATCTTGAAAGCCGCTCCACCGATGTGAGATTCGGCATATTAAAACTTGTCTCAAGCCGGTGAGTCTTTACATCCACGACATTGTAGAAACCGTCTTTATCGTAAAATGCAAAGTCAGCCATTGCGCGGCGGGCGAAAGAGGAGGAATAATCTTTCGCCAGATTGCCCAGAATAGCGCCGAAGTTTTTAGACAGCAATTCTTCTATAGCATCGCCCGCAGCTCTTGGGCTGGAACTTGTGCCGACCGACATGAAATCTTTTTGACTGTTCAAGAACTTTTTCACAGTCGCAGCTATTCGCTCATGCGTTGCGGAGTAAAAAATTTTGCTTTTCATTGCAATCCCCTTTACATCGCCGCAAACAAGTCTGGAATGTCAGCAACGGTGTCAATCTGCGAATTTGCTTTTTTCTGTTCGCTCAGGGAATTTCTTTCCCAGAAAACGCCGTCGTGATAGCCTTGTATTGTTTTGTCTGATTCGGCCAAAAGCAGGCGTTTTTCCGCCAGGCAGGCGTATTCTTCGTTCATCTCTATGCCGCAATAGCGTCGGTTCAGTTTTTTTGCCACAACGGAGGTCGTTCCTGAACCCAAAAACGGGTCGAATATAAAATCGCCCTCATTAGAACCGGCAAGCAGTATTTTCGCCAGCAGCTTTTCCGGTTTCTGCGTGGGATGAATCGTGTTCTCCGGCATGGACCAGAAGGGGATTGTCATGTCGGTCCACAAATTTGACGGACAAGTTAAACGGTAATTGCCATTTTCGCTTTCCTGCCAGTCTTTCGGTGCGCCGTTCGGGTCCTTATAAGGAGCCAGAACTTTGCGTTTTAACATCACCTTATCGCTATTGAAAGTAAACTCGTTGGAAACAGTGGCAAACCAGATATCCTCTGAACAGTTTTTCCAGTTGGCTTTTGCGCCCCGGCCTTTTTCGCGTTCCCATGTTATGCGATTGCGGATATGCAAATGTTTTGACAGGATACGGTATATTGCCGCTGAGGATTTCCAATCGCCGCAAACATAAACGGAAGCGGTCGGTTTCAGTGTTTTCATAAGCGGCGCGAACCATGATGCCAGCCACTGTTCGTATTCCACATCGGTCATTTCCTTGAATTGCGCGCCGTTAAAATCTTTTGTCAGGTTGTAGGGCGGGTCAACGAATAGCAGGTCCACAAAACCTTTGGGAAGGTAGCGCAGCGTCTCGAAAATGTCACAGCAAATAGTTTTACTGACGAGAGTCTCGACTTTGCAGGGTTCGCGTAGGTCCAGGAAACGCTTTTTGAATTGCGAAATTTCGGGATTTGACAACTGCAATGTCCTATTTCTTGGAGCAAACGCTTTTGCAGGCATTGGGATATCCCTCTTTCACATTATAGCACACGCGAATATAGGGCTTAAAAACACAGGTCGCGCTCGCCGGAGGCGACTCTGCGGTAGTAATCGTTGAGCGTGGTCCACATCTCGTCGGTGAATTCGCCGGGCATGCGGGTTTTCACTTCGGACAGTTCTTTGGCGATAAGCTCCTCGCCGATGCGTTTTGTTTCCGGCGAGGCGAAATCGTCGAGCCATTCGCGGAAGGTCAGGATGGCGTTGAGTTTGCAGAACCGGCCTTCACGGCCCGAGCGCAGCATTTTCATTATATGGTCGCCCGTTCTGCCGCAGCGGTAGCCCGCCGTGCAAAATGAAGTGATGTATCCCATCGAGGCCAGCTCGCGGATTACCTCGTCGAGGCTGCGCGAGTCGGACAGCATGAACTGCTGGCGCTCCGTTTCCTGCCCGCCGTCGCGGTCGCTGTACGCGCCGATGCCGATACGCGACGAGGCGTCGCGCTGGGTGCACATCGGGATAACGTCGCGTATCATGGCGGGACGCTCGCGGCAGGTAACAATCATGCCCGCGTAAGGTATCGCCAGCCGCAGCACGCAAACCAGTCGCTTGAAATCCGCGTCTGAAACCTCGTGTCCGGTGCGGGTGGCGAACGGGGTGTTGCAGGCCGGTTCGATGCGCGGGAAAGAAACCGTGTGCGGCCCGATGCCGAATTGCTTTTCCAGGGCGTGCGCGTGGGAGAGAAGGCCCATTACTTCAAAACGCCAGTCGTACAGGCCGAACAGCGCGCCTATCGCCACGTCGTCAATGCCGGCTTCCTGCGCGCGGTGCTGGGCGTAAAGCCGCCAGCGGAAGTTTCCTTTGACGGTGTTTGCGGGATGCAGTTTCGTGTAAGTTTCACGGTGGTAGGTTTCCTGAAAAACCTGGAATGTGCCGAGTCCGGCGGCCTTCACTTTTTTATAATCCGCCACGCTCATAGGCGCGGCGTTTATGTTCACGCGGCGGATTTCGCCCCTGCCGCTTCTGACGGGCACTTTAACGGAGTAGGCGGCCTGCATGGTTTCTGCGATATAATCCGCGCCGGTGGAGGGATGCTCGCCGTACACCATGATGAGCCGCTTGTGGCCGATTTTCCCGGCGAGGATTTCGACTTCCTTTTTAACCTCGTCGGCGCTTAGCATTCGCCGTTTCTCAACAGTGTTGGAACTGCGAAACCCGCAGTAGGCGCAGTTGTTGGCGCATAAATTGGAGCAATAAAGCGGCGCGAAGGTTACGACGCGGTTGTCGTACACCTTGCGCTTGACCTGCGCGGCGGCGGAGAACATCTCCTCCAAAAGTCCGGGGTCGGAAACATTGAGCAGGGCGGCGGTTTCATCCATAGAGAGAGTTTCTATGGACAGCGATTTGGCGATAATGTCGCGCACTTTTTTCGGGTCGGGATTTTTGCCGCTTTCCAGCGCGCGCATGATGGCGGCGTCGTCTATGAAATCCGCGCCGCCGGACAAATACTTGTCTATCTCCGCCTGCTTAATCACAGTTGCCGCATAATCCATACCGCCTCCGCCACGCTGTCATTCGCACTTGGTAAGCGTGGATTTCACCGTAACGTCTTTAATCGCGCCCAGCTTGCCGGTCATGGCGCCGATTTCATCGTTGGAGCCGTCCACTATCAGCGTGACGACGTAGACATTGCGCTTCGGGTAAGGTATACCCATGCGGCCTATCACGAGGTCGCCGTATTTTGTCAGCACTTCGTTCACCTTCGGAGCCGCCGTTTTGCGGTCGTTTATGATTATCGCTATTACTCCCACATGCTTTTCCATCGCAATCTCCTTGTAAAAAACCGGCCTCCCGTATGAACAGGGAGGCCGGTTTTGTAAAACTCCAGCTTTCCGGTCGCCCTTGGCTTTAGGGTGATAACCCCTGACCTCAGGTAGCTTCCATAGTCTAACAGGCTTGCCGCCTGTTTTCAATGGGTGTGCGCGTGCGCCTTGTGCTCTTTTTTCTCGTGCGCAACGTCGCCCGGATGCACGCCGCGCTTGGTGTAATGCGTGTGCAGCAGGTGGTGCGACTTTTCGCCGAGCGGTTTTTCCAGAAACTCCTTGTAGAGCGTCTGAACCACCGGGTTGTCGTGCGATTTGCGCAGCGGCAGGCCGGCGTCTTCCTTATATATCGCCGAGGCGCGTTTTTTGCGGGTCTCGAGGTTGGTGGTGAACGGCTGTCCGCCGCCGCCGATGCAGCCGCCTTCGCAGGTCATCACTTCGATGAAGTGATAAGGCGACTTGCCGTCCCGGATTTCCTCAAGCAGCTTTCTCGCGTTGGAGAGGGTGTGCGCCACCGCGACTTTGAGTTTCGTGCCGGCGAGGTCCACTTCCGCCGTCTTGATGCCGTCCATGCCGCGCACGGCCTTGAAGTCAAGGGACGCCAGCGCTTTGCCGGTGACTACCTCGTAGGCGGTGCGCAGCGCGGCTTCCATGACGCCGCCCGTCGCGCCGAATATGACGGCTGCGCCGGTGCTCATGCCGAGCGGCTGGTCAAACTCTTCGTTCGGCAGAGCGGGGAAGTCAAGACCGGCTTCCTTTATCATCTTGGCGGCTTCGCGGGTGCTCAGGACAAAATCCACATCCTGAAAGGATTCGGAATCCTTGAGCCCCATTTTTTTCTGCCAGTAGTGGAACGCGCCGTTCATCTCCGGCCTGCGCGCCTCGAATTTCTTGGCGACGCACGGCATTATGGAAACCACCACCATGTCGCGCGGGTCAACGCCCAGCTTTTCGGCGTAATAGGTTTTCGCTACCGCGCCGAACATCTGCTGCGGCGATTTGCAGGTTGACAGGTGCGCCAATACGCCGGGGAAGAAATGCTCGGCGAATTTTATCCAGCCGGGCGAGCAGGAGGTTATCATCGGCAGCGTGCCGCCGGTTTTGAGCCGGGTGATAAGCTCCGTGCCTTCTTCCATGATGGTGAGGTCGGCGGTGAAGTCCGTGTCGAACACCTTGTCGAAGCCGAGGCGGCGTAGCGCGGCGACCATCTTGCCGGTCCACGCGGTGCCGGGCTCAAGGCCGAAATCCTCGCCGATAGCCACGCGGACGGCGGGCGCGGTCTGGACGACGACGGTTTTCTTCGGGTCGTTTATCGCCTTCCAGACGCCGTCTATCTCGGATTTTTCCATAAGCGCGCCGGTCGGGCAGACCAGTATGCACTGGCCGCAGTTGGCGCATTCGGCGTTGCCGAGGCCCATATCGCCGAAGGTGGAGACGGCGGAGGCCGCGCCGCGTCCCGTCATGCCGATGGCGGAGACGCTTTGTTTTTCAGCGCAAACCGCTATGCAGCGGCGGCAAAGTATGCATTTCTCCGGGTCGCGCACCAGCGACGGAGAGGTTTCATCCTTGTCGGCGCGTTCGGCGTGAGTGCGCTCGAACGAGACGTTTTTTATGCCCAGGTCGCTGGAGAGCTGGCGCAGGGTGCAGTATTCGTTCTTGTCGCACACGAGGCAGTCCGTCGGATGGTTGGCAAGCAGAAGCTCGGTGTTGATTTTGCGGGCTTTGCGGACGGCCTCGGTGTTGGTCTGTATCTCCATCCCCTCGGCCACCGCGGTGATGCAGGAGCGCTGGAGAGTGCGGGAGCCTTTTACTTCCACGACGCAAACGCCGCAGGAGCCTTCCGCGTGGACGCCTTCAAGGTAGCAGAGCGTGGGTATTTTTATGCCCGCGTGCCTGCACGCCTGAAGTATAGTGGTTCCCTTGGGAACCTCGTGGCTTTTGTTGTTTATTTTAACGTGAAACATATCTCTGAAATCCTCCGTTTAGCAGGCGCATTTTTCTTTTTTGCCGGCAAGGCAGGCTTCCCATTCGCCGCGGTACTTCCTGAGCGACTGGAGCAGTATGTTGGGCGCGGTCTGTCCGAGCGGGCAGAAAGAAGTCTGGTACATGTTCCAGCCCAGCTCTTCCAGCTTTTTGAGGTCGGCGTGAGAACCCTCGCCCTTTCTGATTTTGCCGATGAGGCGGACAATCTGCTCGTTGCCCGCGCGGCAGGGGGTGCAGCGCCCGCAGGATTCGTGCATGAAGAAATGAGCGATGTTATCCACCACGTCAACTATGGAGCGGGTTTCGTCGAGCGCGATAATCGCGCCGGAGCCGGGGCCCGACTCGATGAGCGCCAGCGACTTGAAGTCCACCGGCGTATCAAGCTCTTTGGCCGTAAGGAGCGAGCCGGAGACTCCGCCGAGTATGACGCCTTTGAGCTTGCGGTCTTTTTTCACGCCGCCGCCCATTTCCTTTATTATTTTGGAAAGCGGGGCGCCGAACGGGATTTCCACCACGCCTTTCCAGTTGAGGTCGCCCATGAGGCAGAACACTTTTGTTCCGCGCGAGCCTTCCACGCCGATTGCGCGATACCATTCGCCGCCGTTGAGGACGATGGCGGGGATGTTCGCCAGCGTTTCCACGTTGTTGACCACCGTGGGTTTCTGCCAGAGGCCTTTTTGGACCGGATAAGGCGGCTTGAGGCGGGGCTCGCCGCGTTTGCCTTCGATGGATTCGATTAAAGCCGATTCCTCGCCGCAGATGTAAGCTCCCGCTCCGCGCAGCACTTCAAGGTCGAAATTGAAGCCGGAGCCCTGTATATTCGCGCCCAGAAAACCTTTCGCGCGGGCGTCCGCCGCCGCTTTGGCAAGGCGCGCTATGGAAAGCGTGTATTCGCCGCGGACGTAGATGTAGCCCTTCGACGCGCCCGTGGCGTAGCCCGCCAGCGCCATGCCTTCGATGAGCTTGTGGGGGTCGCCTTCCATGATGGCGCGGTCCTTGAAGGTGCCGGGCTCGCCCTCGTCGGCGTTGCAGATGACGTATTTAACGTCGCCTTTTTCGTTCGCCGCGCCGGCCCATTTGATTGCCGTGGGAAAACCCGCGCCGCCTCTGCCGCGCAGCTCGGAGGTTTTAACCTCGGCGATTACCTGCGCGGGTTTCATGGCGGAAAGCGCTTTTTTAAGGGCGTCGTAGCCTTTGGCGGCTATGTATTCGTCTATGCTTTCGGGATTGATTACGCCCACGCTGCCCAGCACGAGCCTGTTCTGCCCGCCGGGTATGTTTTTCTTGTCGGTATGGGATTTGGAAGTAGGCATGTTTTTCAGGCTCCTTTCCTGACGGTATCAAGTATTTTTCCGACGCTTTCGGGAGTCAGGCTGCCGTAGGTCTGCCCGTCTATCATCATGGCGGGGGCTTCGGCGCACAGCCCGAGACAGCTTGACTGCTCGAGCGTGAACTCGCCGTCCTTTGAAGTGCCGCCCATTTCAACGCCCAGCTTGCCCTTGAGCGCGTCTACTATGGAATCGGCCCCTTCGAGATGGCAGGCCAGATTGCAGCATATCCTGATAATGTGTTTCCCGCGCGGCTTGGTGGAGAACATGGTATAGAACGTGGCTACGCCGTATACCTGGGCGGCGGGGACCCCGCACTCGCGCGCGACGTCCTGCATTTTGACTGATTCCAGATAGGTTTTGGATTTCTCCGTTTCCTGTGTCCGGTGAAGGTCTTCTATGACCGTATTCTTTTTCATGCGGCAACAGCCTCCCTTTTAATTTTCAAAATCAATTGCGGTTCGCCAGCCGGCAGACCAGCGTTTCCAGTTCGCAGGAAACGTCCATGTTAGAAACATGGACCCCTTTGGGCAGGTTCAGCGTTACCGGCGCGAAATTGAGCACTGCCTTTATGCCGCAGGCGACCGCTTTTTGCGCCACTTCCTGCGCCGCCGTTTTTGTGACGGTGAGTATCGCCGCCTTTATTTCGTTCCGGCGGACTATGTCCGACAACCCCGCGATAGCGCTTACGCGCACGCCGTTTATGGTTTTGCCTATTTTGCGCGGGTCATTGTCCAGCGCGGCGCAGACGCGCAGGTTGAAATCCTCAAAGCCGGAGTAGCCCAGCAGCGCCGTTCCCAGTTCGCCCGCGCCCAGCACGGCCACGTTCCAAACCTTGTCGGTGCCGAGAATGGAATGGATTTTGCCGCTCAACTGGCCCACGTCGTAGCCCACCCCCGACTTGCCGAAACGCCCGAAATAGGAAAGGTCCTTGCGCAGTTGTTCCGACGAAAAATTGAGCGGCTCCGCCAGTTCCACGGAGTTCACCGTGGCTATTCCGCGCTCCTTGAGCCGGTTGAGCGCCCGCAGGCAGATGCTCAGCCGCCGTATGGTATCAAGCGGGATGTCTCTGGGCGGCTGGCGGACGGCGGACTTCGTTACAGTTTTCACAATCTAATTATAGCATAAATTCCATTGCGCAAACCAAGCCGCGCAGCGCAGCGCGAACGGTCCTGGCTTTGTCTCATTATTTTTCATCTGAAAAACAGGGTAATTTGCTAGAATTTCAGAGGAAAACTGCTCCATCATGAAAATTCTGGTCATCGGCGGTTCGGGACAGCTTGGCAGGGCGCTGCTGGATGTCTGCGCTAAAACCGGCATAGAGGCGCTCGGCACGGCGCATTCGCGCTGGAGCGACGGCCTCGTCAAAACCGATATTTCCTCGCCGCAGTCCCTTCAGGAGCCGTTCGACCTGCTCAAACCCGATGTGGCGGTGCTGTGCTCCGCGCTCACCGCGGTGGATTACTGCGAGAGCCATCCTGACGAGGCGCAAAAGATAAACGTGGAAGGCGCGCGCAACGCGGCCGCCGTCTGCCGCATGTACGGAACGCGGCTCGTGCATATTTCCACGGATTACGTTTTCGACGGAGAAGGCGGCCCGTACTCCGAAACCGCGGAGCCTAATCCGCCGAACGTGTACGGCAGGACCAAGCTGGAGGCGGAGCGGGCGTGCGCCGAAGCGGACGCGCGGGCGCTGATAATCCGCACCAGCGGCGTCTGCAATTATGACGATACCTCGCTGAATTTCGTGATGCAGCTTTTGGGCCGGTTGAGCAAAGGCGAACGCATGAGCGTTCCCCTGGACCAGTATTACACCCCCACTTACGCGCCCGACCTCGCCGCCGCGATAGTATTTTTGGCCTGCAAGGGGAGAGCGGGAATATACAATGTGACCGGCCCGGATTACGTCAACCGCTACGAACTCGCCGGAACCATTTGCGGCGCGCTGGGACTCGATGAAAGCCTCGTGAGCGCGTTCAAAACAGCCGAGCGCCAGCAAAAAGCGCCGCGTCCGCTCAAAGGCGGACTGACCTGCAAAAAACTGGAAGAGGAAACAGGCTACCGGACGATGGAAGTCGAGCGCATGCTGGCTCACATCCGCGCCCGGCTGATAAAATCCGGCTGGCGCGCGCCGGCGCAGCAGCCTCCCGTGAAGCCTCCGGCAACCGAACCCACAAAAACCGCGCCGCCGGTTTTCGTTGAGCCGCAGCTTGTCGCGGCAAGCACGCCTGTTGAACTTGCGCCGGCGGATGCCGCGTCTCAACCTGTGATGAGACCGTCCGCCGCCGAACCGGTCCCCGACGAACAGCAGCCGATACCGGCGTGCGCCCCTCTTGCGCTTGCTGAGGAGATTGCGCCGCAGTTTCCCGCCGAATCGGCGCAACCGCCCGTTCCCGAACCGCAGGTTCCCGCCAACGAGCCCGTTAAGCTTGCGCCGGCTGATATTGAGCCTCCGCCGCCGTTGGAACCTCCAGCGACGGCAAGCGAGCAGCCGCTTGCGCCGATGGCGGATATCGCGCCGCAAATTCCGGCTGAAACGCCGCCGCCTTCTGTTTGCGAATTGCGGGAACCGGCAATAAGCGAACCAGTCTCCGCGGCGGCGGACGAATCCGCGCAGACGCTTGCCGCCGAAACGAAACCGCCGGTCGGGAGTGAACCGTTTTTCTACATACCCCCTGACATTGCGCGGATAACGACGGCGGAACCGCCGGAAGAAAAAGCTGAAACTCCAAAAACCCCGCCCGGCGAAATCCTTCTTCCGGCAGAGGTAACGCCGCCGGAACCGGCTGTCCCGCCCGCCGCTGAAAACGTGCGCTATCCGCCGCTGAAATACAGCCGTTCGGATGCAAAAGAGGCAGCGCCGGAAATAAACGATATTCCGCTGGCCGAACCCGCCGAACAGCCGGTTCAGCCGCCGCCGGAGCCGGAGCTTTCCATAACGGACGAGACCGTCAGGATTGCGCTGTCGCAAGCCGCGGAGCAGCCGTCCGGGGAACCGGTGGCCCCGGCGGAGCCGCCGCCGGAACCTGCGCCGCCGTCCGAGCCCCCCGCGCCTCCAAAAACCGCCGAAGAAGGGACCAGGCGGTATCCGCCGCTGAGGTATCCGCTGCCCAGCTATACCGCGCGTTATGACGGAAAGCAGTGCAATCAGGCGAAACCGCCGCATCCAGCCAAAGACACCACGGAGGAGAAATGAAAGTTATCGCCGTGCTGCCGGCCTATAACGCCGCAAAAACGCTGGAGCGCACCATAAAAGCCATTCCCGCCGGCTCGGTAAGCGAAATAATTCTGGTGGACGACGCCTCTTCGGACAACACTTTTGAAATAGCGAAAAGCCTCGGCATATATGCCGTCCGGCACGGGAAAAACACCGGTTACGGCGGCAACCAGAAAACCTGCTACAGGCAGGCGCTGGCGCGCGGCGCCGACGCGGTGGTGATGATACACCCCGATTACCAGTACGACCCGCGCCTGACGCCGTTTATGACTGGGCTCATCGAGCGGGATATCTGCGACGTCGTGCTGGCCAACCGCATCCGCACCCGGGCGGAGGCGCTTGCCGGCGGGATGCCGCTTTACAAGTACATCGCCAACCGGGGACTCACTCTGCTGGAAAACCTCTGGACCGGCCAGAACCTCGGCGAATGGCACAGCGGAATGCGCGCCTATTCGCGCAAGGTGCTGGAAACGGTGGACTGGGAGCGAAACTCCGACGATTTCATATTCGACACGCAGTTCCTCGTCCAGTGCGCGCAGGCCGGGCTGCGGTTAGGCGACGTGCCGATAGAGGCGCGCTATTTTTCTGAGGCCTCGTCCATAAATTTCCGGCGGAGCGTGGAGTACGGCCTCGCCTCATTGTGGTTGTTGGCGCGCTACGCGCTGCATAACGCGGGAATATGGAAGTATCCGCTCCTGCTGAAAAAATGAAGAAAACCGCCGTGGTATTGACGGCATTCTGGCTTTTCGCCGCCTGCTATGCCTGGCAGCGCATCGGCGGCGGCGGATTTTTCGCTTTATGGTCGCTTGCAACGGCGGCTTTCATTGCGGTCTCGTCGCTTTCCTTCGGAATGTGGGCGCTGGAACGCTTCGGGATGGATTTCGGGGACAGACCGCTGCATCATATCCCCGCCGCGCTTACGCTGGGACTGGGCGCGGCGGCGCTGGGCGTTTTCGCACTTGGCGTGCTGCGCCTGTTTTATCCCGCCGCCCTGACGCTGCTGCTGGGCGGGTTTTTGTGGCTTGGCAGACACCGGCTGGCCGGTATCCGCCGCTCCGATTTTCCGCGGGAGACCGGCTGGCCGGCGTTCGCCTGCGCCGCGCTGGCGGCGGTTTCGCTGCTGCTTTGCTTTGTGCCGCCGCAGCAGTACGATTCGCTGGTCTATCATCTCGCGCTGCCGCAGCTTTACGCGCTGCGCCATGCCGTCGGCCCCGTGCCGGAAAATATTTTCAGCCATTTCCCGCAAAACGGCGAGATGCTGTTTTCAGCCGGATTGCTGCTCGGCAGCGATATCGCGGGGCAGCTTCTTTCGTGGTTTTGCGCGGCGGCGGCGTGTCTTTGGATTTACGCTTACGCCGCCAGGTTCAGGGCGCCGGGGCTGGCGGTCATTCTGGCCGCCACGCATACAGCCTTTTTGCTGTTTGGAACGACCACTTACGTGGAACCCGTAGTCTGCCTGTTCACTACAGCCGCCGTGATAGCGCTGCTGGAATGGCGCGTTACAGTGCAAGACGGACAAGCCCGCCTCTGGCTCGCGCTCGCGGGAATTTACTGCGGACTGGGGTTGGGAACCAAGTATTACGCCGGAATCACGGCGGCGGCGCTGTTTTTCATCGGGATACAGCATTGCTACGGCATCAGCCGGTTCAGCGAGCGCAAAAAGCGGATGCAGCACCTGCTGATTTTCGCGGCGGCCTGTCTGGCGGTTTTTCTGCCTTGGGCGGCCAAAAATATCCACGAAACCGGCAACCCGTTTTATCCGTTTTTTTACCGCCTGCTCAACTCCGGCTCGCCCGCGGAAATCGCGGAAGCGAAAAGCTATTTCGCGATGCTGTCCGAATACGGGCGGCATAGCTGGTTTTTAAGCGACCTGTTGAGCTTTCCCGTGTCCGTTTTTAGTCATCCGGGCCGCTTCGGCGGCGGGATGGACGCGCTGGGCATAACCGGCTGGGATTTGTTTTTCGCCGGAACGCCGCTTATGGTCATCGCGGCGGCGCGCAACAGGGAACTGCGCTGGCCGGGCGCGTATCTGCTGCTGCATTTCATGGCATGGTTCATCACCGCGAAGGTGCTGCGTTTTCTGGTGGTGATAGTGCCGCTGGGCTCGGTTCTCATCGCGGAAGGCTATATGCTGGCGCGCGAAGAGGGAGGGCGGCTGGCGCGCGCCGCGCTGGCGGCGGGACTGGCGGTTTTTATCGCCGGCAGGCTGGTTTCGTGGGCTTATATAACGGACGCGCAGCGCGGCTGGAATTACCTGTTCGGATTGCAGGGCAGGGGCGATTATCTTGCCGCCACAGTGCCGTATTACCACTGCGCCGGGGCGCTCAATGACACAGCCGCGCCGGACGCGCGCGTTCTGGTTGCGGGCGACCAGCGCTCGTATTATTTGCGGCGGGACAGCGCCGCCACCAGTCTGACGCATCCCAACCGGTTCGTCGCGGCGGCGAACTCCGCCAAATCGCCGGAGGAACTGGCGGGCCTGCTGGCGAAGGAATTCGACTACATCGTCTATGTTCCGGCCGAGGAGCGGCGGCTGCGGTTTTACGGCACGCTCAATTTCACCGACGCAGGGCGAAAGAACTGGGACGGCATGTTTTCCGGCGGCGGTGTTGTGTTCAAAACAGACCGCTGCGAGCTTTACAGGCTTAAATAAAAAGGAGGAACCGGCAATGTATCCCGCATGGGTGCTCTACCTCGTAACCGCGCTGTCGGCGTTCGTGACGGCGTTCGTGCTGACGCCGGCCATCCGCAATCTGGCGGTGCGTTCAGGCGCGATTGACGCGCCTTCCTCCGCCATCAAAACCCACACAGCGGCCACCCCTCTGCTAGGCGGGCTGGCGGTGGCGGCGGGGTTTTTCGCTTCGCTGTCGGCGGTGCGTCTTTTCACGGCGTTTCCCACGGGCACGCTCAGAAGCCTGCGCGGCTTTTTCACCGGCGCGCTCATCATGCTGGCGCTCGGACTGATTGACGACATCAGAAAACCGGGCGGCCTGTCCGTCAGGACCAAATTCGCCTTCCAGATAATCGCCGCGCTGATTCTCGTGCATTATGACATCCGCATACATTTCATCCAGCCGGACTATCTGGCCGTCATACTGAGCGTAATCTGGGTGGTCGGAATCTCCAACGCGTTCAACATCATAGACATCATGGACGGCCTCTCCTCCACTCAGGCCGCCGTGGCGGCGCTGGGCTTTATGTTAATCGCGCTGCCGTCGGAAAGTTTCTACGTCAATTTCGCGGCGGCGGCGCTGCTGGGCGCGGCGGCTGGATTCCTGCCGTTCAATTTTTCGCAGAAGCGCAAGATATTCGTCGGCGACTGCGGCAGCCTCTTCATGGGTTTCGTGCTGGCCGCGCTTTCGATGAGCACGCGCTACGACCTGCACAACCCGCTGGGCGTGTATGCGCCGCTTCTCATTCTGGCCATCCCGATTTACGACACGTTTTTCGTTTCAGTATTGCGGCTGCGGCGAGGCGCGTCGCCGTTCATGGGCAGCAAGGACCATTACGCACTGCGGCTTGAGCGGCTGGGCCTGTCCCGCAGGATGATTGTGGCGTACAGCGCGCTGGCCGCGCTGGCGCTCATGCTGTGCGCGTTCGCGGTGACGCAGGTGGCTGTTGCGCCGGCGCTGTGCATTTATATCTCCGCCGCGGCGGCGTTTTTCGCGGTCAGCGCGAAGATAGCCAAAATCGAGATGCACAATGATTGAGACGGATGTGCTTATAATCGGCGCGGGCCTGACAGGGCTTTCCTGCGCGTGGCATCTGGAGCGGCTTGGCAAACCGCGCTACATCCTCGCCGAAAAAAATCCGCATATCGGCGGGCTGTGCGCCTCGTTTAAGCGCGGCGGCTTCACCTTCGACTGTTCGGGGCATCTCCTCCACCTGCACGGCGATTACGGCAAAAAACTGGTCCCCGCGTTGCTCAAGGGCAATCTGGAAAAAATCCCGCGCGACGCGCGCATTTACTCGCACGGCGTCTACACCCCCTATCCTTTTCAGGCGGCGACTTACGGACTGCCGGATAAAGTGGTGAGCGACTGCGTGTCAGGCTTTCTCAAAGCGTGGCTGCGAAAAAAAGAGGCGCCGTTCGATGCGCCGTTCGACGAATGGGCGCTGTCAGTTTTCGGCGAAGGCATCTGCCGGCATTTCATGTTTCCGTACAACAAAAAGCTCTGGCGCACGCCGCTTTCGGTCCTGCGCGCGGACTGGTGCGCGCCGTTCGTGCCGCGGCCAAACCCCGCCGACGTAATCCGGGGCGCGTACATGCCGCAGCGAAAACGCTTCGGTTATAACGCGGTTTTCCATTATCCCAAAACCGGCGGAATGCAATCGCTCTGCGACGCTTTCGCCGACGGGCTGGCCAACGGCCTGCGCGCCGAAAGCGAAGTGTTGAGCGTGAGCCTGCGCAAAAAAACCGCGCTGGTCAAAAACCTCGGCGAGGTAAGATTCAAGCGGCTGGTCAACACCATGCCGCTGAAGGATTTTTGCGGGATAATAACGGACGCGCCTCAAACCATCCGGCGGAGCGCGCAACTGCTGAAATGCACGCGGGTGGACGTTTTCAACATCGGTTTCTCCTCGCCGGCGAAAACTCCCGCCCACTGGGTTTACTTCCCCGAAGGTAAATTCAGGTTCTACCGCGCCGGACTCGCCTCCAACTTCTCGGCGGCTGTCGCGCCCGAAAAATCAGCCTCGTTTTATGTGGAGGTATCGGGCAAACCGCCGGCAAAACCCGCCGCCATGCTGCGCGAAATCAGCGCGGATTTGAAAAACTGCGGCCTTGTCGGCGGGCAGGCGGAAATTTCAGACAGCCTGCATCTTGAAATTCCGTGCGCCTACGTGGTGTATGATAAAAACCGCGCCGCAGCGGTGAAAAAAATACTTGAATGGCTTGAGCGCGGCGATTGCGTCAGCGCAGGCCGCTACGGCGGCTGGAAATATTCGTTTATGGAAGAAGCAATTCAGGACGGCAGAGCAGCCGCGGAAAAAAGCGCCGCTTGACCATCAGTTCCCGCCAACATATCTTACTGTGTCATAAGCAGCTATTTCTTTATGAATATAAGCCACGAAATGCACGAAATTGACACGAAAGAGGAACAAACAACACAAACAACGGAGTTTTAGCCGCAGATGAACGCAGATTTTCGCGGATAAAGGCGGACAAAAGCAGTTTTGCTTTTAATCTGCGAGTATCTGCGTTCATCTGCGGCTGAGTTATGTTGTTGAAAAGGCTCCTCATTTTCGTGTCAATTTCGTGTGTTTCGTGGCTGAAATGCAGCCCTGTAGCTGTGATACAGAGATTATTAAGGCGCGCCCCAAATACCTTGCCTTTCTTACCAATACACCGGTGCATCAAAAAGGAGAGGTATTTGGGGGGCGGATTAATAATAAGGAGCCAACCTGCGCCATCGGGGACATCACCACCCGCCTGCCGCTCCGCCGCCGCCGGAACTGCCGCCACCGCCGCGAGCGGTTCCACCTCCACCGCCGCCGCCCGCGCCGCCGCGCCCGCTGGCGCCGTCGGCGTTTTTCGTGCCGGCGGTCAGGCCGCAGCCGGCGGCATAACCGTTTGCAATGGGGGTTACGCCTACCTTTCTCATGGCCTTCTGCTCGATGTCGGTGGCGCGGCACTCATTCTTGTTGCCGCAAACGTGCGTGGTCTCGTGCACCAGTATCTGGTTCATCTCGTCTTTAGGCATTTTGAGGGCGGAATCGCATACATAGATATGTGGTTGCCCCGGATACACGAACGCGGCGGCCCCTTTCGCGCACTCGGACATATCCTTGCCGTTTGGCTTTGTCACCTTTATGCCCTTCTCCCAGGCTTCCTGCATTTTCTTGAACATGGCCTTGTCATTTGCGCTGTTGCCGGAGTTAGTTTCCTTGCCTTTCCCGTTGTCGCCGGGTTTTGTTTTCTGGAGCGAGGCCGTGCCGTTGTACCCTGATGCCGCTCCCCTGAACGCAAACTTCTTTTTGCCGCCGCCGGAACCGGAGGCGGCGTCGCCGCCCGAGCCGGAATTGCCGCTTCCGTCGGATTCGGCGTTTTTCCTTATAATATTCAGAACCTCTTCTTTGCTTGTGCTGCCTACTGCGCCGCCTTCGCCCTTGCCGCCGCCTTCTCTCTGACCGCCTTTGGCGGAGCCGCCCTCGTTCATTGACGCGAAAGAGCTTTGGAGCTGGAAAAAGTCCTCGCCGGGGTTCTCCTGGAGCGCTTTGAACCGCTCCTCGGTCAAAAGGTCCTCTCCCGCTATGAAGCGAATGGAAGGGTCCCCCTGTTCGTCGAACCGTTCCACCGGCGCGGTGTCGGGCGCGCCGGGTTCGGGAACATTCTGGGCGTATGCCATGCACGCGGCGAACGCGAAGACAACCATCGCGCTGCCCGCGATGGCCGAAATAAAGCGTTTGCTCATTTTCCGCATCTCGTTCCAGAACATATCCGCCCCTTGCCGCTTTTAGCGTCCGTCACTATTTCCGTTAATAGCCTATACCGGACGCAAGACTTCCGCATGGGCCAAAGGACCTATATGCCGCATAATCTCTTTGATATACATGAGGATTGGCGCTATTCGTACCGCAGCGCCTCCACGGGGTCGAGCTTGGAGGCCGACCAGGCGGGCCAGAGCGAGAACGCGAATCCCGCGAACATGGCTATCGCGGCGGATGCAACGGGTATCCACCATACAAAGGCTTTCATCTCGCGCCCGCCGCCCGCGTCCATGTAGTTTATCATCAGATAGCCAAGCCCGATACCTAAAATTCCGCCCAGCAGGCCGAGCAAAGTCGCCTCTACGACAAATTGCGTTACTATATCCAGCCGCGTCGCGCCTATCGCGCGGCGGATGCCGATTTCCTTTATGCGCGCGTAAATCGTAGCCAGCGTAACGTTCATAATGCCTATTCCGCCGGAGAGTATCGCTATGATTCCGATGGCCAGTATGGTGAACATCCACTGGCGCTGCTGGGAAATGCGCTCGCCCATTATCTCGCTCATGGAACGTATTTTGAAGTTGTTCGCGCCGTCGTGGCGGGTTTTGAGCAGAGTCTCCAACTGCCTTTTCGCTATGCCCAGTTTGCTCCCGCTTCCGGCGTCCACGCTGATTTGTTCCACTGAGTCCTCTTCGCTTTCGGAGGCGATGAACCGCATGAAGGTGGTAATCGGCACAAGAACGTCCGGGTATTGGTTGACGGTAAACCAGCGAGGGTCGTTTCCCCATGGCGGTTGTCTTATAACACCCACCACTTTGTAAAGATGCCCTTCCAAAACGATTGAGCTGCCAAGCAGGTCGGAATGCTTTAGATACTCGGCGACATCGTTGCGCTGGTTCCAGATTTTACGCCAGATAGGTCTTTTGCCAGGCAGCCAGTCGCCCCCCTGCACGACTACGCAGACGCGGGCGGAACTGGACACGTCGTAATCGTTTATAAATCTGCCGCGCAGCTTGTAAACCCATTCGCGTTTGGCCCATTCCGGCGTTATGCCGGCTTCGTCAATGCGCCCGGTTTTATTGCCGTGCCTGAAACGCGCCCTCCATTTGGACGCCACCGGAGACACCATGTACAGCCACGGCATTTCCCGGCGTATGGCGAGCGCGTCGGAATAGCTCAGCTTGCGCTGGCTCTGCGCGGCTTTCTGCTCGTAATTCTGTTTGGTTTCCACATTCATGCGCCCCGGCCCCATCAACTCCAGCGCCGTCGCCATTCTCCTGTTCATGCTGGATATCATGGCGAAGGTGTACATGAACGCGGCGCTGCCTATGGAAATCGAGAAAAAACTGAGAAAGGAGCGCGTTTTATGCGCCCTTATCTCCGTGAAACCGGTTCTTAACGCCTCTGATATTTTCATTTATTCGTAGCGCAGCGCTTCCACCGGGTCGAGCTTGGCGGCGGTATAGGCCGGATAGAGCGAGAACAAAAATCCCGTCCCCGCCGCCAGCAGCAGCGATACCGCAGGCACCCACCAGATGAAGACCTGGAAATGCCTGTCCTCGTTGCTGGTCATGAAGTGCAGCAGCGTATAGCCGAACGCGATGCCTAAAGTTCCGCCGAGAAAACCCAGCAGCGTCGCCTCCGTTACGAATTGTGACATTATGTCCAGCCGCGTCGCGCCTATGGCGCGGCGTATGCCGATTTCCTTTATGCGCGAAAATATTACGGCCAGGGTAACGTTCATTATGCCGATTCCGCCCGCCAGCAGCGCGACGGCGCCTATCGCCAGTATGGTAAGCGCCTGCTTGCGGTATTGCGCAATCGCCTCGTTGAGCACTTCGCGTATGGAACGCAGTTGGAAATTTTCCGCGCCGTCGTGGCGTGTTTTGAGCAGCACTTCCAGCCGCCGTTTTGCCGAGGCCAGCGCCGCCTCGGAGCCGGCATCCACATCAATTTTCCTCACCGTGTCCGAGTTTCCGGAGATGAAGCGTATATAGGTGGTCATCGGAACCAATATGTTCTGGCCGGAACCCATCTGAAATATGCGCGGATCTGTGCCTTGCACCGGCTCTTTTATTACTCCGACCACCTTGTAGGCATGACCTTGCAGCATGACAGTCTCGCCCAACATTTCGGCGTGCTTGAAGTGGTTGGTTATGTTTTCCCGCCAGTCGTTATCCCAGAATTTCATCCACCACGGTTTTTTCCCCGGCTCCCAGCCGCCTTCCTCTATGACAACGCAAACACGGGCGGAATCGGTCATGTCCGCCTCGGTCAGGAACCTGCCGCGCAGCGTGTAGGCCCAATCGTTTTTAGCCCACTCCGGCGTAATGGCCAGGACAGTTGATTGATACTCTGCGGCGCCATGACGGAACTTGACGTTCCAGTTGACTGCGACCGGCGACACCATGTATAAATCCGGCATTTCCCTGCGTATGGCGACGGCGTCGGCGTAGCTGAGTTTGCGCTGCCCGCGCGCGTCTGATTCTTCATAGTTGCGGTTTTCGTCTATATTTATGCGCCCCAGTCCGCTAAGTTTAAGGCCGGTGTCAATGCGCTTGTTCATCGTGGCTATGGTGGAGAAGGTGGACAGAAACGACGCCGTGCCTATCGAAATGGCGAAGAAGGTGAGGAGCGAGCGGGCCTTGTGCGCCCAAAGTTCCAGGCAGCCGGTGCGGAAAACTTCGGCGGTCAGCATACCAGCTCGCCGTCGCTTATGCGTATGACGCGGCGCGCTTTGGCGGCCACGTTGGGGTCGTGGGTAACCAGCACGAGCGTCATGCCTTTGGCGTTGAACTGCTTGAGCAATTCCATTATCTCCACGCTGGAAACGGAATCGAGGTTGCCGGTCGGCTCGTCGGCGAGAATGATGCTGGGGTTGTTGCTCAATGCGCGCGCGATGGCCACGCGCTGGCGCTCTCCGCCGGAAAGCTGGAGCGGGGTCTTGTTCATCTTGTGTTTTAACCCTACCGCCGAGAGCAGTTCGTGCGCTTTTTCCTTTGCGGTTTTGCGCGGCACGCCGTGATAGCCCATCGGCAGGCACACGTTATCCAGCGCCGACATGCGCGGCAGCAGGTTGTAGGACTGGAACACGAAGCCGATTTTTTTGCGCCGCGTCACGGAACGCTCGCCGTCGTCGAGCCGCGAAACGTCGGCGCCGTCGAGAAAATAATGCCCGGAGGTTGCCCTGTCGAGCAGCCCCAGAATGTTGAGCAGCGTGGATTTTCCGCAGCCCGACGGGCCCATTATCGAGACGAAATCTCCCGCTTCTATCGAAAACGATATCCCGCGCAGCGCCTTGTACTCCATGCCGCCTTCGCTGTAGACTTTCACCACGTCTTTGCAGGCTATCGCGTCCATTATTTTTTTACCGCCGCGGCGGTAGCGGTTTTCGCGTCGGATTTTCCCGCCGCCGTGCCGGTGCTCTTGTCAACCACGTTTTCCACCGGCTTGATGATATAGAGCTTGTCGCCTTCCTTCAGGGTGTCGAGCGCCTCGGTGTCCGTGTCGGAGCGCAGCCCCAGCCTCAAGCAGTATTTCTCGCTTTTCCCCTCGCCTACGCGCCGGTAGACGAAAGACTGCCCTTTCTCCTCGAACAGCGCCGAAAGCGGCAGCACGACGACGTTTTTATGGCTTTGCAGCACTGCCTCCACGCGAGCCGTCATTCCCACTTTCAGCGCGGTCCCGGCGTCGCTGAGCTGTATCTGCACCCGGAAAAGTTTGGTGCCTTCCTTGTTTCGCTCCGCCTGCGGCGAAATAAGGCCGATTTTGCCTTTGAAGGTTTTCCCCGGCAGCGCGTCCACCTTAACTTCAACGGGCATCCCTTCGCGCAGTTTGAGGATGTCCATCTCGCCGATTTGCATGTTGACGACGAGCTTGCTCATGTCGGCTATCTGCATTATGCAGGTCGGGTCGCCGGAGTCGTAACTGCCGGATACGAGGTCGCCCACTTTCGCGAACAGTGAGTAGTCCCTGCTGGAGTTGGGTTTCACGCAGCGCATGACGACGCCGTCCTGCGGCGCGGTTATCGTGGTCGGGACGTAATGCTCCGCCTCGGTTTTGCCGCCCTGCACTATGGCGAGCTTGTCTCCCTTCGTAATCTTTTGGCCTTCCTGCACGAAGAGTTCGGTTATGCGCCCGTTGGCCTTGGAGTTGATATCCACCATGTCCTTGGCGGCGACTTCGCCGACGTCGTGGAAACTGACGGACACGTCGCCGCGCGCTATGGTTACGGCATCCTCCTCGTCGGCGGCTTTGGCTTTTTTGCCGTTTTTGTAGTGCTTCCACCCGTACCAGCCGCCCGCGCCGAGTCCGGCGGCGACGGCGGCGAAAATGACTATTTTTATTATCATGGTTCTCTTTTTCATGGCATCTCCCAAAGCGGTTCTCCGAGGGATTTTTTATACTGCGCGGTGTTTAGCACCGTCTGGTAAAGGGCGTTGGTGTACTGGTTCTGCGAGTCGAGATAATCGCTTTGCGCCTGCGTGAGGTGTATCGAATCGGTGGCGCCCTGGCGGTACTGCTCCTGTATAAGCTCCAGTTTTTGCTTTGCGATTTTCGTTTTGAATTCCGCGAGGTCGAGCGAGCGCTGCTGCAAATTCAGCGCGACCCGCGACGAGACGACCTCGCCGCGCACGGAGCGGCGTCCGCTCTCCAAAGCGTTGGCGGTCTGGCGCTGCGCCGACATCGCCGAGGAAACCTTGCTTTTCTGGCTCTGCCAGAAAAAACCGATGGGGATGTTGAGCGCGGCGGTTACGCCGTAATCCGGGTCCGGCACCGCGCCGGAGCCGGGCAGCCCGAACGTGACAAGCCCGTTCTTGGACCAGAACGCATCCACCCGGAATTCCGGCAGATTGTCCAGCAGCGTGCGCTTGTAGGAATTCTGCGACGACTTGAAATTTATTTCCGCCTGCAAAATCTCATAGCGCTGCGCAAGCGCTTTTGCGGTGTCGCGCTCCGGCGAGGGGAGGGGGGCGCTGGAAATGTTCAAAGTCTCGTCGAGATGGCAGTCGGACAGTGGGTCGCGGTCTATTGCGCTGTTGAAATTCACCAGCGCGTTCTGGTAATCCGCATCCGCCTGCGCGAGGCGCAACTGGCTGGAGCGCAAATCCGTGTCGCTTTGCAGCATGTCGGTGAGTTTTTGCAGGCCGTTTTCGTAAAGGCTTTTGGCGATGGCGTTCTGGCTTTCCTGGTCGCGCAGGTTGCCGCGCGCCACGTCGAGGAGTTTGTACTTGAGCAGCAGATTGTAATAGGTGCTCAGCGCCGAAAGCGCGAGGCCTTGCCGCAACTGCTTGAGCTGGAGTTCCGCGATGTCTTTTGAATATCGCGCCGACTTGAGGGCCAGCATGTCGCGCCCGCTGTTGAACAGGTTCCAGTCCGCCTGCGCCGACGAGGAAACCTCGTTGCGGTTGAGGCGCGCGCCCTCCCAGCCGCCGAGGTCCGAGAACCCGTAAAGCGGCGCTCCCGCCGTCAGAGAGAGCGACGGCAGCGACGTTTCGATAAGCGTGGAAAAATAGGAGTTGTCCGCTATCCTGACGGACTCCTCCGCGCTTTTGAGCTCCGGCGACGCCGCGAACACGGCGCGCATGTAGCTCGATTTGGTGAAAGTCTGCGCCCGCGCTCCGCCGGCGCAGAAACATAAAACCGCGGCTGTCGCCGCGAGTTTGCTTCCCGGCAATTTGAAATCCACTCCCGTTTCCTCCCGTCGAACTCAATGCCTTATTATAGCATGCAGCGCCGGATTTCGCCGGCTTCCTTATACTATATACGCGCAGGGCCGCGAAAAGTTACAGGTATTTTTCCGGTTTCTTCGCGCGCTGTGAAAATGTTTTTCGCGTTTCTCCGACGGGAAATCGCGGGCTGAAAAAACGCTTGCATTGCTTCGCGCGGTTATGCTATATTTTTATTCGCCGGTGCTGAACTGGCGGGTCTTTGAAAAACAACTTTGACAGCGCAGCCGCGAAAACCGCGAAACAAGGCAGCAGGCGGAAAGAAGCGGCATGAAAAGCGCGATTCTCCGACGAGAAAAAAAGGCCTTGACAGCTTTTGGCACTTTGTGCTAACATTTACTTACGAACGGCAAACGCCGGTTCGTAGGAAGTAAAAGCTTCCACTTTGCTTCACGGAAATAAGGTGAATGCAAACGGGGAAACTTCGCTCTCTGAAAATTTGTCGCATGTGCGAATGGGCAACCTGAACACGGTCCGCGAGGTGAACTTCGCGACTGGTGTGCAGGCAAACCAAACGAAATAAGTGATTAGAGTAAGCGGTCACCATGCCGGTAAAAAGGCATGGTAGACAGAGATGAGCCAACAAGTCAACTAACTGTCCGTGAATGAATGTGGCTGGTTGTTGCGGGAAACCGCAAAAACCTGCTACAGGATTTTAATGGAGAGTTTGATCCTGGCTCAGAGTTAACGCTGGCAGCGTGCATAACACATGCAAGTCGAGCGGAACTATTGCGATTACATCAAGATAGTTTAGCGGCAGACGGGTGAGTAACACGTGGGCAATCTGCCCTGAAGCGGGGAATAACTTGTCGAAAGACAAGCTAATACCCCATATAATCAGCCGATGGCATCATCGGCGGATGAAAGGTTCGCAAGAGCCACTTTAGGAGGAGCCCGCGGCCTATCAGCTAGTTGGCGGTGTTAAAGACCACCAAGGCTATGACGGGTAGCCGGCCTGAAAGGGCGATCGGCCACAGGGGCACTGAGACACGGGCCCCACTCCTACGGGAGGCAGCAGTGGGGAATTTTGGACAATGGGCGAAAGCCTGATCCAGCAACGCTGCGTGAAGGACGAAGGTCTTCGGATTGTAAACTTCTTTTGCAGGGGACGAATGTCCGGGCAACCGGATTTGACGGTACTCTGCGAATAAGCCACGGCTAACTACGTGCCAGCAGCCGCGGTAAGACGTAGGTGGCGAGCGTTACTCGGAATCACTAGGCGTAAAGCGCGCGTAGGTGGGCATTTAAGTCCGACGTGAAATCCCCCGGCTCAACCGGGGCATGTCGTCGGATACTGGAAGTCTTGAGTGATGCAGGGGAAACTGGAATTCCCGGTGTAGCAGTGAAATGCGTAGATATCGGGAGGAACACCAGCGGCGAAGGCGGGTTTCTGGGCATCCACTGACACTGAAGCGCGAAAGCTAGGGGAGCAAACAGGATTAGATACCCTGGTAGTCCTAGCCGTAAACTATGAGAACTAGGTGTGGGAGGTATCGACCCCTTCCGTGCCGACGCTAACGCATTAAGTTCTCCGCCTGGGGAGTACGGCCGCAAGGTTAAAACTCAAAGGAATTGACGGGGGCCCGCACAAGCGGTGGAGCATGTGGTTCAATTCGACGCTACGCGAAGAACCTTACCTGGGCTCGAACGACTGATGTTGTAATCCTGATGAAAGTTGGGATGATCCGCAAGGAACTCAGCCGAGGTGCTGCATGGTTGTCGTCAGCTCGTGTCGTGAGATGTTGGGTTAAGTCCCGCAACGAGCGCAACCCCTGTCCTGTGTTGCTTGTCGCAAGACAAGGACTCTCAGGAGACTGCCACGGATAACGTGGAGGAAGGCGGGGATGACGTCAAATCATCATGGCCTTTATGTCCAGGGCTACACACGTGCTACAATGGCGTAGACAGAGGGAAGCAAGGCAGCAATGCGGAGCAAATCCCTAAACTGCGCCTCAGTTCAGATCGCGGGCTGCAATTCGCCCGCGTGAAGCCGGAATCGCTAGTAATCGCAGATCAGCAGGCTGCGGTGAATACGTTCCCGGGCCTTGTACACACCGCCCGTCACACCACGAAAGTTAACTGCAACAGAAGTGCCCGAGTTTTTCGGGTCCCAAGTTGTGGTTAGTAATTGGGGTGAAGTCGTAACAAGGTAGCCGTACGGGAACGTGCGGCTGGATCACCTCCTTTAACATCTCTCCTTATACAGTGATGTATGGGAAGGGTGTTAAGTCGATGTTTGTATACCGGCGGTAATAGTCTGCCGAGAAACCCTACTCGGAGGGGTTTTGAGCCGATTTTGGGTTGCAGCGCAGCGGACTGAGGCGAGCAGGCCTGTTGGCCTGTAAGCTGAAGGCCGCAAAGCTGCAAGGCAAAAGCGGCCAAAAGACCCCGAAAGGGGGTTTTTCGGCAGACTATTGAATCCGCCACTGTGGTCAGGTTGGCCACTCGCACAGCAAAGAGGGCTCATAGCTCAGCTGGTCAGAGCGCACGCTTGATAAGCGTGAGGTCGGTGGTTCGATCCCACCTGGGCCCACGTTCCGCGGGGCTGTAGCTCAGCTGGGAGAGCGCCTGCTTTGCAAGCAGGAGGTCACCGGTTCAATCCCGGTCAGCTCCAGTTTTGCAGTGAATAATGCGACAAATTTCAGGTCTTTGAAAATTCGGGATTTTGCCGTCATATCCGATGAGTCTCATTATTTGAGCGCGGACTGACAAGGCAAGTCTTAGTGAAAGAACAAGTGATATAGAAGCCAAGCGTCTAAAAGGCGGACTGCACAGTAGCGGCGGTTCGTCGGATTAAAGAATATGGTCAAGCTACGAAGGGTGTATGGTGGATGCCTTGGCGCCAGAAGTCTATGAAGGACGTGATAAGCTGCGATAAGCCTCGGGGAGGAGCAAATATCCATTGATCCGGGGATTTCCGAATCGGGAAACCGATACGGGCGCAAGCCCGTATATTTCAACGGGAAGGGGTTGCCTTCGGGTGATCAGGTACCGTTGAAAAGACAACCCAGGGAAGCGAAACATCTTAGTACCTGGAGGAGAAGAAATCAAAGAGATTCCCCTAGTAGTGGCGAGCGAACGGGGAAAAGCCTAAACCGGCTCACGCACTGTGTCCATACGGGTGGACAGAGTGCGTGAACCGGGGTTGTAGGGCCCGCCCGGTGCAGAACCGGGGAGTTACCAACCATCAGCTAGCCGAACTGTCTGGAAAGTCAGACCACAGCGGGTGACAGTCCCGTAGGCAAAAGCGAAATGGCTCTCGGCGGGTTCCTGAGTACCACTGGGCACGTGCAATCCGGTGGGAATCTGGGGAGACCACTCTCCAAGGCTAAATACTCTCTGGCGACCGATAGTGAACCAGTACCGCGAGGGAAAGGCGAAAAGAACCCCGGGAGGGGAGTGAAATAGAACCTGAAACCGTACATCTACAAGCTGTCGAAGCGCTATGTCGCAACCGCAAGGGTGCGAAACGCGCGACGGCGTGCCTGTTGAAGAATGATCCAGCGAGTTAATGGTCCGAGCGAGGTTAAGGGGTATGTGCAAGCATGCTCCGGAGCCGAAGTGAAAGCGAGCCCGAATAGGGCGATTAGTTCGAATCATTAGACCCGAAGCCAAGTGATCTAACCCCGGTCAGGGTGAAGGTAGAGTAACATCTACTGGAGGCCCGAAGTGTTAAACGTTGAAAAGTTTCTACATGAACTAGGGTTAGGGGTGAAAGGCCAATCGAACTTGGTGATAGCTGGTTCTCCCCGAAATAGCTTTAGGGCTAGCGTCGTAATTTAAACCGCGGGGGTAGAGCAACTGAATGATGTAGGCTGAGCGACCCTCGGTCCGAAGTCAATCAAACTCCGAATACCGCGGCGAACATTACGGCAGTCAGTTCGTGAGGGATAAGCTTCACGTGCGAGAGGGAAACAACCCGGATCGCCAATTTAGGCCCCAAAGTGTACGCTAAGTGGAAAAGGATGTGGGTTTGCATAAACAGCTAGGAGGTTGGCTTAGAAGCAGCCACCCTTTAAAGAGTGCGTAACAGCTCACTAGTCTAGTGGACCTGCGCCGAAAATTACACGGGGCTAAGCGTACCGCCGAAATTGCGAATTCCATGCGACGCGAGTTGCGTGGAGTGGTAGGGGAGCGTTCCTGGCAGCTGCGAAGGCATACCGTAAGGAGTGCTGGAGCGCCAGGAAGTGAGGATGCTGGAATAAGTAGCGATAAACAAGGTGAGAATCCTTGTCACCGAAAACCTAAGGTTTCCTTGAGCAACGTTCGTCGGCTCAGGGTCAGTCGGTCCTAAGCTGAGGCCGAAAGGCGTAAGCGATGGGCATCCGGTTAATATTCCGGAACTATGATAGATGCGTCATAACTCAAGAGGGGACGCAGAAGGGTAAGCCGTCCGGGTAATGGTTGTCCCGGTCTAAATGCGTAGGCGTGGGTCGGCAGGTAAATCCACCGGCCCGTTAAGTCGAAACATGAATGCGAGCGCGGAGAAATCCGTGCGAAGCGGCCCAATCACGCTGCCAAGAAAAGCCTCGTGGGGAGTTTCCATCGTAACCGTACCGCAAACCGACACAGGTAGGTGGGCTGAAAATGCCAAGGTGCGCGAGCTAACCGCACGTCAAGGAACTAGGCAAACTAATCCCGTAACTTCGGAAGAAGGGATGCCCCTGTAGCGGCGCAGCAATGCGTTGCGAAAGGGCCGCAGTGAAAGGGGTTCCGTGACTGTTTAACAAAAACTTAGGGCTCTGCTGAAATCTCAAGATGAGGTATAGGGCCTGATGCCTGCCCGGTGCTGGAAGGTCAAGGGGAGGGGTCAACCGCAAGGTGAAGCTCCGAACTTAAGCCCCAGTAAACGGCGGCGGTAACTATAACCGTCCTAAGGTAGCGAAATTCCTAGTCGGGTAAGTTCCGACCTGCACGAATGGCATAACAAAGGAACCGCTGTCTCGACGGCGGGCTCGGCGAAATTGTGGTGCCAGTGAAGACGCTGGCTGAGCGCAACAAGACGAAAAGACCCTGTGGAGCTTTACTGTAACTTGTCATTGGTTTACGGTCTTAAATGCGTAGCATAGGTGGAAGGCTTTGAGGCTGTCCTCGCGGGGGCAGCGGAGCCGCCAGTGAAATACCACCCTTTTGAGATTGTGATTCTAACCTGCACCCGTGAATCCGGGTCGGGGACATTGGCAGGCGGGCAGTTTGACTGGGGCGGTCGCCTCCTAAATTGTAACGGAGGCGTTCCAAGGTTCTCTTAGTCCGAATAGCAATCGGACGTTAAGCGCAAGGGTAGAAGAGAGCTTAACTGTGAGGCCGACGGGCCGAGCAGATGCGAAAGCAGGACCTAGTGATCCGGTGGTACCTCGTGGGAGGGCCATCGCTCAACGGATAAAAGCTACCCCGGGGATAACAGGCTGATCTTGCCCAAGAGTTCACATCGACGGCAAGGTTTGGCACCTCGATGTCGGCTCATCGCATCCTCCCGCTGAAGCAGGTGGGAAGGGTTGGACTGTTCGTCCATTAAAGCGGTACGTGAGCTGGGTTCAGTACGTCGTGAGACAGTACGGTCTCTATCTGTTGTGCTCGAAGGAAACTTGAGGGGAGTTGGCCACAGTACGAGAGGGCCTGGCTGAACAGACCTCCTGTATACCAGTTATCCTGCCAAGGGTACAGCTGGTTAGCGGTGTCTGGTAGGGATAAACGCTGAAAGCATATAAGCGTGAAACCCGCCCCAAGATTAGGTTTCCCTTTTTCCGGCGCAAGCCGGAGGACTTAAGGCCACCAGAAGACTACTGGTTTGATAGGCCGGGTGTGTAAGTGCAGCAATGCATTGAGCTAACCGGTACTAATCGGCCGTGAGGCTTGGCCATATTCTTTAATCCGCATGTTTTAACGCGGCTTCCATATCCCGTTGGACGAAACTAATATCGGCGCCTGCCGCCGGAGAAGCGTCCCGCGCAAGACAGTTCTTTCACAATAACAGGCAGGAATGAGATCGGTGGTATGTCCGAAGAGGTCACACCCGTTCCCATTCCGAACACGGCAGTTAAGCTCTTCAGGGCCAATGGTACTAACGCCCAACTCGGCGTTGGGAGAGTAGGTCGCTGCCGGTCTCATCCCTGCCTGTTATTCACAGACCAGCCGGTTACCGGTTCTGTATCCCGAATTTCCTCATAACCCCCGCAGTCGTTTTGCGGGGTGCTTCCGTCTGAAATTCCGATAAGGAATATCAGTCGCCGGCGGGTGCCGTAGCAGGGCGCCCCGTGAGAAAGCGCCGACAGGGCGGATGTCAGAGTATCCGTGGATGTCGGGCGCTTGTTTGTTTGAAACGGCGCTCATACTGGGAAAAGTTTGCAACTCGATTTCAAGCGGTCGGACCGGCTTGAGCAACCGCAGGTTGCGAAAGTGCTGGAAGTGGTTGTTGCAAATTTATTACAATGAATCTATGAAGCTTACCAAAGCGCAAAAGAAGGACAGGTCAGCGAAACTGGCTGAAGAGCTTAAGTCAGCCAGCGGTATCTTTTTCGCGTCCTATCAGGGGTTGAAATTCGTCAACCTCGCGGCGCTCCGGGAAAAGCTTGCTCCTGCCAAGGCGCGTTTTCGCGTGGAACGCAACAGCATCGTGTTCCATGCGCTCGAAAACGCCGGCATCGGCAAAGCGCCCGGGACCGCGACCCTGAAGGGACCCACCGCCGTCGCTCTGCAAAAGGACGGCGACCTGGTGGAAGCCGCGCGAGTGATGGCGGCTTTCGAAAAAGAGTTTCCCGCGCTCAAGCTCAAGGCCTGTTATTCATCTGACGCGTGGTACAACGCCGACGAGTGCAAAAAGCTGGCGACGCTCGGAACCCGTACCGAAGTGCTGTGCCGTCTGCTTGGCAACCTGCACGGTTGCATAAGCCGGACAGCCTCGGTATTGCAGGCTCCGATGCGCGACCTGGCGTTCGCGCTCCAGGCATTGCATGACAAAAAGGCGGCTGAAAAACCGGCCTGAGACGTGCAATCAGCGGAGGTAGTCCGGGGCGGGCCAGGCTGAAAAGCGGGCCGGTTCGGGATAAGCGCGAAAGCGGCTACCCCAAACAAGAGGATACATCACAATGGCAACGAAGCTCAGCAAGGACGAAATCGTAGAAGCGATATCCACCCTTACCGTTCTGGAACTTTCCGAACTCGTCAAGGCCGTGGAAGACAAATTCGGCGTAAAAGCCGCCCCCGCGATGGGCATGATGGCCGCCCCCGCAGCCGGCGCGGCGGCGCCCGCGGCAGCCGCTGAAAAGACGGAGTTCTCCGTCGTGCTTTCCGGCCTTACCGATACGACCAAGAAAATCGGCGTCATCAAGGTGGTGCGCGAACTGACCGGCCTCGGACTCAAAGAGTCCAAAGACCTCGTCGAAGGCGCCCCCAAGCCGGTGAAGGAAAACGTTGACAAGGCGCAGGCCGAGGAAATGAAGAAGAAGCTGGTGGACGCCGGCGCGACTGTCGAACTTAAATAAACCCCTGCGAATAATCAGGGTGCAGAATTAGACCGCCATCTCAGTCCCGCCGGGGCGAAAGCCCCGCGCGGGGCTGGGATGTCGTTGGTGACAGACAAGCGAAGCAGGCGTAGTTCAGCAGCGGCAAATACGACGGCATCCTTTTAACAGAGGACACAATGAAACAACTCAATTTCGCCAAGATAGCGCAGACGCTCAAGCTGCCCAATTTACTTGAACTGCAAAAGCATTCATTTGAAGAATTTCTTCAGGTTGATGTCAGCCCCAGCGAGCGCACTCTCCAGGGGCTTCAGGCCGCTTTCATAGATGTGTTCCCGGTAGAGGCTCCCGACGGCAGCATGCGGCTGGATTTCCTCCGCTACGAGATGTGCGAGCCGCGCTACAAAACCCCGGAGGAGGCCGCCGTGCGCGACAGCACGTATTCCGCGCCCCTCAAGGTGTGGTTCGCGCTTTCCGTAAAGCAGAAAACCGGCAAGCTCAAGGAAGTGCAGGAGCAGGATGTCATGCTCTGCGAGCTGCCTCTCATGACCGAGAGCGGCTGCTTCGTGTTCAACGGCGCGGAGCGCGTCATCGTCAGCCAGCTGCACCGCTCCCCCGGCGTGATTTTTGAGGAAGACGAGGAAAAGAAGCAGTCCACCCTCGGCAAACAGCTTTATTTCGCCAGAATAATACCGTACCGCGGCGCCTGGGTGGAATTCGAGTTCGACCTGGCCAACGTCCTGTGGGTGCGGCTTGACCGCAAGAAAAAAATACTCGCCACCACGTTCCTGCGCGCCTGCGGGCTTGAAACCAACGCGGAAATTCTCCAGACCTTCTATCCGTTCGAGGATGTGGCCGTCTCGCCCGAAAACGCCGGCATCATCATAGGTCGCTACGCCGTCGCCGACGTGGTGGATGAGTCCACCGGCGAAGTGCTCTGGAATCTTGACGAAAAGGGCACCGTCCCGCTCGACGAAAAGGCGTTCAAGCTTTTCATCGAACGCAAGGTTAAAAATCTAAAACTCATCACCGGAAATCCGCGCCAGGATTCGCCGGCGATGCTGCTCACGCTGGAAAGCCGCAAGGACACGACCAAAAGCTCCAAGGAAGCCCAGCAGGACATATACAAGAAACTGCGCGGGCAGGATTTCATCGTCAAGGAGCAGGCGGAGCAGTTCCTCGACAACCTTATTTTCAAGAACCTGCGCCGCTACGACCTCAGTTACGTCGGACGCTACAAGCTCAACAAGAAGCTGCTGCCGGTTTACGAGCGTCTGGCCGATTCCACGAAGCGCTTTGCCGTTCCGACGGACAAGCGCCGCACGCTGTGCCTGGAGGACATCATCGCCACCGTGCAGTATCTGCTGGCGCTCAACAACGGCGTCACGGACATCGAGCACAAGGGCGAGCGCTACTCCTTCGAGATGGACGACATTGACCACCTCGGCAACCGCCGCGTGCGCGGCATCGGCGAACTGCTTGAAAACCAGATACGGGTCGGCCTCTCGCAGATGGCCCGCACCATACGCGACCGGATGAATAAAGAGGACAAGACGATTACGCCGCGCTCGCTCGTCAACGCTCAGCCGGTGCAGGCGATAATCCGCAAGTTTTTCGGCACGTCGCAGTTGTCGCAGTTCATGGACCAGATAAACCCGCTGTCGGAACTGACCCACAAGCGCCGCCTTTCGGCGCTGGGCCCCGGCGGCTTGAACCGCAAACGCGCGGGCTTTGAAGTCCGCGACGTGCATCATACGCATTACGGGCGCATCTGCCCGATTGAAACTCCCGAAGGCCCGAACATCGGCCTTATCACCTCGCTGGCCTGCTATGCGCGGGTCAACGAGTACGGCCTTATCGAAACGCCCTACCGCAAGGTGCAGGGCGGCAAGGTCACCGCCGACGTGAACTATTACACCGCCGACGAGGAGGACAATTTCCACGTCGCGCAGGCCAACACCCCGCTGGCGGGCGGCAAGATAGACGCGCAGCAAGTCTACTGCCGCATCCGCACCGATTATCCGGTGGTGGAGCCGGCCCGCGTTGACTGCATGGACATCTCGCCGCTGCAGGTGGTGTCGGTGTCCGCCGCGCTCATCCCTTTCCTGGAGCATGACGACGCCAACCGCGCGCTCATGGGCTGCAACATGCAGCGCCAGGGCGTGCCGCTTCTCCTGCCGGAGTTCCCGCTGGTTTCCACCGGCATCGAAGGCGAGGTGGCGTGCGATTCCGGCGCCTGCATCACCGCAAAGCGCCCGGGCCGCGTGCTTTACGCCACGGGCGACACCATCGCCGTCCAGCCCGACGAAGAGAAGGGCGCGAAGGTGGACATGTACACGCTCATCAAGTACAAGCGCTCCAACCAGGACACCTGCGTCAACCAGGTGCCGTTCGCCAGGTCCGGCGACATCGTCAGAAAAGGCTCCGTCCTGGCAGACGGCCCCGGCACCAGCGAAGGCCAGCTTGCCCTGGGCCGCAACCTGCTGGTGGGTTTCATGAGCTGGGAAGGCTACAACTTCGAGGACGCCATACTGCTTTCCGAGCGGCTGGTGAAGGACGATATTTTCACCTCCATCCACCTGCACGAGTTTGAAATCGAGGCGCGCAGCACCAAACTGGGCGCCGAAGAAATCACCCGCGACATTCCCAACGTCGGCGCCGACGCGCTCGCGCATCTAGACGACCAGGGCGTGGTGCTGCCTTCCACGGTGGTGGGCCCCGGCGATATTCTCGTGGGCAAGGTTACACCGAAAGGCGAGCAGCAGCTTACACCGGAAGAGCGCCTCCTCAAAGTCATATTCGGCCGCAAAGCCGAAGACGTGGTGGACGCCTCGCTGCGCGTGCCGCCGGGCGTCAGCGGCAAGATTCTGGGCACCCGCGTGTTCATCCGCAAGGAAAAGCTTTCCAAGCAGGAGGAAAAAGCGCGCCTCAACGGCATAGACGAGGAGTGCGACCGCGCCCTTGCGACACTCAAAGAGCAGCGCAGGGCCGCGCTTGAGAATGTCAAAGCCTCCGTCAAAAATCCCGCCCAGCGCGAAAAAGAAGAGGAGCGTGTGAACCTCCTGTTCAAGCTGCTGGAGAAAAAGACGCAAGAGGATTACTCTCGCGAGAAGGAATTCGCGCGGCAGGGCGACGAGCTCGCCGTCACCGTCAACAAGACGGTCAAGGTTTATATCGCCTCGCACCGCAAGGTGCAGGTGGGCGACAAGCTGTCCGGGCGCCACGGCAACAAGGGCGTGGTGGCGAAAATACTCGCGGAAGAGGACATGCCTTTCATGCCCGACGGCACGCCTATAGACGTGGTGCTTTCCCCGCTGGGCATACCCTCCCGCATGAACGTGGGCCAACTGCTGGAAGTCATGCTCGGCTGGGCCGGCAAGCAGTTGGGCACGCAGATGATATGTCCCGTGTTCGACAGCGCCACCGAGGAAGAGGTTCGCGGCAAGGTCAAGGAAGCGCGCGAGCACCTCAAAAAGCAGGGCGTTCCGGAGAAATATCTGCCGGACGAATATTGCAGAATCACGCTTTACGACGGCAGGACCGGCGAGCCTTTCTCCGAGAAGGTCACCATAGGCTACATGTACGTCATGAAGCTCATCCATCTCGTGGAAGACAAGGTGCACGCCCGCTCGACGGGCCCGTACAGCCTCATCACCCGCCAGCCGCTGGGCGGCAAGGCGCAGTTCGGCGGACAGCGCTTCGGCGAAATGGAAGTGTGGGCCATAGAAGGCTACGGCGCGACCTACACGCTGCAGGAGTTCCTCACGGTCAAGTCCGACGATTTCGTGGGGCGCACCAAGATGTACGAGGCGATAATAAAGGGCGAAGCCCCGCAGCAGCCCGGCGTGCCTGAGTCGTTCAAGGTTCTCATAAAGGAATTGCAGGCGCTGGGACTCAGCGTGGACCTTCTCAAGGTGAATGCCGACAGGCAGTCCGGCGGTTCGTCGTCGGAAGCCAAGAAAGAGGCCCGAAAACCCGCCGCAGCCAAAGCGGAGTAGACCGTTACCCTGGAGACTTTTAAAATGCTCGCAACGTCAACCAAAACGGCAGGCAAGAAAACCAAGAAAGCAGGCGAACTGAACTTCCTGGATTTTAACGCCATGAAGCTGGGCATAGCCAGCCCCGAACAGGTGCGCGCGTGGTCCAGCGGCGAAGTGAAAAAGCCCGAAACCATCAACTACCGCACGTTGAAGCCGGAGCGCGACGGCCTGTTCTGCGAGCGCATTTTCGGCCCCACCAAGGACTACGAGTGTTCCTGCGGCAAATACCGCTGGATAAAATTCAAGGGCATGGTGTGCGACCGCTGCGGCGTGGAAATCACCGAGAGCAAGGTCCGCCGCGAGCGTATGGGCCATATCGAACTGGCGGTGCCCGTCGCGCATATCTGGTTTTTGAGAAAGACCCCTTCCCGCATCGGCATTATTCTGGACATGAAGGCCAGCGACCTTGAGCGCGTCGTCTACTACGCGGCCTACGGCGTGCTGGAAGACGTTGTGGACCCCGTCACGGGCCGCGTCGAAATCCGCCGCTGCGAACTGCTTACCGATTCCCAGGTGCGCGACGCGCGCAAAAAATACGGCATGCGGCTGAAGGTGGGCATCGGCGCGGGCGCCATTCGCCAATTGCTCGAAAAAGTTGATTTTGAAGCCGAAATTCCGAAGCTGCACGAGGAACTGGGCGCCAACACTTCCGAACTGGAGCGCGCCAAAGTCCTCCGCCGCCTCAAAACTCTCGAAGAATTCCGCGACAGCAGCAACCGCCCGGAGTGGATGATTATGACGATACTGCCCGTCATCCCGCCGGACCTGCGCCCGCTGGTGCCGCTCGAAGGCGGACGCTTCGCCACCTCGGACCTCAACGACCTTTACCGCAGAATCATCAACCGCAACAACCGCCTCAAGCATATCGAGGCGCTGCGCGCTCCCGAGGTGATGATATACAACGAAAAGCGTCTCCTCCAGGAAGCCGTGGACGCGCTTATCGAAAATGGCGCGCGCGGAAAGTTTTTCATCGGCGCGGGCGGCAGGCCGCTCAAATCGCTTTCCGACATCATAAAAGGAAAGCATGGCCGTTTCCGCCAGAACCTGCTGGGCAAGCGCGTTGACTATTCGGGCCGCTCCGTCATCGTCGTAGGCCCCAGTCTCAAGCTGCACCAGTGCGGTCTGCCGAAACTAATGGCGCTGGAATTGTTCAAACCCTTCATCATCGGCGAGATGATGCGCCGCGAGGGCGTCACCCTCAAGGCCGCCAAGAAAATGCTTGAGCGCGTCCGGCCCGAAATATGGGACATTCTCGAATACGTCACCAAAAACCATCCCGTCCTGCTCAACCGCGCGCCCACTCTCCATCGCCTCGGCATACAGGCGTTCGAGCCGGTGCTTATCGAAGGCAAGGCCATCCAGCTGCACCCGCTGACCTGCGCCGCCTTCAACGCGGACTTCGACGGCGACCAGATGGCGGTGCATGTGCCGCTTTCGCTCGAGGCGCAGCTGGAAGCGAGAATGCTCATGATGTCCACCAACAACATTCTCACCCCCGCGTCCGGCAGGCCCATAGCGGCGCCCTCGCACGATATCGTGCTGGGCATCAACTACCTCACCAAGACAAAGGATTGCGAGAAAGGCGAAGGAGACGTTTTCGCCGACGAGGAAGAGGCGCTCGCCGCTTTCGAGCACGGCAGAATCTCGCTCCACGCCAAAATCAAGATACGCGGCATCACCGAACTGGCGGAAAAAGACCTCAAGTCCGAATGGAGAAACCCGCGCAAATGGAAGGATTTCACCTCCGTGGGCCGCGTGCTGTTCAACAGATGCCTGCCCGAAAACTGGGGATTTCTCAACAAGGCGATGGGCAAGAAAGAGTTGTCCAGGCTGGTGGAGGAATGCTACAAGAACCGGCGCTACGGCCATTACCAGACCGTGCAGCTGCTTGACAAGATAATGAAGCTAGGCTACTCGGTGGCCACCCGGTCCGGTCTGTCCATTTCCATCGCCGACATGGTCGTTCCGGCCTCAAAGGAAAAGTACATCGCCGACGCCAAAAAGGCGGTTCTCAACATCCACCGCCAGGCGGAGGACGGCATCATCACCGAAGGCGAGCGCTACAACAAGGTTGTGGACATCTGGACCAAAGTCGGCGACGAAGTGGCCGACAAGCTGTTCAAGGAAATGCGCGAGCAGGAGCTTAAGCCGTACAAATCCGGCGAGCAGCGTTTCAACTCCATATTCCTGATGTCGGACTCCGGCGCGCGCGGCTCGCGCCAGCAGGTGCGCCAGCTGGCCGGCATGCGCGGCCTCATGGCCCGCCCGCAGAAGAAACTGACCGGCAGCATCGGCGAAATCATCGAGTCGCCGGTTCTGTCGAACTTCCGCGAAGGCCTCACCGTGCTGGAATACTTCATCTCCACTCACGGCGGACGCAAAGGCCTTTCGGACACCGCCCTTAAAACCGCCGACGCCGGCTACCTCACCCGCCGCCTTATAGACGTGGGCCACAACCTCGTCATCATGGAGCACGATTGCGGCACCATAAACGGCATTCCCGTGAAATCGCTGACGAGCGGCGAGGAACCCATAGAACCGCTCGAGGAGCGCATAGCGGGCCGCGTTTCCCTTGAAACCGTGAAAGTGCGCGACGCCAAAGGCGAGGAAAAGACACTCATAAAAGAAGGCGAGCTCATCACCGCCGAGACGGCGCAGGAAGTCAAGCGCCACGATATCGAAACCGTGCGCATCCGCTCCGTCCTGACCTGCGAGTCCGAGTTCGGCATCTGCGCCAAGTGCTACGGCATCAATCTCGCGACGTGGGAGCTGGTCAACCCCGGCGAGGCGGTAGGCATCATCGCGGCGCAGTCCATCGGCGAGCCCGGCACCCAGCTTACGCTGCGCACCTTCCACATCGGCGGCACCGCGGCCCGCGTGCTCAGCCGTTCGCAGGCGGTGACGGATATCGCCGGCAAGGCAGTCTGGAAAGACATCCGCACCCTCAAAAACCGCTTCGGGGACACGGTCTGCATCTCCCGCAACGGCCAGATAATGGTGGAGGGCGCCAACAACTTATTCAGGACGTACAAGATTCACTACGGCGCCAAGCTGCATGTCGGCTCCAACGCGCAGGTCGCGGCGGGCACTCTGCTGGGCGAATGGGACCCGCACTCATTGCCGATTATTTCCGAAATGGACGGCACGGTCACGCTCCACGACGTGAACGAAGGCATCACGCTGCACGAGGAGCGCAACAAGGTCACCGGCGTCATCGAGCGGCGCATCATCGGCAGCCGCGAGAGCAAGAAAAACCCCCGCATCTCCATCGAGGCTAAGGACAAGAAGATTCAGTACCCTCTGCCCGTTGACACGATTCTGCTGGTGGAATCCGGCGACAAGCTGGAATCCGGCGATATCATCGCCAAAATCCCGCAGGAAACCGGCGGCACGAAAGATATCACCGGCGGCCTGCCGCGCGTGGCCGAACTGTTCGAGGCGAGAAAGCCGCGCAACCCCGCCATCATCTCGGAAATCGAGGGCACGGTCAGCCTGGAAACCTCGCCCAAGGGCCTCATCGTCGTTTCCGTCCGCAACGAGGAGACGGGCCAGGTCAAGCCGTACAGCATCCCGACCGGAAAGCATCTCGTGGTGTACGAAGGCGACCATGTCGGCGTGGGCGAAGCCCTCACCGACGGCGCCATCAACCCGCACGACATCCTGCGCGTGCGCGGCATCAAGGAAGTGCAGGAATTCCTGCTCAACGCGATTCAGGAAGTCTACCGCCTCCAGGGCGTGCCCATCAACGACCGCCATATCGAGGTGGTCGTGCGCCAGATGCTGGGCAACATCCGCATCATAGACAGCGGCGACACTTCGTTCCTGAAAGGCGAAATCGTCAACCGCGGCGTTTTCGTGGCCGAGAACAAGAAGATGAAAGCCGCCGGCAAGCGCGAGGCGCAGGGCGAACCGGTGCTGCTGGGCGTCAGCAAAGCGTCGCTAGCGTCGGAATCATTCATCTCGGCGGCGAGTTTTCAGGAAACCACGAAAGTCCTCACGGACGCGGCCATAATGGGCCAGATAGACTATCTGCGCGGCCTCAAGGAAAACGTCATCGTGGGCCATATCATCCCGGCGGGCACCGGCACAGCCGGCAGCCGCATTCTGGCGGAGGCGAAAGCTTCCGCGCAGGAGCCGCAAGAGGTTTCTAAAAAGTAGACCGCAAAACGGAGGAAACAGTCAGCAATGCCGACAATAAATCAGCTTATCAGGCAGGGCCGGACGGCGCAGAAAAGCAGGACCAAGGCGCCGGCGCTGGCCTCCTGCCCCCAGCGCAGAGGCGTCTGCACGAGGGTTTACACGACCACGCCGAAAAAGCCTAACTCGGCTTTGCGCAAGGTCGCGCGCGTAAAGCTCACCTCGAAAGTAGAGGTCACCGCCTACATTCCGGGCGTCGGACACAACCTGCAGGAGCACTCGATAGTGCTCGTGCGCGGAGGGCGCGTCAAGGACCTTCCCGGCGTGCGCTACCATATCATTCGCGGCGCGCTCGACGCCTCCGGCGTTGAGAACAGAAAGCAGGGCCGCTCGCTTTACGGCGTGAAACGCCCCAAAGGCGCGTCCGCGGGCCAGCCCAAAGCCGCCGCCTGACGGAGATAAGGAGCCAATAAGCTATGCCCAGGAAAGGTTTAAGACCCAGAGACAGAAGAGAGCTCCCCGTCGGGGACTTCAAATACAGCTCCGTGCTGGTGACGCGGCTCATCAACAAGATGAACCACACCGGACGCAAGAGCGCCGCCGAGTATGTGGTTTACGGCGCGCTTGACATCATACGCGAGAAGACGAAGGAAGAGCCGCTTCCCGTCCTGACCAAGGCGATAGAGAACGTCCGCCCGCTGCTGGAAGTGAAAGCCCGCAGGGTCGGCGGCGCCACCTATCAGGTGCCCTGCGAAGTGCGTCCGCTGCGCAGCAGCACGCTCGCCATGCGCTGGATACTGACCGCCGCGAAAAGCCGCAAAGGCAAGCCCATGGCGGAAAAACTCGCCGAAGAGCTTATGCTCGCCGCCCGCAAAGAGGGAACGGCGTTCAAAAAGCGCGAAGACACGCATAAAATGGCGGAGGCTAACAGAGCGTTTGCCCACTACAAGTGGTAGCAGACTGAACTGAGAAATACGCTATGGCTAGAGAGTTCCCGCTTGATAAAGTCCGCAATATCGGAATCATCGCCCACATAGACGCCGGCAAGACGACAACGACCGAGCGCATTCTGTATTACACGGGCCGCATTTACAAAATCGGCGAGGTGCACGACGGCACCACGACCACCGACTGGATGCCGCAGGAGCGCGAGCGCGGAATCACCATCACCGCCGCCGCCACCTACGCCACCTGGCTGGACTGCCAGATAAACATCATCGACACTCCGGGACACGTTGACTTCACCGCCGAGGTGGAGCGCAGCCTGCGCGTCCTCGACGGAGCCGTGGTGGTTTTCGACGGAGTGCAGGGCGTCGAGCCCCAGTCCGAGACGGTCTGGCGCCAGGCGGACAAATACGGCGTGCCCCGCATAGCCTACATCAACAAGATGGACCGCACCGGCGCGGACTTTTACGCCGCCGTGACCTCCATCCGCGAAAAACTGGGCGGCGCGGCCGTGCCGATACAGATTCCGATAGGCGCCGAGGACCAGCTCAAAGGCGTCGTGGACCTGGTCCAGATGAAAGCCTACGTCTGGAGCGGCGAGGAACTGGGAGCCAAATTTGAGCTAGTTGACATCCCCGCGGACTTGAAGGAAAAAGCCGTCAAGGCGCACGAGTTCATGATAGAGAAAATCGCCGACTACGACGAGACGATAATGCAGAAGTATCTCGACGGCGTCCACGATTTCCCCGTTGACGAAATACGCAAGGCCATAAGAAAAGGCGTGCTGAGCGCCAAGTTCTTCCCCGTGGTCTGCGGCTCCTCCTATAAGAACAAAGGTGTGCAGCCCATGCTGGACGCGGTCTGCTATTACCTGCCGTCTCCCGCGGATATCGCTCCGGTAAAGGGCACCGACCCTGTCACCGGCGCGGAAATGCATCGCAAGCACGACGAGAAGGAGCCGTTCGCAGCGCTCCTTTTCAAAATCCAGACCGACCCTTACGTCGGCAAGCTGAGTTTCTTCCGGGTTTACTCCGGCATCCTCAACGCGGGCGACAGCATCTATTTCCCCGGCAAGCGCGCCAGCGAGCGCGTTGGCCGCATCCTGCGCATGCACGCCAACAAGCGCGAGGAAATCAAAGAGGTCCATGCGGGCGACATAGCCGCCACGGTAGCGCTCAAGAACGCCGCCGTCGGGGCGACCATCTGCTCGCCGGACCACCCGATGATTCTGGAAGCCATCACGTTTCCTGAGCCCGTCATCTCCATCGCCATCGAGCCGAAATCCAAGGAAGACGAGGAGAAGATGGCCACCGCGCTTTCCCGCCTGGCCGAGGAAGACCAGACCTTCCGCGTCCGCACCGACGAGGAAACCGCGCAGACGATTATTTCCGGCATGGGCGAACTGCACCTTGACATCATCGTGGACCGCATGCGCCGCGAGTTCAACGTGCAGGCCAACATCGGCAAGCCGCAGGTGGCTTACCGCGAAACCATCCGCAAAAGCGTCGAGGAAGAAAGCAAATTCATCCGCCAGACCGGCGGACGCGGCCAGTACGGCCATGTGTGGCTCAAGCTTGAGCCCCTTCCCCACGGCAGCGGTTTCGAGTTTGTGGACGGCATCAAGCAGGGCCGCGTGCCGCGCGAATTCATCCCCGCGGTAGAAAAGGGCTGCCGCGAGGCCATTGACGGCGGCGCGCTGGCGGGCTTCCCGCTTGTGGACGTGCGCGCCACGCTGTTCGACGGCTCGTACCATGAGGTTGACTCCTCTGAAATCGCCTTCAAGATAGCCGGCGCCATGGCATTGCGCGCCGGCTGCAAAAAGGCGAATCCAGTTCTTCTCGAACCCATCATGAAATTCGAGGTGGTGACTCCCGAGGAGAATATGGGCGACATCATCGGCGACCTCAATTCCCGGCGCGCCAAAATAACCGAGATGGGCAGCCGCGGAAACGTTCGTTTTATCAAAGGCACGGTGCCGCTGTCGGAGATGTTCGGCTACGCCACGGCGGTCCGTTCCATATCGCAGGGCCGGGCTTCGTTCAACCTGGAACCCAGCCACTACGAAGAAGTGCCTGGCAACATCGCCAAGGCGGTCGTGGAAAAAAGAACCAGCGAGGCCAGCGTGGCCTGAGCGGAGGAACACTGATTATGGCAAAAGCAAAGTTTGAGCGGAACAAGCCGCATGTGAACGTAGGTACGATAGGCCACGTGGACCACGGCAAGACGACGCTGACGGCAGCATTGACGAAGGTATTGTCGAAGGAAGGCAAGTCGA